>JAQVGX010000006.1 GCA_028696515.1 Candidatus Dojkabacteria bacterium | reverse complement strand
AAACCAAGCGAAAATTATTACTAAAATTAATTAAAAACAAAATGAAGATAGACGAAAATACAAAAATTATGGCTCGTTTTCACACAGATCCAAATAACAGAGGTCTAAATATCTACAATCCTTACTTTGAAGAATCAAGTACTAATGCACTTTATGTTTTGTTCCATAATAAAGATCCAAAACCTTTATTTGAAGGGCTCAGATCATTAAATATTGCGGGCGCCATCCCGGCTGGTTTTGAAAAAGACCCCATTCTTCTTGATCTAGTGGATGAACTTGGCCCTATATCAAAAGCAACAGATCGAATTGGTGTTGTACGCCAAAGGGAAGGAAAGGTTACAGGTTATTATCAAGCTGGTTATGGACTTGTACAGTCAATTCAAACAAAATTTGATATGAATGGTCAGAAAATCATAATTCTTGGAGCAGGAAACGTTGTTAGGGCCTTTTTGACTCAGTTAAAATTAGATGGAATAAAACCAAAATCAATTGAAATTTACAACAGAACGATCAAAAATGCTGAAAAAATTGCCAAAGACATTAGTGTTGTAAATAAAACCGGAGACATGAAAGAAATGGAAAGTGCTGAAGGAAATATATTTGTCAACGCAACATACATTGGTTCTCCTTGGCTTCAAGGTCAAAATTATGAATTCAAAGAGAAGTTTATTAGAAAGTTTAATTATGTTGCAGATGTTACATTTGTCCCACTGGAACCTCAGTTAATTGAGATAGCAAATAAGTTGAACATCCCAAACTCCCCTGGTCATAGGATGTTTCTTTATCAAGGAAAGATGTGCCTAGAAAAAGTTCTGGATATTGACGTAAATCTTGATATACTGAATCAAATAATGCTTTCTGATTTTAAAGAAAATTGGTCTTAAATATTTGTACATCACTATGAACTGGATACTTTCTAGTCTCATTATGCTCCTCTCTTCTGTCATTGCCTATCTGGCTATCCGATCAGCAAAAAAACAGAAAATTGAAGTTGACTTTCAAAACCTTGCCATGTTTATGCTCCCTGGATTTGTGTACATACTTCTTATTGGTTTAAATAACATCAGCTTGAAAATAAGCCTTAAGGAACTTCTCATACTGCTCGGAAATGGTATTCTTTTCAGCTGGCTGGGAAACTTTATATCCTTGAAAGCTTTAAAGGAAGCTCCAAATCCTGGGTATAGTTTGATCATTTCCAAAAGTTATGTAGTTATGACCTCTGTCTTGTCAGTATGGCTTTTTTCTTCGGAGCTTACTCCGAAAAGTATTTTGGCAATTTTTATGATTATCATCTTCTCTGCTTTGATAATTATTGATAAAAAAAGTGAACAAACTGGTAGCAAGCGTTGGCTTCTGTATACATTCTACGCATTTTTTGCCTGGGGATTTCAGGCACTGATTCTAAAATACCTGTCCGATACTGGTTTAAATAAGCTTGTAATATTGATTTACCTGAACTCAATCGGTTCGATCCTCATTCTATCTCAAATCATCATCAACAAGTCTAAGTTGGTGATCGATAAATTCTCCTTGACAACAATAGGGATTATTGGAATTGCCTGGAGCGGATTTAATTACTTCATGATGGAAGGATATAAGTTAGCACCAAACCCCGGATACATAAACGCAGTAAACACCACTTCGATAGCATTTGTAACTATTTTTTCAGCACTTCTTTTCAAAGATGAGTTGAATATCAGAAAGGTGATAGGGGTGCTTGGAATCATGGGAAGTTTGATCATCCTCTTTACTTGATGCCTCCATCTTCGCTATTGACTTTCCTCAGAATAATGCATAGATTATGATAGTTAATCTATTATCTATTAGAGTATGAACAAGGCTAAATATTTTATAGGTATTACTACTTTCTTCATAGTTACAATCGGAGTTGTTGCTACTATATGGATAATGAGCAAATATGATGATACTGATACCCGCAGCGATGCAGCAGATCTATCTGCCGAAGAATACAATTATGACTTTGAACCTGTAAAAGTAAAAGATGAGTGTTCATACAAATTAATGGATATTTCTGAAAATGGATTTATTGCTGGGATGCATGGAAACGATGCTTTCAACGTATTGCCTTATCTGTGGAATAGTTCTCTCATACCAACCAGGATTACTGCAGTGACTAGTCCAGTATTCCTTTATGTTACTGAAGCGTCTTCGGTTCTTGAGAATACAACAAATCTATCTCTAGGAACAGCAACAGGCTTTTATGCAAAAGAAGATACTTATATCAGTTTTTACTGGGATGGGAATAGGAGTATCACTATACCAAGCCTTCCGGTTCAAAAAACCTCAGTTACAGACAGTCAGAGTATTTCTTTCAAGGAACTTTTAGAAGAAAATGATATTCCTCAAGAATTTCTAGACGAGATGGGCATACATACAACTTCTGAAGGTGTCTCCCACACTATGGCATATGGAATGAATGACAAACAGCAAATTGTCGGTGAGTCAAATGGTAAAGCTTTCCTTTGGTCTTCAAGTTCTAAACAGCCAGTTGACCTGAACTATTACTTAAGAAATCTTGGTGCTGTTGCTAGCTCGGCCAGCGATATCAATAACCTGTCAATTATTACCGGCAGCTATGTCAAGAATGACTCAGCTGGCTCTCATCGGGGATTTATTCTCAAACCTTCCAAAGCCGGCGGGTATAAAGCAATGGATCTGGGTTCCTTGGGAAGATATGACTACATAGACACATTTCGTATCAATGATGCCAGTCATATCATAGGAGTTGGCTGGGATTCAGATACTGATGATTCTATTCAATTCATATGGAGTAATGGGAAATTTAAAGACATTTCTAAAGGTGTAGCTCCCGTCCCAGGATTCATGCTTGCCACAGGCATTAACAATAACGATGATGTGACAGCGGCTCTCTTTGACATGACAACGTATGAATCTTCTCCAGTACTGATAAGGATAAGCGAAGAAGTTATAAAAGATGTCATATATCTTGAAAAAGAGGTCAAACCAAACGAATACAAACTTTGGTATGCTTCAGATGTAAATAACAGCGGCACAGTAGTCGGTTGGGGAGTTCATAGATCAACAGGTCAAATTTGCGGATGGAGGTTGACACCGGTTAAGTAGTTTTGAACTTGAGTTATGATATAGATTTTATATTAATTGGAAATAATCAGAGTCTCCTTGAGCAGGTTCAACTATTTCATGAAAGGAGAATGAAAAAACACAAAATCCCGTTATACAAATGTAGTAGGTTTATACCTCATCATTAGCGACTTGATAATACTATTGCCTAGAATTCAGAGTATAAAGGAACATCAATAAACTTTGCCAGAATTGTGTTGTTTGACAAGTCTCCCGTCAATAAGCTTATATTTATATTCCACTTCAAAAAAGGTACTATCTGATAAAGGCAGGGATAATTTAACCTGCAAAAACGTCTGGTGATCCATATACACTAATACCCCGGAGACTCCATGAAATTTTATTGTATCTGAACCAGTATCGCTAACATCAGGTAGGGGATTCACATTCCCAAAGTAAGTAACCTTATCACCGTGAGAAAAATTGCCACCTACTAATCTACTTGACAATACTAAAGCGGTCTCCCTTTGAGGAACTTCATAATCGTTTTCCATGGAGCAAGATCAAAATTAATATTGGATTCTACCATCAGTCCTATAATAGTGCAAAGATATGAATTCTAAACTGTTTTGTTTGAAATCTCTAATCGAAAAACCGGATTTACAAAGGAAATGTTCTTAAGGAAACTGTCATATTTGTATCATATCTTACTACCTCATGAATTCTTTGGTCAGCCGGAAAATATAAAAGCATACTGAGAGCTCCTAACAGAACTTTCCCTTTTTCTACAACTCTTGCTTCTAGTTGAACTAATGGAGTGACACCTGCTCTAATGGACTCATCTCCATCTAACCGAAGGTAACAAATCTTGCACGGGACTATTTGAGCAACTGTAAGATCACCTGCAAGAGGATCCACAAACGGAACAGCCCATACTCTACTATCTCCGGGGAAGATATCAGCTAAAGGAACCTCTTCTCCAACCTCAAAAGTCGGCTCGTACACATACTCACTCATACGATTTAGACATATAAGATAATTATATACTAATCATAGTAGAATATCTTGACTTAGTTTGGTCATTCTTTGATCGCTGGGAATTTAATAATCCTAAAAAACGACCCGGGTAGAGGCTGGAAGATAAGGGTCTTTGCCAAACCAGTAGTTGTATGAGTTTTTATCACAAAACACTTAATGTGCCTGCTTCCATCTCGAAAAACTATTATCTCCCCTGATTGCCCTTCCAAGGTAACATATTTATCATGTAATTTTTCTTTTAGTTCTGCTGGACTAATCGAAACTGGAAATTGACTTCGCATTAGTACATCTTCAGACTGTGGATACGCTTCTCTTTCTATGAAAAGCCCACCCTTGACCACCACCCTTGTCCCAGGCTCTACATCGCCAATATTTATGCTGTCACCAATACACGTTTCAGGATTCATATGATCAAAATTTCTGGGGCATTTAGTTACTATGTTGCCTAGTTATTTATCTAATTAATTACCTAGTTACATTTACATTAACGTATTTATTTACTCGAAGTCGTATCCCACCTTATAAAAATCAATCCTGCAGTTTTGAGCTGCTTTTTCATCGCTGCCTGAATCGCCAATCATAAGTATCTTTGATTTATCGGGAACTTCATCATGGAAAATGACTTCAAACCCATCAGTGTAAGGTTTAGCAAGACTGTACATTTCACGAGTTACAATTCTTTCAAACCTTTCAAACAATTCCATTCTTCTAAGTGAGTTCTCAATAGTAGGCAAAGTATTTGATGACCAAATATACATTTTATAACGTTCAGAATTCTCCAAGATGAACTTTACAATTTCCCGATTGACTGATTCTCCTGATAAATTTTTCTTCTCAAATTCCAGAGTAAAATCAATCAACTTCTCCCAGTACTTTTTCCCATATTTCTGAATTCCTAAATTCATGAGATCTATTCCTCTAAGCTTTTCTTTTTCATATTTCTCAACCAGTTCTCGATCGTAGTTACTCGTGATTCTTTTGATTCCGCTCCGGAAGACATCCCAATCGAGGTAGAGTTTTACTATTGTCTCATCAAAATCAAATATTATATGTTTCTTTTTGTTTTTTAACAGATAGTTTTCTAGTTTCACAAATATCTTTTGAAAAACATAATCGAAATATCATTAACCTTTTCTATCCATTTCTCATCATCCTTATAATCATGCCCCATTCCTTCTATCTCAACAAAATCTTTAGTCTGAGGGGCAAGCTTGTATAATAATTTTGAGTTTTCAGGCAAAGTAGTTTTGTCTTTTGAACCCACAATAAAAAGTATAAAACATCCTACCTTCTTGACGAAATCACGAATATCATACTTTTCAGCATCCTTCAAGAAAACATACGGAATTCTGATTTTTCCCACATTCTTATTAGAGCTTATCTTCTCAAAAAATCCTTTTTTCTTCCACTCTTTTCTAAATTGTCCCAGCTGATCATTCGTCCCGAGTTTAACAGCTGGTGCTACTGCACAAAAGGCCTTAATATCGCTTCTACATGAAGCATAAGTAATCCCGACCATAGGACCCATGCTATGACCCCACAAACCGATTCTTTTCTTGTCAACATAATCCTGCTTCTTCAAATACTCGTGGACACACTCAAGATCACTGACATAATTTGAAAATCTAAAGTCTTTTTCAATCGTACCTTCACTTTCTGCAAAACCGGAGGCATCAAAACGAACAGCTACAAAGCCGTTATCAGCAAGATCCTCTGCTAATTCTTTAATATGCTTTTCATCTTTATAGCCCGTAAAACCATGTAGAAGTATTACCGTAGGATACTTTCCCACTCCATCTGGTTTGTGGATTATTGTAGAAAGACCTAAACCTTTGTTATTTCTGATTTTGATAAACACTAATTTATTCATTTTCGAAAAAAACCATATATTGTTTTCCATTCCCGAGAGCAATTCTTACCCCCCCCCTATGAACAGATCCAACCTTGATCGCCCCATTTTCATCCTTAAAAGTCACCGTTAACTTACGAGTAACTATTTCTATAATTCTTACTGTTTCGGGAGAGGCCAATACCTTATCATAGTTTAAATTGGTAATTCCTTTTCTCGTTGGAAATACATTAACATTCTCTCTAGTTCCCAATACTATTTCTTGCCACAACCTTCCGCGCCAACTATCGGGTGCAGGGTATCTGTTTACTCTAGTTAATACTATTTCTGCATTGCTCAAGTTTTGTAAGGCATCTATTTCTGGCATTACTTATTGCTCGCTGTCTTTTTGTGATTTCGCATAAATATAAGCAGACTTCAGCTACATACCTTCCTCAAGAAATTGCTTTGTTGCATATATTTTTCTTGTTTCTAATTCGTAATTTCATGTTATTCGTAGCATCTGCCTTGTAGGCGGATTATTTTATTATAAGGTTACAAAATAATTCTAAAGATTATTCTCCCCAAGTATAACCTTTATCGTCTTTAAAATCTAATTCATCCCATCCCCAACCAATCTCGTATATCTTCTTCTTAACATAATTTGAATAACTTGACCATTTCCATTCTTCAGGCTTCTTCACGAAACCATGTTTAACAGGATTATAATGAATATAATCTAGATGATTATCAAAATCTTCATCATCTCGAATGACATGATCATACGAACCGCGCTGCCAGATAATTTTTCTATCTATTCCAAGTAAATTTTTGATCTGCTTAGCTGTATAAGATTTAAACCTTTTTAGAAACATTGAAATCCTCCTGGCATCATTACAGTCAATCATAAGGTGAAGGTGATCATTCAGAATAACATGTGCCATTAGCCTAAGATCTGGCGAACGAGATTGGAAGTTCAGTGAATCAATTAGAATTTCTGGGACGCCTTTAGCGATAAGAATATTATTTCTCATATATGTATTAAAAGTAAGAAAATAACTTGAATTATTTTCATATAGTCTTGGCGGTTGCTTTTTGAAATCTACATTCTTTATCATCTTACGTAGAATGCGACGACCTCGTCGCATCAAATCCAAAATATTATGCGACCAGTGGTCGCATTTTACCGTTTCTTCTTCGAAATACATTAATCCGACTACAAGGCGACTGCTACAGTGACTTAATATAAAGATAAGCCTGATTCAGCCTTTCATTGTAAGGAAATCTCAATAATGCATTTTCTTCTAGAAACATTTTTGCTTCATCATACTTTTCTTGCTTTATAAGTATCATAGCATAGTTTTCGTATGCCAAGAAATATTCTCCATTGTTTATGGCAGTTAGATAATACTCTTCAGCTTTTTTCAATTTCCCTTCTCTTTCTACTATGGCTCCAAGATTGTTCCAGTTGGTCCACCAGTAAGGGGCAATTTCAACGGATCTTGTGAAGTGCTTCTTAGCTTCATCATATTCTCCAGTCCTGAAAAGCTCAACGCCCAGATTGTTTTGGAGATCAAATGAATCACCAGAAATAGCAACATCTTTTGAAAACAGCTTCAACCCGGTTGACCAGTCAAGAGTTCTATTCAAGCTTTTGAATGAAAGTATTATTAGGAACAAACCAAATCCTAGGCCAAGTAAACTGCGTGTCCACTCACTCTTGAGATTCACGAATTCCATGATAACTACTCCGATTACTCCAATCAATCCAACAAATGGCAGATAAAACCATCTATCTGCAACTGTCATATCAAGAGGGATGATTTGAAGATGCAGAAGCAAGCCCCCCAGAAACCAAAGTGAGAAAAAAACATATGCCTTGAATGCAGAGTTATTTCTCTTCCTTAGTATCAGTCCAGATAGAATCATTAAAATCAAGATAGCAAATACAAATAATAGCGGGTAATAAAAGCTATTCCAGTCGACTGTATTTACAGTCCAATGCTGGGCAATTGCTAGTTTGTCAGGCCAAAGAAATGTTCTAAGATAAAAGTATACTATTTGAGGAATAGTCTGCAATCTTTCCATCACGCTTACTCGCATAATCGGCGAAATACCACCATCATGATGAAAAGGGATCTTCGCTATCAGCAGCCTCAAAACAGAATACACAGCCAGCAAGACAGCTACTGATTTTAGAAATTTTCCGAAAAACTTCTTTTCGTAAATCAAATTATAGACTAATAATATTCCTACAAAAACAAAACCAGTCTCCTTTGAGAGAATCGAAATAAATAAAAATAAAGACGACAGCCAGTATTCACCTATCTGCAGCCTGTTTTTAAACTTATGATAAATCTTGTAATCTTTGTATAAGATGGTAAGAAGGGAAAGCATGCCGAAAAAGAAAAATAACACATCTTGCATAGCAGAAATATACACAACAGTTTCAACGTTAATAGGATGTACCAAAAACAGAAAGGAAACACCAAGAGATATGTGCATTTCGTAAGGACTCGGTTTAACTAGTCTCTGAAGTAAATTGCGAATCAACAGAAAAACAAATATTGAGTTCACAATATGCAGCGTTACCTGAAAAAAATGAAACCAAAAAGGACCGCTGCCAAAGATGGAATAAATTATACTGAAACAAACACTCATCACTGGCTTGTAATAAATACCCCCTAGTTCACCCGCCCCGCCAGTATTGAAAGTACTTCCGGTAAAAAAGCTCGGTATGTTTTCGAGAGAATGTACAAGAGTGTTGTTTACAACCTGCTCTTCATCGTCCCAGACAAAACTATTGAAGAGTGATAGAAAAAACAGTGATATTCCAACAAGGATTATTACAATGAACGGCAGATTTTTATTCATAAATCAGAAACTAGAAGTACGAAATTCGAAACAAATCTAAATCTATAAATCCCAAATAAATCGATTAATCCAAATCCATAAACTTTCATCTCTTTGGAATTTCAAATCTTGAATTTGTTTAGAGTTTAGAAATTAATATTTCGAAATTCATATAACAAACATTCCATTCTCATATATTATCTTCTTTTTTCCTTTTGACAACATTGCTGTCACTGTTCTATCTGTAGTTGACATAATATCCGTATGAATCGCTGTATCAAGGTTAAAACCCATCCTGCTTCACTCATTTCTTTTTACTGTTTTTGGATCTCCGTCATATGCATCCTTGTATGACATCCCCAGAGCTATGTGAAAATTACCGTATCTGCTTCCGACATTCTCATCAAAAAGTGTTTCTGCCATAAATTTGGTAATACGGGAGAACCTTTTGTCAGTCAAACTAAATTCTCCAAGTTTGTCAGCATTTTTTACCTTGATCATGTCAGCTAACAGTTTCTTATTCTTCGAAGCATTACTTCTTACAACGACTCCATTCTTAAATTCTAGCTCTATGTCGGTGATAAGACTTCCGTATCTATAAAGAGGCTGATCAAACCTTACCCATCCTTCCGTTCCTCGCCAGTCCGGGGATGTGAATATTTCAAAAGAGGGGATATTTCTTCCGCTTCCTCCAACCCATTGTCTTTTCATACCCAGAGTGATCTTCAGATCAACCGACTTTCCCTTTATGCGCAAGTTGTTTATCTGCAACCTGTTTAACTTGTTAATAATTTCTTTTTGCTTCTCCACTACCCTTCTCCACTTGGCAATTGGGTCTTTATAATCCAGAAAACAAGCCTTTTCTATCTGTTTCCAGTAATCCTTGAGGCTCATCCCGGCTTCTTTTGCCATCGCCGGAGTGCCGTACAATGCTAAAGTCCAGGTTAACTTACCCGCATATTCCTTATCACTTCTGGCATCCTTGTAGAATTTTGCTGCTATGTTCTGGGCCATGATTTTCTTCGTATCCACTCCCTCCAACTCGTGCTTATCTTTTTCTGCTATGATACCAACAAAGTGGTCACACTCATTCACACGCTCTATCAAGTATTTCTTTGGCATATACTCGATCTGCTTCATCGAAGCATTTTCGAAAAAAGTTCTATTGATATCGTCAGGGATGTAATGCATAAGTGGATGACCCCCTCGCTTAAGAACAGAGAGCATCAAAGGTTTAAGTATCGGCTTGGCACATTCAGGAACCTGCAAAAACACTTTTTCTCCTTTCTTTATCCCTTTTCCGCTCCAGAGCGCAAATTTTATAAGAACATCCGCATATTTTTGCAGAGTTTTCTCGGAAGGAGTATATGACATTTTATCATTAAATTAATTTATTATATTAGTAATTCTACCCTAGTTTCGATATAATTTAAACTATTGTTTTAAGTTTTGACATTTTAGCTTTGAGCTTTGAATTATCATGAACTGGTTCATTTATTCGATTCTATCATTATTCAGTATTGTAGGATATAGAATTACCCAAAAGAAATTTCTAACACATAAAAATGTAAGTCCAACAGCGTTTTCTATCATGGAATCCTTTTGGGCCATGCTCTTGCTTCTTCCATTCGTTCTACACTTTGGTTTCGAATTTACTGGCGGAACAAAGGAAATAGTATTGCTAATCATCAAGTCTGCAGCTTCTGGAGGGGCAGCCCTACTACTTAACATTGGACTTAAACAAATCACCGCCTCTGAATATCAGATTATAAATTCTTCAAACCTGTTTATCACTCTCGTTACAGGGATTGTATTTTTTTCAGAAAACTTGTCTCTGATCAAGATCATAGCCTGCCTGCTAGTCTTTAGCGCAATATTGTTAGTAACAATCAGAAAACAAAAAGCAAAGCTAAACAAATATCATCTGTTAGCTTTTGCATCTACTTCGATATTTGCACTAGTATACACAGCGGATAAATCGCTCGTTGAATATTTTAATAACTTTAGTTTCCTTTTTCTGGCATTTATCATTTCTCAAATCACAAAGTTTGCCCTAACCCCAAGAAATCTCTCTCTTCTGCCAAGATCTGCACTCAAAAAGGAATATATTCCGGCATCAATAATTACTGGAGCTTTTCTGGTTGGGATTTATGTATTTCAATATTTTGCTTATGAGGTGGGAGGAGATTTATCTTCAGTTAATATTATAAAGGGAACTGCGACTGTTTTCATAGTGATCTTGAGTGCTCTTCTTCTTAAAGACAATGAAATATTAATCAGAAAGATAATTGCGAGTATACTGGTTTCGATTTCGATTATTATATTCAAGAATGAAGGATGAGAAATTGTTATTCATAGTAATCCAATAGTTATTTGGTAGTTATTGGAGGTGTAGTAATTGTTCATTGGGAAAGTGAGTATTGATAATTAACTGGGAATTGGTCATTTTTGATTATTCTTTTCATATAATTTCCCCCCTTTGCGTAACTTCCCCAGCGCCCACATAAAAAGCCTGCCCCTATTCTTGCCCTCCATATTGGGATAGTCGACAGCGAAGCTGTATGCTTTTTCCAGAAGTTCGCGCTTTTCTTTTTTAGCGAGACCGATGTACAAAGAGGTATGCTTTCTATCATTGAGTTTATATGATAATCGTACCCCATAATCCTGATACTCGTGTTTTACGTATTTCTGACTTTTCTCACGATCAGGACTAAACTGCCACTCCTGGAGCAATTCTCTCATTCCCTTGGGGTCTTTTTTGTGTTTTGCTGCCAATTCTTTGAAACTTTGCATAGAAAATGAACATTTAAGTTAGAGAGTTGTGAGCTAATGAGCTGACATGCATACTAACTAATAAGCCAAAAAGCTGATTAGCTTACAAGCCGATAGGCCTTCATCACATCTTCAATCATTCCGCGCCAGCCATAGGCCCCCATAAAACATATAATGTGTTTTCCGACATCCTTGCCCGTAACATACTTCACTAGTTTATCATCATCGCCTATATACTTGGCTTCAGCCGATAAGCTGATAAGCTGAGTGGCCAACTCGCTTCCCAATGTACGATGTAACCCCTCTTTTGTTCTCACCGTCTTCAATCTTGGAATAATAACTTCATCAGCTTCATCAAATGCTCCCTTAAACAACTTCATAGATTCTTCCGTTCGATTGCCTACATTCGGCTCAAAAACTACAGTAATGTGCCAGTCTGTGTAAGTACTCTGCAATGCTTCTAATGACCCTTTTACCTTTGGCGGGCTACACGCATGATCATCAATCACTTTTACATTTTGCTCTTCAAATCTTATTTCAAGTCTGCGCCTTATCCCTTTGAAATTTTCTACTGCTTCTTGAATAGCTTCAATTTCAATGCCAAGCTCCCGAGCAAGCGCACAGCATCCGATAATATTCTCTCTATTGTGGTCACCAATGAGTTTTGTGAATACGGAAAACTCATCTTTAGAATTCCTGTTGAATAAAACAATTTCTCCCTCTTCTTTATTCTCCTTATGTGCCAGGTTGAACCAGTCAGCCTTTGCAACATTCTCATCAATTTTGTTGAGCTCATAAGTTATGACCTTACATCTTGAACCTTTGATAACTTCAGAAACGTTTGTACCTGTTCGGCAGGCGACTACAAGTCCGTTTTTAGGGAGAGTATGTATAAAGCTTACAATGTTTTGAACATAATCATTCTCGCTGACAAAGAAGTCTGTATGCTCCCAGGCGGCTGCTGTCAAAAGCACAAATTCAGCTTTATAATGAAAGAATTTGCTTACGGGGTCAAACCTCGAGCTGATATACTCATCCCCCTCGATGATGCTCCAGTCACTTTTAGTATTGTTGATTCCATTCTCAAAATTACCTGCCAAACCTCCAATCATATAACTAGGATTCTTCCCTGCTTTTTCAAAGATTAGAGCCAGCAAGGCACTACTTGTTGTCTTCCCGTAAGTACCGCAAACAACAACCGAGTTGCTTTTAACGAGATATTCTTCAAGAATTTCTGGGTAAGATTTCACCTTCAGGTTATTCTTAACAGCAAACTTATATTCTATATTGCTGAGCCCAATATAATTTCCGACTACAACAAGGTCAGGAAAATCTCTGTCGAGTTTGAGATCTTTATAATGGGAAGCCTGCAAATGTTCCTTCTTGAAGCCCAGCTCAATGTTGATATTTCGATCTTTCAGATAATCACTCATAGGCGGAAATATCCCCTTGTCAGAACCGGTTACAAACCAACCCAGCTCTTTAAACATATTTGCAAGAGGCGCCATCGTCACCCCACAAATACCTATAAAATGCACCCACCTTTTATTGACAGACATAATTCATAATAAAGAAATAGAATATATAGTTGATATAGAGCTAACATTCCCCAGTATTGTATCATTATGATACCAAATAGATTTAGAGCCTACAATACTACTGAATGAAACGATCTGTTCAAAGTATCATAACAAAACTGTTTATAGGCAAGAGACACAGTCCCAAACTCAAGGATTGAAAATTCTTGACTTGTTCTATCATTAATTGGTAACTTTAATATAGAGAAGCTTGGGGCGGCTCTAAGTTTTTCCACAACTTTGCGAGCTTTTGCTTCTATTTTTATTACTTCCGTTTATCGGGCAAATAGGGTATGCCAAGAAGATTCTATATCGAACCAAAACTCAATGAAAAACAACAGTTGATAGCAAACAGCAGATATTTGTTGAAAGATAGTCACGGAAAAGTCAAAGAAACTGCACGCGACATGTTCATACGGATATCAAAACTCATAGCTTCAGCTGAGAAAAGATTCCATACTACTCCAAAGGAAGTGAAAATGCTTGAAGATGACTTTTATCAAATGCAGGCTTCCTTGGAATTTCTTTCAGGAACACCTATGCATGATAGAGGATTGAAACGACTGATGGCGGAGTGTTATGTGCTTCCACTTGAAGATAGCCTGGAATCAATATATCATACTCTGTATTACTCCGTCCAGCTACATAGACTAGGAGCAGGTATTGGTTATGATTTCTCAAAACTACGACCTGAAGGATCAACAGTTCATTCGACCGGCAAAGAAGCTTCGGGCCCTATCTCCTTTATGCGTCTTTTCGACTTCTCGTCTGAAATAATACTAAATAGAGGAAGTGCTCGTCATGCAGGACATATGGGAATCCTGAGGATAGACCACCCTGATATTGAAAAATTCATAAAAGCAAAGGAAGATTACTCTCAGTTGACAAATTTTAATCTCTCAGTAGCAATAACGGATAGTTTCATGCGCGCATATAAAACCGGTTCGCACGTAAGCCTCAGGGATCCATCCAGCGGCCAAGTTGCTTCAAAAGTTGATGCAAAGTATTTGATGGAGCTTATCGCCAAGAGCGTTCACCAAAGTGCCGAACCAGGTATCATATTTATAGATGAGATAAACAGAAAAAATACCGTTCCAGGAGTTGGCAGGATTAGTGCGACCAACTTGTGCGGAGAACAGCCACTTCTGCCTTTTGAGGCATGTTATCTAGGAGGAATTACTTTAAACAAATTCTACGAAAAAAACTCCAAAGAAGGTATAAAGTGGAAAAGATTAGCTGAAGTAACAAGACTTGCAGTTCGATATCTTGATAATATGATAGAACTTGGGTATAACGTGCTTCCCGAAATACAAAAGATAAATGTAGAAGGGAACAGAAAAATCGGAATAGGTGTACTGGGATGGGCTGACCTACTTGCAGAACTTCGTATACCTTATGATAGCGACAAAGGTGTAAAACTTGCAGAAAAAATTATGCGCTTCATACAAAATAACGCTAGAGATGAAAGCTCTAAACTCGGGAGAATCCGTGGAAACTTTGCTAACTTTAAAAAAAGTTTATTCTATAAACGCGGATTCAAGAACATGCGTAACGCAACTGTTACCACAATAGCGCCGACAGGAACGAGATCACTCTTTGCTGATTGCAACAGCGGAGTAGAACCCTTCTTTGCTTTGGCGTACTCGCGAGAAAACATGGAGACTTTAGATAATCAAAAGATTTACTTTGTAAATGAATCACTCGAAAAAGCTCTAAAAGAAGAGTGGTTATTCAGTAAAAAATTGATGAGGGAGGTCTCTGCTTCTGGAAGTATCAGTAATATAGAGGATATCCCCGACAAAATTAAAAGAATTTTTAGAACTACTTATGAGATTGCACCAGAATGGCACTTGAAGATGCAAGCGGCTTTTCAAAAATACACTGACAACGCTGTTTCAAAAACTCTGAATGTGAAGGAGTCAACTACAGAGAAGGAAATAGAAAGTGTATATCTTGAAGCACACAGCCTGAAACTTAAGGGAGTGACCATTTACAGGGATAAAAGCAGGGATAAACAGGTTCTTAATGTGACTAGTAGCCAAAAAAAGCAAAATAAGATAACATAGGATAGTAGTGTTATATTAATTTATAATAGATATATCATGACTCAATCAGGAACAGCAGGCACTCTAGTGATTGCTGTCACAGGAACAATGACGTCAGGGAAAGCGGCTGTAAAATACTTCCTTGTTGATAAAGGTTTTCAGTATATTCGTCATACAGATCCTATATTACAAGAAGGATTAAAAAGAAAACTTGACATGAAAGACAGACAAAATTGGATTGACGTTTTGGTGGATATGAGGAAAAAAGAAGGTATGGATATCTTATCCAAGAAAGCTTCCAAACTCATAACCGAAGGTGAAAGGTATGTTATTTGTCCGATTCGCCACCCTGCAGAAATCGAATATCTGAAAAAGAAATATGACGCTCTTGTAATCTTTGTAGAAGCAGATTTTGATACAAGATATAAGCGTACATTTTTGAAGGAGCTAGGAGGCGGCATGACTAAGGAAGAATTTAAGGCGAAGGATGATCAGGAGAATAACCCAAAAGGGCCTGACCGTGAGTATCTTCCAAACCTGTCTGCATGCAAAAAACTTGCTGATATAGTTATTGACAACGACGGTTCTCTAAACGACTTGAATCTAAAACTGACTAAATTCTTAGAAAAAAGACAGATTACGGATATTGTTGATACAGGTACTTTTGATGACTTTGAGATTTAATCAATAGAAATTTGCTTGGGGCAAATCTAACACAAATCACATAGTCAAACAAGTCTCAAACAAAACTCAGGCTTAATTTTTTGCGCTTTTTTATAATCTATATTCACATGAAGAACAGTAAATCGTTACCAAGTTGTTACACAGAAAGTTCAAAAAGATTATTAGCCAGTAGATTCCTAAAGACTACCAGGAACGGAACTCCGATAGAAACACCAAGGGAACTATGGCATAGGGTATCTTTTGCAGTTGCAAAAGCTGAAGACAACTATTCAAAAGACAACAAGAATAGGGCTAAAGCTGAATCAGATTTTTTTGAAATTCTGTTTGACTTAAGATTTATCCCGAACTCTCCAACTATCATCAGCGCTGGACGTGCCAGAAAAACTCTTTCTGCCTGTTTTGTTTTACCACTTGAAGACTCATTGGATTCTATCTATCAAACGCTTTCTGACGCAGTGCAGGTCCAATGGAAAGGTGGCGGGACTGGCTTCAATTTTTCAAAAATCCGTCCCAAAGGAGACGAAGCAGGAGGTATACCGGATGTTGCTGCAGGGCCAGTCCATATCATAAAAACTTTTTCGGAAGCCCTGATGGGCATAAGGCAAGGCGGAAAACGAGGTGGAGGCAATATGGCTATTCTCAATGTCGATCACCCGGATATCCTTGACTTCATTCACCTCAAGGAGCGTGATCGCTCAATCATGAATTTCAATATTTCTGTTGGACTTACTGATCGCTTTATGGAGGCTCTTCGAAACGATGAAAAATTCAAGCTTATAAACCCTAGAACAAACAAAGCTGTAAAAGAACTACCCGCTAGCTATGTATTCAACGAAATAGTTCAAATGGCTTATAAAACAGGAGATCCTGGGATTGCGTTTATAGACAACATTGCCAAGGCAAATCCTACTCCCAATCTCGGCCACATGGACGCCACAAATCCTTGCGGTGAGCAGCCATTGTTGCCTTATGAATCGTGTAACTTGGGTCACATAAACCTGCTTACTCATTTTGATTACAAGAAGAGCGACCTGGACTGGAGTAAAGTTAAAGACACAGTTCATAAGGCCGTTCATTTTTTAGACAATATTGTAGATATCAATTATTTTCCACTGAAAAAAATAGAGGAAATTACGCGCTTCAAAAACAGGAAAATCGGACTTGGCTTGATGGGGCTTGCAGATGTTCTGATTCTCAAAGAGGTCCCCTATAACAGTATTGAAGGTATCAGGTTAGCTAAGAAAATCATGAAATTTATTCATCAAGAGGGTATCAAAGCTTCTTTAGAGCTGGCAAAGAAAAGAGGCACATTCCCTGCCTATAAGGGAAGTCTCTGGGAGAAAAGAAATCTTCCTCTAAGAAATGCAACTATTACTACAATTGCTCCAACTGGAAATACAAGTATCATTGGCGGAGCAACAGGAGGAATCGAACCTGCCTACGCGTTAGCGTACAAAATCGGTGGAGTAGAAGATAAGAATTATCGAGCGACTGAAATACTCTTTAACGTAAATCAAGCTTTTGTTCATCTGGCAAAAAAGTATAAATTCTACTCTGAAAAACTAATAGAGCAATTAGCATCAGGAACTTCCGTTTCTGAAATTCATGAAATCCCCGATAGATTAAAACCTGTTCTGGTAACAGCACTTGATATCGAACCCCAATGGCACCTTCAAATGCAGGCTGCGTTCCAGGAAAGTGTAGACAGCGCTATTTCCAAAACAATCAATTTCCCAAACGATGCTACTGCTGATGACATAAGAAAAGTGTTTATTGAAGCTTATAAACTAGGTCTCAAAGGAGTAACTATATTTAGGGACGGAAGCAAAGATTCTCAAACTTATGTTTCGACAAAAGAAGGCCAGCTAAACGTGACAAAGAAATTTAAAGAACATTTAGAATTTGTCATCGCAAGCAGGAATAAAAAGAAAATCAATGATATAAAGGAGTTCCTATCCGAATTTAACGGTTCATTCAAGGTAGAAGAATACAAAGGCAAAATAGACATAGACGACCCCGTAAGGATAAAGACTACCGAAAAAAAGCTTATCTCAAACGCCATCAGAAGAGCTACTCAGGTAGCAAAAAAATGCGAGAAGATAAGCCTAGCAGACGAAACGGGCTTTCTTGTAGGAAAGAAACTTTCAAGCAAATCTCTCGATAAAACTTTATATCTTGGCAGAGCAAATATATATTCTGCCTCACTATTCAAGAAGCTCATCAATCTACAGCTAAAAAGCTCAACTAAGGCATATATAGCTTCGGCTGTAGCGATTTATGATCCTATCCGCAACAAAACCATAAGCACAGTTGCGAAAATACCCGGAAGAATTGTTAGGATAAACGATAAAAAGTTTGAATTAGCATTCATTCACCAAGGATTGGATTCTTTCTCCAAAGTACCTAGCAAAGAAGATTTCAGAAGTTTTCATCACAGATACAAAGCCCTACAGAAACTTCTTGAAAAGTTCAATGTTTACAGAAAGGAAAAAATTGAAGTCACATTATCAAAGAATGCCTATCACGTCCTTGAAAGACGTGCATTGAGGAAAGACAAAGATGGAAAAGTTACAGAAACACCCAATGAACTCTTTGAACGAATAGCAGAATATATATCAAGAGCATCCAAAAGGTATGGATATTCGACAAAAGAAATAGAAGATTCAAAACAACGATTTATGAAAATTTTGAAAAATCTTGAATTCTTATGTGGAGGAGCTTTGATCTGGGCAGGAATGAGTGACGATAGTGGGAAAAGAGCCATTTGGTCAAAGTGCTTTGTACTACCGATCGAGGATTCTATTCGCAACATATTCAATACTTTAAATGACAATATAGAAGTTTTAAGACATGGCGGAGGAACCGGTTTTAACTTCTCTAGAATAAGATCCACTTACGCGACTGTTTCCAGCACAGGAGAAAAGGCAGCCGGACCTGTTTCATATCTGAAGGTTTTCAACAGAGCCCAGGAAACCATTATTGGCCGCGGGGGAAGACAGATGGGTTCCATGGCGATTCTAAATATAGATCATCCTAACATTCCAGAATTTATCAGCGCAAAAAATGGCAATAATGATATTGTTCACTACAACATCTCTGTAGGTATTACAGATGAGTTTATGAAAGCTGTCCAGGAAGACAAACGCTGGGAACTTATCGATCCGCATGATGGAAATGTATATAGGAAACTTCATGCCCAGGATTTGTTTAAAAAAATCGCATCCAACGCTTGGGCATCTGGAGATCCAGGAGTAGTATTCATAGACAGGCTGGAAAAGGATAATCCTACTCCAGATCTGGGGAAAATCGACGCAACTAACGTATGCGGAGAACAACCCCTGCTACCTTATGAGTCCTGCAATCTTGGGAACATCAATTTAACAAAGATAGTCAAAGGATTTCCTTTTCTTGATGATAGTGATATTACAAAACATAGCCTAGCGCATAAATTGAACCTTATTGACTGGGCAAAGTTCGAAAGTATCATTGATTCAGGAGTTGAGTTTTTGGATAACATAATAGATATAAATAACTATCCAATACCACAAATCGAAAAAATGACAAAACAGACAAGAAGTATAGGACTCGGGATCATGGGCTTTGCTGATTTACTCATCAAACTTGGAATTCCGTATGACAGCAACGATGCACAAAAGGTTGCTGAGAAAATAATGAAATTCTTAAAAGAAAAATCTCATCAGGCCTCCGGGAAACTGGCTGAAAGGCGGGGAAATTTCCCCGGTTTCAAAGGAAGTGTCTGGGACAAAAAAGCAGTAAAAAAGATGAGAAATTCTAGATGTACGACCATAGCTCCTACTGGGACTGTTTCAATTGTCGGTAATTGCAATCCCGGGATAGAACCAATATTTTCTCTTGTGTTCAAAAGAATGCAGTCTCTTGGCGGAGAAGACCAAATCGTGGTCGAACCTCTCTTTGAAGAAATAGCTAAGGCCAGGGGCTTTTATACGAAGGAACTTATGGAAAGTCTTTCTGAAGGAAAGAAAATTTCAGAATTCGGAAATATCCCAAATGATGTGAAGATGATATTTAAAACTAGTCACGATATAGAGCCTGAACAGCATGTCAAAATTCAGTCCGCTTTTCAAAAGTATTGCGATTCGGCAGTATCGAAAACTATAAACCTTCCGAACTCAGCTACCGTCAAAGATGTCAGGAACATATTCCTTTTAGCCTATCGACTAGGCTGCAAAGGTATAACCATATTTAGGGAAGGCTGTAAGGCTGAAGCTCAATCTTCCAACATCAAAGAGCAAGAAGATCAGAAAGAATCCAAAACCAAGGTCTCAAGTGAGCCAAGACCAAGACCAGCTATAACACATGGAACAACAACACAAGTACAAACTGATCAGGGAAGACTCTATCTGACTATCAACGAGGATGAAAAAGGTCTTACAGAAGTTTTCTTGAATATAGGAAAGAGTGGAGGCTATTCATCCGGATATTGCGAAGCAATCGGTCGATTGATCTCAATAAGCGCAAGAGCAGGGTTAAGCGTTGATTCAATCATCGATCAGCTGAAAGGGATCAGAACATCCGCTCCAACGCTGAACAAAGGCATGTTTGTTTACTCCGTTCCCGACGCTGTTGCCAAGGTTCTTGAAAACTGGAAAAAGGAAAGAGAAGGAAGAATTTCTATGTTTGTTGAAAATAATACTCTCACAGTAAAAACTGAAAAGGATATAGCAGAGGAAGAGAAAAAGGAAAGACCAAAAAAAGAACCTGTTCAAGATGACAAAACCATTGCAACAAAATCAGAGAATCCAAAAAAAGAAAAGCACGAATCCAAATACTCCAATGACAATAAATATGATGATCTGCCAGAGTGTCCTGAGTGCAGCAGCGATTTAGAATACGCAGAAGGATGCATATTATGCCGAAGCTGCGGGTACAGTAAGTGCGGATAGCCAAGACCTGGTTCTAACCTTGGTTTCGCAACGCATCAATAAGATCCTGGATGAACTCCCCAACAGTTTGATATCTATCTATTGGTTCAATTTCCCAGCCCTTTTCGAAAACTTCAGCTACTTGAGTTCCGTATAATTCTTTAAGTTTTTCTAAATGTTCACTAAAGGAAAATGGAATTTTCGTCTCTATTCCCATCATTATCTCACCTAGTGTAACAGAAAGTGCGTATATATCCATAGTAACTGCTACTGTAGTATTCGTTCCATATTGCTCTGGTGGACTATAACCCTCACTACCTGCTGAAGTCTTCTCACCATCAATAATATTTTTAGAACCTACGGGACGCACGATCTTTAAATCGTTTAGTATAAAGAAAGACTTCCCAAAAGGAACAATTAGATTCGAAGGTTTTAAATCCAGATGGCAAAAACCAGCTGCATGACAGGCCTCTATGCTTTCTCCAAGACTTGTGATAAACGAGATTTGCTCAGACCGATCAAGCAAATTGAATTTTAGGGGGAACCGATCAGCAATTAATTTTAAGCTTGGATCAAGATCCCTAGTATGCTCTGGAATACCAAACAAAACATCGGCCGACACACCATTTAATCTTTTATAAACAACTTCTACGGATTTACCATTATCCGCTGTCCTAAACCCAGTTGGAATATTAATAAAAGGTTAAAGTCTTGAGGCCAGGCTTATCATTGTCCAGTGCTTGATCATATTTCCGGCATAGTTCACCCGTACAGGGATTTTATAAACTTGACCAACGTATGTAGTCCATTCTCCTGTGTCGAAATATAGAGTTTCTCCTTCTTGCTGTCTACATTGTGACATTGCTGGTTCTATAAACAATACTTAGATTATAACACCCCATAGCTTTTTACGGAAGAACTCAGCTGTCTGACAAAAAAGAAGTTTCACCATTGCATCAAATCTTATTTTGTTGTAAAGTGTATAAAATTAAGTATGAATTATGCTAAAAAAACTCAAAAGGCTTGACGAGATTATATATATTACTGCATTGGCAATCGGTATAATCGCTGGCTGCATTTCGGTTGTCATGATAGTAAAAGATCTAGGCAGACAAGATACCCCGTCACTAAGTTCGAATCTCCAAAGTCAGCAAAACGCAAAAGGTCTTGTTCTCGGTGATTCGTTGACTGAGGTTATAGTTATTGACTATGTTTGCGGAAATGGAACCCAGGAAGGAAGCGAGGACTGCGATGGAAGCGATCTTAACAGCGAGAACTGTACAGGACTTGGTTTTGATGGCGGAACTCTCAGCTGTAATCCCAACTGCACCTTCAATACTTCACTATGCACGACAACATCAGAGTACTGCGGCGATGGCATACAGCAAAGCGGTGAAGATTGCGACGGAAGCGACCTCGACAGCAAAAGCTGTCTGTCCTTTGGTTATGACAGCGGCAGCCTTGCGTGTTATAATAATTGCTCATTCAATAAATCTTCCTGTTATCTGGCAACCACTACAACGACAACAACAGTTTCTTCAAGTTCAACTACTTCTTCCTCCTCTACCACGACTAGTAGCGCTCCAACCACCGATACAGACAAGGATGGTATCCCAGACTACTGGGAACAAATATATAGCTGTATGAATTATCTCAAGATTGATTCCTCAGACGATTTTGACAACGACGGACTTATCAACTATTCCGAATTTTCAAATGAATGTGACCCCTGCAATGCTGACACTGATAGAGATAGTATGCCGGACGGATGGGAAGTCGAGAACTCGTTGAATCCAAATATTGATGACTCTGAAAGCGATCCGGATAATGACGGCTTTTCAAACCTTGAGGAATATCTGAATGGCACCAATCCACGTGTTTCTGATATAACATCAAGCCCAATACTTCCCGAAACTGGGGAAGATGATAAATCCACAAATTGGCTATTAATCATTGGTATTGGAGGGGGGGTTTTACTGCTCAGCGTTCCCATACTACTACTAGTAATGCGAAGGGCAAAACATAAAGAATCATTTTAAGTTCTTACTCATATAGAGCTCCCCTAGTCTATAGCCAAGCTTCATATAGTATCCTCTTGTGCCAATAGCAGAAATAACCGAAATCTTTCTATAACCATTTGTACGGGCGATCATTTCTGCATTCTTGATAAGCTCCTTACCCACACCCTTATGCTGAACATTTTTTGCATCACTGTTTAGCTGCTTATCTGTGAGCTGCTTCACTATTCCATACACATGTACTTCTCTTATCATTGCAGAGTTTTGAATTTCAAAAATGAAATTTCTATTACTATCATCTGGAAGCGATAATCGTACGAAACCAAGCAGTTTTCCATTTTCATCTTTTCGTATTATGAAAAACTCCTTTCCAACAGATGTATCGTATCTACAAATAGTTAACTGTAAATTTTGATACTTAAACTTTGAGTTTCTAATCTCCCTGCATCTGATACAGTTACACTCTAAGTTTCTTTTTTTCATTTCTTCCTGAACAATCTGCCTGAAATTCGTTTCCTTTACTCCCTTCACGACCTCAAACGAAGGAATATCCCTGAACAACCTGCTGATTCTGCAATAAACAGGGACCTGAATTTTGCATTTAATGAGCAATTCCAGAAGCTGCTTACTCGTATACGGTTTATATTTACCTTCAAGATATAACTTATACAATTGAGTATTTTTCAAAAGCATACAAGGATAAATCTTCAACTCATCCGGACGGATTGCTTCATCCTTAAACAACCTGCCAAAGTCCACCAAATCATTTTTTGGATCAGAGCCATACAGATTCAGCATCCAGTGAAGATGGAGTTTAAATCCCCCAAGACGAAGAATTTTAATAGCTCTTTTTGTATCAGCGACAGTATGTCCTCTCTGATTCAGTTTTAACAATTTATCATCTAGACTCTGAACACCAATCTGAATTTTTGTAGCACCCAAGAATCTAAGCCATTTGACATGTTCTTCATCGATACAGTCAGGACGGGTTTCGATCACTAAACCAACACACCGATGCTTAGAAACCTCGTTTTTCTTATGTTCAGCCAAAAGCATTTGCTGCAAATCCTTTAGTTTAAATTGACCAAATCTACTCAACTGATTTTTAGAAATACAATCTTGATCACTACTGGCAACCGGGTCAATAGCTCCTGCCTTGAACCTTTCTGACTTAATACTATTCATAGCTCTAAAACACTCTTTTATAAACCAGACTTGATACTTCTTGGGATATGCCGACCAAGTTCCTCCCAATATTATCAATTCTATTTTTTCTGTATTGTGACCAATATTCTCAAGAGCCTGCATTCGTACCCTCACTTGATTAAACGGATCAAATTTTAGCATTTGGGCTCTCATAGCCCCAGGTTCAGTAGATAAGTAACTTTTTGGCTGCCCCGATTCTGTTGGGCAAAATACACAATTTCCCGGACACTTGTAAGGCTTAGTAAGAGCTGTAACAGGCGTTACGCCAGAGATAGTTCTTGTGGGCTTGGTTTTGAGAAAACTCAACAAATCAGGTTTCTCTATTTGCTTTTTGACATCTTCCCGCTTTGACTTGTACAAGTCGAGGCGTGCTATTCGTTTAAATTCCCCTAGAATTTCGCTCTTAGAATAAAGTTCATTTCCGTGTTTTGGATATCTTGACTGCAAACTACGAAGCTTTTTATTATTGATTTTATTTAATCTTGATAGCTCGTGAACTATCTTTTCTAAGTTAGTCATAGAAAGTACAATTATACAGTATTAACTTATAATTTAGGAGTTAATACTATAAGACTAAAATGTTTTTACTTTTCCGCGAGATTTACTATGGGACTAGTGATTTGACCGTCACGATCTACACAAACCTTAGTAAATAAACTTCATGCACTATTCTAAGATATCGGATGTTAGACGTTGGATGTCAGAAGTTTGATGTTGTTGGTTAGCTGCAAAGACTCAAAAACTTTGTAAATTGTTACTATGGATAACTTTAGAGAAGAGTGTGTTTTTGAGTTGGTGAGTACGATAGAATTTTACAAATCACGCAGACTAGACAAGTCAAATTCCCTAAGTCCGCTAGCTCCTTTCTGGTTAGCAGTTTTGCTGGCTCTCTAAACCCTCGAAACATAATCTTTCTCATTCGTTTGCGGCTTCTTTTTCAGATCCTTCCACCAGTCGCATGAATGTGTCGACTTGATTTCATCAAGCAACTTCTTTGCTGATTTTGTCTGTAAAACTTCACCGATTCTATCAATCCACATTTGAGCCCTGGAATACCCTCTATCTATAAATTCTTTTGCTTCAAGAGCCAGCTCCAGCTGGTCGGCATCTTTAGCGATCAATTTCTCTTCGTCAGTTAATTCAATCATTTTCTGGACTTCACCTTTCAAATCATCTCCCAGCATTGAAAATTGATCATTGTTGATCAAAGATTTAACTTCCGGAGGATAATCATAATAATTTGCTGCTACCTTATGTCTATCACAAAGTCTGGTTTTATGCAGTTTATGAAAAAGAGCTCTAAGAGCTATCCGCTCAGGATTTTCTGCCTTTTCCATCCGAGCCAGAATCAAAGCAATAACAGCATTTCTAAAAGAGTGCTCAGCAATGGACGGAACGCTGGCCGGATCCGCATTGATAAGATTCCAGCCACTATTCTTGATCAACCTAGCTTGTCCAAGTTCAAAGAGAAACAGTATTATTTGTTTATGATCCATATGAAGATTGCTTATTTAAACTATAAAAAAAACAGGCCTGCTACAACAAATATTACACCCAGAAATTTTTGTAAAATATTATCTAGTTCTTTAAGAAATATTATTGACAAAACAACTGTAATAATTCTTCCTGCCGTATTTATGATAACTACAAGAGAAGAAGAATCGCTCATATCTAGAGCTTGAAAGAAAAATATTGCCTGCAGAGCATATAATATGCAGAAAAGCAAGAATTTAAAAATTCCATCTTTGCCAAGTATAGCTTTAGCGTACTTAAGTTCCCTTATGTAAAATAATGCCACAAATGCAGCACAGGCAGAGAATCCTAAAGTCAAGAATAGATATAATTTCATATCTGACAATAAGTACTTATCGTTTGTTACTTCAAACCCAAAAAAAGCTGCACCAAGTAGAGCCAGAAACTCTCCCTTCCCAAATGACAGTTTCATTTTTTTCAAATTCACGACTAAAACACCTAAAAAAATGAAAGAAGCACCAATTATTTGAGGAACTTCCAATTTCTCTTTCAAAAATAATACTGAGGTAATAATTGTAAATATCGAGGTGCTGCCTGAAATCACGACAAACTTGGACGCATCTATTACCTTCAAAGACCTGAAATAAAAGATATTTCCGAAGCCATAAAGAATAAGCATAATGAGTATATTCCAAGGTCTAAACTCTCCATTCGCTTTCATACCGAAATCTCCAATCAGTATGCCAAATGCTCCAATAAGTAAACCCGTTATAAACTGAAAAACAATTGCAAATGTGATTGGATGAGTATCATCACTTCGAAGTATCTTCTTCTGAACTATAGTAGCAAAAGAGTCAAAGGTTTTACTTAACGCTATATATATGGGCCACATTTCGAGTCTAAGCTAATAATAAAACATTATACAACCTTAAAATGCATAATGCACCAAATGTTACTCATGTCCTAAAGCCACAAAGAATGGTTGGTAGAAATATGGTCTATTAGCTACATTATCGTCCATTTACTTGTTACACTGCTCATCTGTTTCACTGCTTCGCTGTCTACTATCAGCTACTCGTTTCTCTCTGTACGCTAACTGCTATTTGCTATATACTTCTTCCGTGGACCAAGCAGTTCAAAAAACTAAGGAACTTTTGATACTAATCTTTTCTGAGTCGCTGAAGGATGTAACCAAGCTTGCTATTCCTTTCTCTGGGAGTTTAGACAGTTCACTAGTTGCTTTTCTTGCTAATGCTTACACAAATGCCAAGATAACTCTTTACACTATTGGCTTTGAGGGATGTTATGATTTTGGCCAAAGCCTTTTAGCATATCGGCTTGTAAACAAATCCGCACAGAAGCTGAGAACCCTATTAGCCGGAAAGCCATTCAAATACAAGAGAATCAAATTAACTGACATCGATTTAAGAACCAATCTCAGTGAATACCTAGCCATCACGAAAGATACTGACAAAGTTTCTATTTCCTATACCCTGCCCTTCTTCATTCTTCTCAAAAATATCAAAGAAAAATATGTTTTGACAGGACATGGAGCAGACACTCTGTTTGGTGGCTTTCATAAGTATCTTAAAACTCAAAACTTGAAACTCAAAATGAAGGATTGTTATAAAGAATTTACTGAGAATTTAGAAAAGAGAGAGTTCAAGCTAGCAAAGTATTTGAATAAGAAACTTATACTGCCATTTGCTAACGAGAAACTAGCTGAATACGTACTTTCACTACCTGGCAATTTCCTGATACGAAATGGCATTAGAAAGCATCTTCTTCGAAAAGTAGCTGATGACGCCGGATTGCCTGAAGAAATAACACAAGCTCCCAAAAAGGCTTTACAATACAGCACAAACGTGATGAAACATCTTAGAAGAATTGAAAAGTACAGAATGCTAAATGCAGCAAGGGGATAAACAATTGTATAACCGTGGTTATACAATTGTTTATCCTCCTCTGCTATAATGGCAAAATGATCACCGAAATTGATGCAGAAAAACTTAAGCAAATTTTCCAATACGCTGAAAAATTGCTTTTATCAAAAGAAGAACTTCTTAACAATCTAAACGTCTACCCGGTTCCCGATGGAGATACAGGAACAAACATGTCGATGACACTGAATGAGGTTATGAAGGAGATAGGAGAAGATAAGAATGTAACAATATCAAATCTTGCTATGAAAATATCAAAGGCAAGTCTTATGGGTGCCCGTGGGAACAGCGGAGTTATTCTTTCTCAGTTCATTGGAGGATTCTGTGAGAAAATTGAGACAAATCTTGATAAAAATCAATTATACGAAGCATTTCAGAATGGACAGAAAGAAGCATACAACAGTGTTTCAGAACCAGTCGAGGGAACAATTCTCACAATCATAAAATCCGCCACGGATGAAATAGGTAGAAAGCAATCGTACAATTCGCTTGAAAAAATTATGAAAGCTGCACTTGTGAAAGCACAAAATACTCTACGTCAAACTCCTGAAATGCTTCATAAGCTGAAAGAGGCAGGAGTAGTTGACGCAGGAGGTGCAGGTTTTGTTTATTTCTTAGAAGCTTTTTATCAAGCCCTAGAAGGAAGAAAGCTGATAACATCTACTTCTTCGGATGATTTTACATCACCAAAACTCGCACGTGTCTGGGATGATACAGTTGGCACCTTTGGCTCAGGAGGAGCAAGATCAATAATTGAATTTAATTTTAAAGTGCTGAAATACACGTTTTCCAAAGTAAAATGGCTGTTTAAACAGGCTTTTCACATTTTAAAAAGAGGGAAAAACTTTCTTTCTGTAAGGAAGGCATTCCATCTGATGAGGACTCTAGGAACTCAGCTAAAATGGCAGAATATTAAAAAGGCAAATCTATCGATCTTCAGCTTGTTGCAAGTGTGGCAAAAACCGCCTAAGGAAAGATACTGCTATGAGGCAATTCTTTCAGATGTTGTTATGTCAGCTGATAACATAAAAACTAAACTTTCAGCCTTTGGCAGTTCATTGATAGTTGCCCAGAAGGATCAGTACACAAAAATACACTTCCACTTAAAGGAAAAGCAAAACATTGAGAAAGTATTGGCGACAATTGGCAGGATAGAAAAAATTAAAGTTGATGATATCCACAAGCAACAAAGAGAATTTATCAATCGAAAAATACAGGCAGAGCCACAAACCTCAAATTCTGCCGTGATAGCTGTAGTAAATAGTCACGAGTTTAAAGAAATGTACGAAAGTTTTGAAGGGGTATATACTATACCTGGCGGAAACACCATGAATCCCAGCATTTCAGATATATCACAAAAGATAGATTTTACCCAGTCACAAAACATCATTTTACTTCCAAACAACAAAAACATCTTTATCGGTGCGAAGAAAGCTGCTGAGAAGTCGATAAAGCAGGTCAGTGTCGTCGAAACATTTGATCAAGTACAGGGACTGTCGGCAATTTTAAATTTTGATAAAAACGAATCGTTAGAAAAGAATCTTGATATGATAGAAAACGGTTTAACTTTAGTTAAGACTTTCTCTATTTCAAAGGCGATAAAGGACTCTACTATAGACGGAGTCACTATCAAAAAAGGAAACTACTTCTCCGTAGATAAAAACAAAGTTATCTCGAGTGCAGAAAATGTACATGAGGTGTTAACTAATAGTATCCAGCTTCTGTATAATAATGAAGAACTCATGACTATCTATGCTGGAAAAAAGGTAAACATTTCTCATTATAAAGCACTTTTCGAATCTATAGAAAAAGAACATGAAATCGAAGTTCAGGCACAAAAGGGAGGGCAACCTAACTATCAATTTATAGTTTCTCTCGAATGATCTAACTCAAATTTGATATTTCGAAATTAATCAGTTAGACTTCCCATATTAGTTTTCTAAAAAGTTATGTCCAAAGTAAAGATTATCACTGAAAGAATTTCTTCGTTATCATTTGATTTTGCAAAGAATCATGGTATCCACCTTATCCCCGCTAATGTAGTTTACAAAGGAAAAACCGAAAAAGAAGATACTGATGAAAAATGTGATGAATTCATACATCAATTGGCTTCCCTAGATGAAATGCCGAAAACTGCAGTTATATCTCCTGCCGAAATGCGTCAGCATTTCTTAGAAGCAACAAAGGATACTGATAAAGCCATTTACATAGGCGCATCATCGAAATTGTCAAGTTTTTACAGTCTCGGAAAACAAACAGCAGAAAAGCTTAAAGATGAGGGGAAGGATATCAGGGCTTTTGATTCTCAAGTCCTTGTTTCTTTAGAAGGACTCTTAGCATACGAGAGCAATCAGCTAGCTCAAGAGGGAAAGAGCATCGATGATATCTTAGACTTCTTGAGAAATGTTAGAGAAAACAGGCTGGTTGATGAATATGGCGTCATAGGCACCTTGAAATATCTTGAAAAGGGAGGCAGAATCGGAAAGGCGAAGGCCTGGCTGGGAAGTCTTTTGTCTTTTAAACCAGTTATTACGCACATGGGCGGTACCTTAGAACCAATCACCAAAGTAAGAACATATTCTCAAGGCCTCAATGTGATTGTTAGGAAAATCAGTGAACAGATAGACAGGGTAAAACCATCAAAAATTAAAGTTATGTATGACTATGGAAGCACAAGGGAAATAATCGAAAGTGAATTTGCCCCAGTTATTGAAAAAGAGTTTAACCCTGAGGTTATTTCGTACAATCAGATGTCTATGACTGTTGCCAGCCATTTTGGTCCAGAAGTCATAGGGGTCGCTTTTTATATGGAAAAGTAAGTTATGAATTTGTCAATTGGCATTCTACTTGCAATATTTAACTATCTCGTCGGTTCGATTTCTTCAGCCGTCATCATCACAAGGCTTGTTATAAATGAAGATATAAGGGAAATAGGAGATCGCAAAGCTGGAGGATCAAATGTACTGAAAAATGTTGGCTTACTCTGGGGAATTATCGTTGGAGCTTTTGACGTTATAAAAGGCATTCCTATATTGATTATCGCTCAATTTATGGGAATCGATGCTATGTGGCTGCCTTTCATAGCTATTTCTGCTGTTATAGGACATAATTGGCCCATATACTTCAATTTTGCAGGTGGGCGAGGCATAGCTACCATCTTTGGAACTATGCTCTTTCTAACTCCAATCGCAGCACTGTTACCCCTAGCTATATTCGCATTTTCTCTTATTACAGCATTGGTTGACAGTCTAAAGAAAATAAAAATCATAAGCTCACCTGTTCTTACGCTGGCTGCTCTTTCCGCGTACGTTTTGATGACCTTTATCTGTGAAAACAATACATTCAGGGTTTTTTCAATTATGATAATGATTCTTGTACTTTTCAGAAGAGTGACCGCTAGGATTTATGAATACAAAAAACAAAAATCCTTTAGACTTTTTATGTCAAGGTTACTCTTTGATAACGATTATTCTTTTTGATTGTGGAATTTGTATTTGAGCCGAAAATAATAATAGATAGAAGCGACTTTGGTCCTTTGTCTAGGTGGCTTAGTTCAAAAACAGGAAAGGCATGAAGTCGCGTAGAACATGGTGTTACTACTTACGAAAAACAGTCAGGAACAGAGACGGAAAAAACTTCAAATCGTATACCCTGGATATTATTTTACAAACGAGATAATAGTAGATACTATCTATTGATCTCCCCTGATAATATTGAGCAGAATGATTTGAAAGAAATCAAAGAACTAATCACTGTTGACATTGCACATATCATAGGTAGATCGAAACTGGCTATATTGATAAGAAACTTTACTGAATCAGACTTATTCACCCCCCGTACAGGATTTCCACGTCCCTCACTGAGAAAAAGAGAAAACCTCAAGAGACCTAAGGGGTTTGTCATATAACCTATTCCCATACTTGTGCACAGTGGCCTATTCAATGGCCTCATCGTGCTACCCACATCCTTGTCAGCCCCGATCTAAATGAAAGGTTTACCAGACTTCACTGTCAAATGCCCTTTGGGTATTTCGGAAGAGAGAAAAGCCATCTGCTTGCATTTTTTTCTGAAATAGCTATACTGGATATATAATATTTAATAGTTTTATATTATGTCTAAAGAGTCACTTCCCTCCTTGAACGAATTCTTAACATATGCAAGAGATACTGTAACAACTGTACGCGGAGAGCTGACTATAGAAACGGTATCAGGACACCAGAGATTATCTTATGCGCTTACAGAGAGAAACATACTCGCGGTAGATACAACAGAACTATCTGGCGAAGATATTTCTAGAGCACTCAACCAGCTTTTCAGCTTACCCGAGATTCCCCAAAGTTCTATGGTGATGTATCTTCGAATAGATATATAGTTACAAACAGAAAGAGGAAAATACTAGCCAAATACTTCTGAATCCGATATAATCCCAGGGTGCTTCTCACAAAGTATATCACTCAGAGTTCTGAGTATAAAAAACTTGTTCGTGAATTCGATACCCCCACAAAAAAAATCCAGGGAGAACATTTTACGGTTATGGGTACAACTATAGACACCAAAAGCATTATCCTAAAGTCCTTATCCAAAGATATCAAAAAGGCCATAGTATATTCAACTCATGTGAACACAAACATAAGAAGATACTTTGAAAACTTTATAACAAAAGGTAACATATCATTCACCTCATTGAAGCAAATCTTAGAAGAAAAATCGTTTCAAAGAGTGGAAAAGGTCTCGTCACCCGGATTTTACGCTGTAAGAGGAGATACAGTAACTTTTTGGTCTTCGGT
>JAQVGX010000079.1 GCA_028696515.1 Candidatus Dojkabacteria bacterium | reverse complement strand
CGAGAGTAAGATCAGCTGAATCATTTATTGTAACGCCATCAAAAGTATAGTTCCCGTATCTCCAGGGAGTATTTGCATAAAGTGCCAATTCTCCCTGATTTGTAATCAAAATATTTAAATCTTGAATATCAAAACCGTATCCAACAATATCCCCTTTTATGTGCAACCCCGAAAGAGACAACTCGTAAGGATCATCGGCAATATATGCAAGCCCATAAGCATAAAGGTCCGAAGTCGCATCTCCGGTAAGAGTAGATGAGTGCAGAGTTAATGCAGAACCAGTCCCCAGAAAATCTATATATCCATAACCTTGATTACCGTCATTATCCATATCAACTCCAAGAGTTATAGTATCAAACTTACAGCCTCCATTGTTAGGGGGTGATAGTTCCGGACAACTCTCCTCGACTACACCTGCGTTCAAGAAGTTATGACCATCATTATCAACATACAGATCCCCCTCTTCATCGTTCTCTATACCGATCTTTTCGAAGTATACAGTCCCCGGACCACCAACATTTTTACTAAAATTACTAGTCCCATAACCGCCTCCGTGAGCATAAACTGTTCCTTCATAATCTGCCATATTCTCGTACTCTATTGCTATCCTTCCTCCTCCCCCGCCTGCACCCTGTCCTGCAATACCGCCATCCCCACCAAAACCACCATCTGCATGTATAGATCCGGACCCCAGAAGATAATTTGTTTGTACCCAGATGCTTCCTCCACTCCCCCCTCCAGAATTTCCACCTGCATTAGCTCCGTCAGCATTTACCTCACCATTAACTATCAGTTTATCAGAGTTAGCACTAGGATTTGTGCCATTAATTACAATTTTGATAGCACCACCGCCTGCTCCAGTACTTGCCTCTCCACCCCCACTTCCCAGATATACAGGTTCGAATACATCATCATTAATATCTCCCCCAGAAGGTATGCCGCTTGAGCCAGGACCATTCGAACCTGTCCCACCCTTTCCTCCATGACTCCCTCCTCCACCAGCTGGATAATACCCACTGCCGGTCTTACCTGCACCTGGACCTTTATTTGCAGGATATCCTGTCCCCTCAGCAAGAAGTGCTGCATTTGATCCAACAACCAAGCTGTTTGCTAAAATAGTTACCCCATAGTCACCTGAGGGATACACCATATCACCATTTTCAAAAGAATTCAGTGTGATAACCGTCGATGCTGTCCCCTCGAAAATTTCGACGTCAACCTCGCTACAGTTTATGATACCCCCGGGATAATCAGCCGCATTATGAATCTCACTCTGATCCAATGTAAGTGTTCCGGGAACATTTGGTCTGCCAAAACAGTCTCCCAATGCATCTACAATAGAGATTATATCTGAATAACTCTCATTATGATCTCCTTCGTCAACATTATCCCAGACCTTTACACGAATATTTCTCAAAATGTCATAAGTCATATTGCCAACAGTAACCTCGCCATTTACCAATATCGAACTGTCAGGAAACAAATTCCCCTCCCCAAAGGCTTCATAGTTTGTAGGATCTACAGCATCAAGATAGACTTCATTTACAGCAGTATTCACCAGGTTATTGTATTGATCCCTCGCCTTAACAACAGTCGCTGGTGAAAATGATTGATTTACCAAAGCAATGGAAGGAACATCTATATCATAATGCGTTATTTCATCTGGAGATGCAGTTGCAGTAAATTCCATAGGAGAACCTACAAGGTAATTCTTTATCGCCTGAATCTTATTGTTGTTAACTCCGGCAACTGTTCCTAAAACAAGAGCAACCTCAGAATACCCGTTTGCATCTGTTGAGGTATAATAATTTGTACATCCACATTCCTGTATAGTTCCCCCCCCAGAATTTACTTTCCAGTTAAACGCTACGCTTGGAATCGTATAATCAGAAATATCGCGTATTTCGATTCCAACCTTTTGTGCCAAAGCCTGACCAACAGTACCCGTTTGATTATTACCCTGTATCATTACGAATTTGTATGGATCGCCTAGGATAATGAGATCCTCTGTTGGGACCTCGTCAAACTCAACCCAATCACTCCTTGCCCCCTTATCATCAATCACTCTTGCTCTCCAATGATAAGGCGCGCTCTTTGGCAACGAATGTGCAGTAACAACAGCTTCTACAGCAGCACCTCCATCATAATTCACTACTGACCCAGTATGGGTAGCTATACCGGTAAAAGGAGTTCCTTGATTTCTCACTTCAACCTGCGGCCTGAGCACGCTCGGATAATCAACATCACTAACCTCAAATTTAAATACTACTGTATCATATTTTGTTTTCCCGCCAGCTGCTATTAAGGTTGTTCCGTTTGACTCATATTGTCTCAAGTCTTCTGGATCATTGGGATAACAAGTCGGACCTATCACGGTTCCGACCTGACCATCCTGAACTCCACCTGTACCTTTTGCAACCGTCACAATTCCATCATAGGTATTGCCTTCAGTACATAACATAACTACCCTTCCACCTCCTCCGCCTCCTCCATGCTGGCTAGCATCTCCGCCGTTCCCGCCATCTGCCGTCACAAGGCCCTCCCCGGCAAAATTAGCAGCCTCTATCCAGACAGAGCCTCCAGCACCACCACCAGCACCAGTGTCTGTTAGAACCAGCCCGTTTGTTCCATTTCCATTTATAGACCCATTGTTAGTAAATGTGCCTGACACCTGAAGCTTTATAGCACCTCCACCAGAGCCTCCTATACCACCTCTTGCACTTTCTCCTCCTCCGCTTCCAAGCGTTATTGGCGACTCTTCTTCTCCGTAAATATCACCTGCTAATCCAGCTTCTTGTTCAAAATCAGGATCCCCCTTACCCCCAGCACCTCCATGACCTCCACCGCTGCCACCACAACTCCCGCCCTCACAGGTCTGTGGGGTATTGCTGCTCTTCCCTGAGCCAATATGATTCGATTGTTGCCCAGGACCATATCCTCGCCCTTCAAGATCCAAGAGCCCTCCTTGGTCAATAGTAAAACTATGTGCCTGAATAATAAGACCAAAATCATCATCCTCGCTATCGTTATCAACTATTCTTGGTATAACCCTAAGAGTTCCCCCATTCTGTATTTCTATGTCGACTGCACTACAGTCTATAACATTGTCAGCGGCATAATCATTTGCATCAAGCTCTACTAAGCCAGTTATTGGATTTTGCAATACTTCAGGACAGGCTGCACTAGCTGCAATATAGCTAATCTCACGGAAAAGCATGAATCCCAACCCTCCAACTGAAAAAATTGCTAAAAAGATCAGCAGGTAGCTTTGTAACAATTTATCAAGCATATTCGGTTTACTTGAAGTTGCAGCATCGAGCTGCTTTTTTATTCTTTTTCTATTGGCCATAGTTGTAAAAGTTTCGCCTGTATCCATACAGAGCTCATTTTTTTACTAAATTAATTGGGTTTGGCAGTTTTAATTCCATTGAGGAATGATCCTATTTGAAATATAATACAGGAAATTAGCTATACTGTCAATAAATAATGATCAAATTATGCTTCTTCGGTTCAGGGGATTTCTCTTTACCGATAATGAAAAAACTCATAAAATCAAAAAAAATAAGGGTGGTCGGCCTGATTACATCCCCAAACAGATCTAAACAAGAAAACAACTTGGGTAAATATGCTGCAGGATTAGAAATAGAGGTTTTCCCCTTTGAGAATGTTAACAAAGATGGTCCTCCTACTTTAAAAAGATTGATGCCTGACATCAACCTAGTCTGCAACTATGGGCAATTTCTGTCAAAAGAAATTTTCGATTTCCCGCAACACAGAACACTCAATATTCATGCCTCCCTACTTCCCAAATTAAGAGGTGCCTGCCCAATCGAATCTGCTATATTGAGAGGATTAAAGAAGACCGGATTAACAATTCAGATCCTCGAACAAGAGATGGATGTCGGCGACATAATATTTAGGAAAGAAGTTGAAATTGATAGACTAGAAACTGGAGGCTCTTTAAGGAAAAAACTGCAGAACATAGCTGCAGGACATATCGAAAAAGTTATTTCGGATTGGACAAGAAACAAAATTATCCCTTTAGAGCAAGAGCACGCAAACGCTACCTACTGTTATAGAGGAGACGTTTCAAAAGAAACAGCAAGGATAGATTGGCAAGAGTCTGCTGTAAGTATAGAAAGAAAGGTGAGAGCTTTTAACCCTCAACCAGCTGCCTGGACAATAGCAAAAATAGGGAATATTGAGAAAAGGATAAAAATATTTGATGTCAAAATTTCTCAAAAGTTGAAATCAGGACAAAGACCGGGAGCAGCACAAGTCACTTCAAAATCTTTTTCCGTCCAAAGTGGGACTTACCCGATACTTGTCCTGTCAGTTCAAATGGAAGGGAAAAAACGGATAAGTGCTGAAGAATTTGTGCGCGGATTGAAAGATAAAATACAATTCCTATAATAGCACGCCTTTGAGTTAATATTCTTATGTTCAGGCTAAATCTAGATGTTATGAACTTTTATGAATTTTGCAACTTAATTGTCCAAAATAAACCGGATCAGCTGACTTCCAATTCTTTTCCTGCATCACTGAATATAGAAAGTAATATCTGGAAATCTGTCAAGAAGCTCAGAGAATTTACGGACAGTTACGGATATGAACACTCAACAAGCATCTTTTGGATCGACAGTGAGATTTTTGTGTCGCCTCCTAAGAAAGGTTCGAAAGAATCTGTATACACTAGAAACGAAGTCAGCCTAAAATATGTGCCCTTTGCTACCAAAGTAGGTATTTTTTTCAGAAAGGAAATTTACTTCAACGGAAAGCTTGTTTCCAGGAAAAGCATCAAGCAGAAAGAACTTCCTGCAAATCCATCCGTGAAGGAGATATTCACACTACACTCACACCCAATCTCTTTAATGAACGGGTCACAGACATATTCATTCTTTTCCCTACAAGATATTGAATCCTTACTTAGGTCGCAAGGTATATGCTCAGGCCTCTTAACAAAATCATTGTTTCTGGTTTGTAAGACAAAGAATTCTCCAAGTACCATAAACCAAGATATCGCAAACAAGCTTTTCGAGGCAACAAATACCTTCCAAGGAGAGTCAAGAGCTTCAACTCTCCCTTTTGATAAATTGAATCTAGTCCTTTATAACGGTCAAATCTCAAATAAACTTCACCGGCTTAATTGATACGTTCATATAAATCAAATTCTACTTTTTATAGCACTCATCTCACACTAAACCGATTTATGCATTTTTGTTATGATACAATATAGACTAAAAAAAATTTTCAAAATGTGCTATCATGTATTATAGGTATAATTGTCTGATCCAGAATCGATATGTTTAAAAGAGGAGAAAAAGTAGTATACCCACGCCACGGAGCAGGGAAAGTAGAACAAATTACGACAGAAAATGTCGGGGACCAAACTCTAAAGTACTATAAAATTAAGTTCTTCAACTCCCCTGTAACAGTTTCTGTTCCCATTGAAAAGGCCGCAGAGCTGGGTCTGAGACCTCCACTTTCGAGGGCAAGCACCCGTAAGGCTTTAAGAGAACTAAACAAACGTATTAGAATAAACAAGAAAACTCTCGTAACCCTAGATAATATCTCAAGAGAAAAATTAAACAGCGGAAGGCTCGAGGATGCGATAGAGCTTGTCAATTTACTTCGATCGCTTGCAAAACAAAAGGAAGAAGAAAACAAAAACTTCAGCTATTCCTATTCTGACAGACTTGAAGTAGCTTCAGAATTCATCAAGTCAGAGATTGTCCTAGTACTTGGGAAAAATGCTCTAAAAAGGCACGAGATCTAGCGCCAGACTCCAAAAATCGATCACCCTAATAGCAGCATCAATTTACATTCTTCCACGGTTAATGTATATTGTATTCGATTTTAGATGCTGAATTATTAGTATAACTAGTTGAAATCACTATCCAGAAAAAAAAGTTCCAGGAGAGAAGTCTTTGCACTTGCTGCCTTTGCCCTGGGTATTACACTTCTTTTGATACCTGCATCGAGTAAGCGAGAGCTTCAGGATTTACCAAAAACAGGATCAGAACCTAGACTAAGTATTGAAATGACAGTTGACAAGAAAGACGTACAGCGGGATGATCCTGCAGACGAAGCACAAACACTCAACTATAAGGTCAAGGCCAAGAATACTTCGCCCTGCGTCAAAACATCTATAAACGTAGCCCTTGTAATGGATAAATCGGGTAGTATGCTCGACCTCCTCAGCGATGCGAAATCCGCTGGAGAAATATTTGTTAAAAACCTTGATTTCACAAAAGATAAGGCAAGTATTGTAACCTACAATGAGAATTCTTCTGTGCAAATCCCGCTTACCAATAACCGAGAGGAACTTATCTCCGTTATCAATAACATACAAGCCGGGGGAAACACTAATATTGGTGGTGCTATCGCCAGTGCTAGTAGTGAGCTGCTATCTGATACATCTGAAGCTTTGCCTATTATAGTAATTTTTACTGACGGGAGAGCAAATAAACCGGTAAACACCAATTATGCAAAAGAATATGCCCTAGATCAGGCTGTTCAAGCAAAGAATCAGGGAATCAGAATAATTTCTATAGCATATGGGAATTATGCTGATAAAGAATTGATGCAGGGGATAGCATCCGACACTCCGGGAAGCTACTACTTTGCACCGACAGGCAGTGAAATGGAAAGAATCTACCTCGCAGTATCGGAAAATTTACAGGGAGCATCTCCGGACACTAAAGTGTCCGTTGACCTTTCACAGGTAAAAGATATAGTTGATTTGGTAAATACTTCTCAAACTTCAAGCTACACAGACAACTATCTGATCTGGAACTTTGGAACTCTACAGTGTCAGGAGGCAGTTCTGGCTGAATTTAGTTTGCATGTAAACGGCAATGCCAGTGATCTGGACCTTATCGATCTTATTGCAACACTTGAGAATTCAACAAACTATGCAAAATCTGACTTTATAAGCAGTAACAACGTCGTAACTACAGTACATTCCCCACTTTTCAATATTACCAAGACTGATCACAAAGAAACCGCTCTCCCCGGGGAGACACTGGATTACAAAATTCAAATCGAGAATCTTGGAACTGGAAACGGATATGGAATTACTGTCACAGACATTCTGCCCAAAAAGTATCTTTCTGTGATCGATAGTACTATCTCAGAAAACGGGATCATCAACAATTCAAATATTGTATGGGATAATGATGGAGCTAAGTATACACTTAACGGGTCATTTGAGCCCACATCAAGCCCTTGGGACAACATTCTCAACCTTAGTTTCGAAGCAGCAATAGACTCAGAGCTCGTGCCAGGAGTATATAATATATTGAATACAATCGAGCTGAGTACAGATAAGGGTTATAAACAGACAGCCACTGACGAAACTGAAATCCCATATGCTCCGGACCTAGAAATAACTAAGTCTTGCACGCCAGAGAAATATACGTATCCTGGAGGGGAAGTAACGTACACGATTACAGTCAAAAATACCGGGCCACTTAGAGCCCAAAACGTTTTGGTCACCGATGACTATGACGAGAACTCTATTATCATTGCTACCGGACAAGGTGCAATTA
>JAQVGX010000078.1 GCA_028696515.1 Candidatus Dojkabacteria bacterium | reverse complement strand
AAAATGGTTTTTTAAGCAGATTTGTAATTTTTAGGTCATTTTTCCATCTAGTTGGCGACGAGTGAATAAGTATCATATCTGCAATGTTTTCAAACGTGATTATTTCATCCTGCGATATTTCCACACCTGTTTCGATTGTTTTCCAAAGTTGCAGCTTGGGGAATGATCTTTTGATGTATTTAAGTTCATCTGGTGTTCCTCCTTTTTGGAATTGGATTACGTTTGGGTTTGTCTTATTAACTATGTCTATTATTTCTTGAGGTTTTTTATAAGCAACGCCAAATACGGAAAGTATCTTTGGGGGAAGATCGCTGATTATTTTTTCGATTTCAGCTAGAGTGATGAAATCAGGAACATCTTTATCTCTGAATCCGAGTGCCCAGATGTCAAACTCAAGAAGTTTATCGACCCTGTCTTTCCTTGTTATCCCGCAAATTTTGACCCTAGTTTTCATAGGTTGATTTTATAGCTTCAGCCACTCTTTGACAACTTGATCTGCTCTTATGAAATCGAAGCTGCGCGGTATATGAACAAAAGCGTTTTTGGTTTTGTGACATGTAGTTTTTAGAATATGAGAAACAAGAAATGCGCTTTTGTTGCAAGGACCGTTGGAAGCTTTGTCCGAACTATGGACATATTCATGGAGAACTGGAAGTTTCCAGCTAGAGGAGTATTCATGCGGCGCTATTTCTACTATTTTACTCTTGCCATGTTTATTGATGAATTTTTCTTCGATCCGAATTCTTTTGGCGTTAATTCTGTAGTCTCCTAATCCGAGAATAAAATCATAATTCCGCTTTTCAACTAGTTTAGCTAATCGGTAAACACCATTCTTTCCTCTTATGTAGTATTTGGAAACATTTGGTAATGAAAGCTTATTCAGGAGTTTGAATGTCAGATGTCTGTAGTTGAAAAATGTGTAAACTAAGTATCTTCTCATAACTCAATAAATTTCAAACTATACATCAATATTACTCCTAGGAAGATCGTAAGCAGATAGGTGAAGCTTCTTTTCAAAGCAGTTTCCTGCTTCAGTTCGGGAATCAAGTCTGAGGCAGCTGTATAGATGAATCCTCCGGCTGCAATCGGTAGAAAATAAGTTGTAATACTGGTGACTTGTCTGCCGATAACGATACCGATGATGCCTCCCAAAATAACTATCGAAGCTGCAAGGAAGTTTAGGATAAGTGCCCTTTTCCTTTTGAAGCCTGCGTAGAGTAAAACTCCAAAATCGCTTATTTCCTGTGGAATCTCATGTAATGCAATCGCTAGGGTTGTTATGATACCAAGCTCAATATTGGTAAGAAATGCAGATGCTATTATCAGTCCATCGACAAAATTGTGTATTCCGTCACCCAAGAGATTTAGATAACCAAATTGGTGTTTCTCACAGGGCTGGTCGTGACAATGATGCCAGTGAAGTATCTTTTCTACAAGAAAAAAAGCCCCGAAAGAAGCTAGTATCAGGATAGAAACTTTCTGTGATTCTAGCTCTTCGAATGCCTCAGGTATGAGATGAAAGAATGCTCCTCCAAGCATAGTCCCGGCTGAAAGTGATATAAGAATGAGAAGATATCTTTGAAGAATTTTTTTATTAACGGACAGGGTGATTATTCCTACGAGGGAGCCCAAGCTTATAATTGTTGTTGAAATGAGTATGTATAGAAATGTCATAGTGAAAAAATAACATCAGCCTTATGTTATCATAATTCTGATTGTCTGCCTATCTATAGAGCTTGAATTCCTAGAAGCAGAAACTTCCTGTATACTGATACTCCTGATTTACCTATTTTCACTCCTGATAGTTTGTATATTTCTTTTGCAATTGCTAAGTTAGTCCAATTATCTCTTGTAGCTTGTAATATAAATCTCCCCATGATTGAAATTGGAGCTCCTGAGATGGCTTGATGTCTGAGCTCAGAATAAAAGAACGTTAAAAACTCAACTTCTCGGGGAACAAGTGTCCCGAATGTTCTTCTTGTTCCCTTCAGGGCTGTTAACTCTCTATAAAACAAAATCGGGTCACGTGCGGCCAGTGCTCTTTGCATTAAATCATTGAAATCCGCTATTCTAATATAGATTGGAGCTGCGGCTATGTGATTCTCGTGATCGGTAAATAATTGACTCAGTGTTTCTCGCCACAACTCTCGTAGGAATTCACCCTGATTCAAACCAGATGAATACGGACGGTCAGAACTTACCGCCTGCATGACATAATCAGCTCTCATGGCTAAGTAAAGCGAACGCAAGATGCTTGTCGAAAAGCCTAAGACCTGAGCAGTTTCGTTAACTAGCTCAACAGAAGTAAAAGCCGGGCCATAAACTTCTCTTTCTCTTCTAATAGATAACAATGTTTCTAGTATATTTGTAAGGATGACTGGTAAGTGAGGAGGGAGCAGCTCATTATTTAATAGAAGTCCTGAAAGAACCCTAGTGGCTAATCTGGACCCAGATCGGTAATCCTCTAGTATTTTCCTTCTAACGGCCCTAGATATACCTATTCCGATCCGAGCCTGTTCCTGTTTGTCCTCTACTAGGATTTTTAGATCATACCCGAGCCCTTCAAGAAGAACTATGTAAGGATCGGCACGTCGTACAAGTCTTGATATCTCTAGATCTGTAGAATGGTAGCCAGTCCTTATAAGAGGACCAACTAGATGGTAGAAAGCAGGTGATAGGATTAAGACCTCTTGGGTTTCAAGGTCTCTTATGAGTATCCCCCTTACAGATTTCCCTTGAGTTACTTCCAAAATGTTCATTTCGGGAGAAAGTACAGCAATTTCAGATCCAAAGGAAATGAATGAAAAACTTCCGTCAGTTCTAATCCCTCTGTGATATCTTAGATGTATGGGCGTCAACTGGGTTACGACTCTAAGAAAAGGCATTCTATCAGCTACACCCGCAACTCTTTCCGCAGGTATCAGAATACCTTTATTACCAGGGTCAAATCCAATTAGGGGTTTTGGTTCGTATGTTCTAGCCTCCATGTTGTTGCTATGGGCTATTATATTACAGAATAATGGTTAAGACTAGTGTTTAAAGACTAAAAACAATTATCTGGCAGAATTATCCATCGAGGTTATGGGTCAATATGCTTCAATTCGGAAACAGGTTAGATTTCCTTGAGATGACAAACGATTTTATTATCGATTAAACTAAATGCCGAAGAAGAAATCTCGTGATTTTGAGAAGAAAACTACAGGGGATTTTGATATAATACCATTATGGTTTCAGAAAGTGGAGAAATAAGTACAATTTGGAAGCAAGTCGCAGAACACCGAGAAGGTTGTTTTGAGGTTGTTAGAATTGGTGATTCAGAAGATCTACATGTGAGAAACCATAGCCTAGATATGCGAATTGCAGGTTGTGGAATTCCCTTACTTACTGAATATCCGGATCTGTTACTTTGGGTTTCTCGACAAGAATTTAGTACAACACAGGTGCTAGGGCGAGGTGCTGAGGCTGAGGTGAAGGAAATAGAGATAAAGTTAGGAGGAAAATCTGCAAGATTTGTTTATCGGGAAGTGTTTGCAAATGATGGGCTGTCAGCAACTGCTACACATACAGCGATGAGGATCCTTCAGTCGGCTCATATTTTAACAGTATCTCCTTGCATAGCAGTACATGATCCTAAAAGGGGTGTTAATTTTAATATTATGTTGTTTGGTCAACCAAGGTATTTGGATGGTAGCCAGTATCTAAGAAGTCTTTTTCTCAAAGATCCGACTGGAGAACTTATGAGAAAATTTTCTGCACAACTAAGATCAGAAATGCAGTCAATCAGCATAAGAGCAAGGGAATTACTCTTGACCAGGTCTGCCAGAAGGATAATTTCCTCTAATTTACCATATGAGGTTGATCTGTATGAGGGTTTCGGAGACTGGGATGATGGTCCTGTCTACAAATATGATAACTACCTTGTTGTTGAAACCAATCCATTCAAACTTATGGTGGTTGATCCTATACGAATCAAACAGAGAAAATTGGGATTTTTATAATAAGTCAACACTTTGATAATCGAAAAGAAAATATTGGAAAATATGATTCTGTGATGTATTATTTATCTTATATTATTTTTAAATCAGTCTTACCAATGAAACAATTTAAACGAATAGCAGAAGAGGAAATGGACTCTTTTCAGGAGTTTATCGAAAGTCTCACTTATCCTATCACACGAGAAGAAGTTATAGCGCAAGCTGATTCTGCGGAGCTAGAGGAGTATATTGTAGAATTATTATCAGAGCTTGAAGAGGGTGAGTATAATGACGCGGAAGAATTGTCAGAAGCTATAGGTGAGTTGGATGAGTAATTTTAACAGCCGTTTCCAGCTACCCATCCTGAGCTCCATGCCCACTGCAGGTTGAAGCCTCCGCTTTGGCCGTCAATATCAACAACCTCTCCACAGAAATATAGTCCCGGGACAATTCTAGACTCCATTGTTCTGGAATCAATTTCTTTGACATCAACTCCGCCTGCTGTGAATTGTGCAACTTCCCAACCTAGGACTTCAGCAACTGGTAACCGGTAATCGGTAACCAGTTTAATTATTTTATGTATAGTTGTGTTTGAAGTTTGCTGACTTTTTTCTTCAGGATCGATGTTCTCATATTTTAGAATAGTAGGAATCACCTTTTTGGGAAGCATGCCTGTGAACTGGTTACCTAAAGCTCTATCTGGATGAGAAGCTATTCTTCCTTTGAGAAGTTTATAAAGCTGATCTTCAGAATATTCCGGGAAAAGATTCAATGAGCATATGACTTTTGCATTTTGATCTTTACTTAAAATACTCGACACTTCCCTACTCGACTCCAAAATAGCCGGAGCCGACAATCCCAGATGTGTAAAAAGAACCTCATCAGTTACTTCAAAGACCTTTTCGTTATCATGATAAACTTTTACTGTGGCATCGATTTTGATGCCTTGCAATTTGTTGCATACAGGGCTTTGTATTCTAAAAGGAACCGAAACAGGGAATGGTTGAATTATCTTATGTCCCAGCTGCTGTGCGAATCTATAGCCGTCACCTGTGGAGCCAGTCTGCGGATAACTTTTCCCCCCGGTAGCTATTATTACCTTATCGAAATGATGTTTCTTGTTCTGATAGGTAATTATCTCAAATCCTGTTTTGCGATTATCTGTTTGCTGTTCGCTGTATGCTATTCGCCTTATCTTCTGATTGTAGAAAATTTCTACCTCCAATCGGTCCAATTCTTCCTCCAATACATCTATCACAGATTGCGCCTGGTTGCTTCTAGGGAAAAGCCTGCCTCTATCTTCTTCTACAAGAACTAAGCCAAGATCTTTGAAGAATTGAATCGTGTCGTTGTTAGAATGTTGTGCTAGAACAGAAGCAGTGAACTTCGGGTTTGTTCCCCGGTAATTATGCCAGTTTATGGTAGTATTTGTTATATTACAACGCCCGTTACCGGTGAGCAGAATTTTCTTGCCGAGCTTCTCATTCTTTTCAAAAACTGTGACAACATGGCCCTTTCTTGCAGCTGCAATTGCTGCCATCATGCCTGCTGCTCCTCCGCCGATGACTGCTACTTTGTAAGACATGTCATTAGATAATTAGATAAATAGATAACTAGATAATTAGATAACTAGATAACTGGATAACTAGATAACTAGATAATTAGACAACTACATAACTTGGTAACTAGTTCAAAGTATATAGGAAATAGAGAAAATAGTGAAGTCGTGAAGTAGTTTAGTAGTGAAATAGGGAAACAGTGTAGCGGTTAAGTAATGAAGTAAGAAATCGGGTAACCAGGTAACTAAGTAACTAGGGAATTAGGTCCAGCCATAGGCTGGTTCGCCTTTGGCGAAAACTAGGTAATCAAGTAAGTGGGTAATATGCATTTAATTGACTCTCCTATCATTAATAGAGAACCTGAGATGATAAAAGATTTGATTGTAAAATTTAAAAAGTTTGGAGAGGCTACCCGGTCAGGGCTTCTGATTAGATGTCTATTGTGTCCCAGGACGTATCTCGGTTATGGTAACCAGAATATTAAACAAAAAGCCGCAAGCAAACTATAGTAGATTGAAATCAGGAGGAAGCAGTCAGTAAACCACCGGGCATATTTTTACATATGAAGAGGGTGTTACTTTTGAGGGCTTATTCGGTTACTATTATATATTTAATTTTACCAGGTTTTATGCTATGAGAAAATTTGATCTTAAGTTCTTAGTTATCTCTATATTTTTAGTGTCATTCCTCTTTTCTTTAGTCGGGCTAACTATTTATATTTTAAGAAATAAGAATTTAAAGGGAATCGACGGGAACTCTCTTGGAAATGGGGCCGCATTTGAGAATGAAAATTATGACGATGCGATTTTAGTACAAGGTGACAAAAGTATCGTATATATTAGAGAAGATCTTGATAATGAGCTTTGGATCGCAGACTGGAATGGTGAAAATGCCTGGGGTTTAGGGATCAAGAAGGTAATAGCAGCTCAAAACGGGTTCAATAGAGATTCAATAGTATATAAACTATCGATCGAGAAGGATCAATTGATAGAGCGTCTTTACCTTTTTGATCTTAAAACTAAGAAAAGTGTTGAGTTTCCTTATTACGAGGATGACCAGCTAATCTCTGGTCATGCGGAATTTGTAGTTTCGCCTGACGGAAATTATGTTATCTATGAACTAGAATATAGGAACAAAAACTGTAAGTTCATAACTGAAGGTCAGGAAACCGGCTGGGAATGCGGCGAACCTTTTGATGAAAAAGATATCCCCGAAGGAGCGCCGTTGGCCGGTGATTATGCTTATGATGTGAAAACTCACGAAAGCAAGTACATTTCAAGTTCGGGGCTTCTTGATTTGACATTTTATAACTGGAACAAAAGCTCATCCTTATTTTATAGTAGTTACTACTATTGTAAGGTGAAGCAATGTGATTCGATGAAGGTTTATGAGTTTGACATCGCCGGGATGTTTGAGAGTGATTTGTCAGAATCAACTATTGTTTCAGAGAAACATTCTAATGACGAGACAAAGTATATTTTACAGGGACTGATATTTAGATTTCATGAGATTACGGAATCAGATTCAGAAGATACTGATTTTTCTCTTACGGTACAGAAAGAAGGAGGTGAAGATGTGAAGCAGTTAGACACGGGGTTCCTTCAACACTGGATGTGGATTTCTCCAAATCAGAAGTATGCTTTGTACAAAAAGTCAGATGATGTCTCAGAATTAAGGATGAATGATCTATATGCTATTGATCTTGAGACACTGGGAGTCAGGCTTGTATATAAATCGACAGTTGACAAGGAAGCAAAATCAGTTCAGTGGGTTAACGACGGCAATTTTGTAGTTGAAACAGATGCGGGGTTCATCTTGGTAAATATGGATACTTTAGAGCCGAAGGATGTGATAGTCTCTAAAAATGTGTCGCTTGAGGAAACTTACAGTATCTGATATCTATATGCGTGATTTTAAATGGCTTGATTTAGTATGTCGTTACAAGTGCTTACAGGAAATTCACGTGGCAGTAAATCGTCACCTTGCCGGATGAACAATCAGCTTTTTGACAAACCTTAACGCAGGGGTTAGTGGGAGTCTTACATCCAACACTGCACCATGAATTACTACAACTTGGAGTTTCCTCAAAATAGTAGCCATCATGCGAGGCTACTATTGAAGAACCATAGCCCTTTACAAGATCCAGTGCCTCATGATTGCTGTGAAAATATTGTGTAATATAAAATGATGTTCCTGTATAAGGCCAGTCAATTGAAGAATTTCCTGAACATAGATGTCCTGCTCTATATTTTAGATAATTGCATGGATT
>JAQVGX010000077.1 GCA_028696515.1 Candidatus Dojkabacteria bacterium | reverse complement strand
TAAATTCCAGAAATGGTTTTTCGGTTGAACGTAGTCCGTTCACATTCCACGATACTATTTTCATAGAGGGATGGTATCAGAGGTTTTGGAAGATTACAAACATTATCGGACAGGCCATATTTGTTCTTTATAACATTTATATTTTAGACTATAATAATTTACTAACTTCATTATCGACTGCCATGGCTACCCGGGTTTCTCAAAGAGCAGTAGTCTCTGAAAATGGAGCTACTGCCAAGACTTATACAACTCTTCTTTCAGACTTTAAGAAAAATCCTTTCAAATATCTGGATTTAGCGGGTGTTCTCTTTGTTGTCATCAGTGCTGATAAAAAGGTCGTTTACATGAATAAATTCGGATGCAATCTCTTGGGGTACGCAAAAGAAGAAGTTCTTGGTGTCGATTGGTTTCAGACTTTCATCCCAAAGCGTATTCGCTATGAGGTTGAAAGAGTATTTGAGGATCTTGTTAAGGGAAAGCCTATTTCGCCAGAATTTTTTGAAAACCCTGTCTTGAAAAAGGATAATTCTGAACTGATCATCTCTTGGCATAACTCTGTCCTGAAAGATAATTCAGGGCATATTCTTGGAACAATAAGTGCAGGATCCGATATGAGCGGTTATAAACGAGTGATGGATGCTCTTCGAAGAAATGAAGAGAGGTACAAGAAACTCTTTGAACAGGCTCCTTATGGTTATCATTCACTTGATGCAGAAGGACACCTTATTGATGTCAACGAAAGCTGGCTTAAAATGATGGGTTATGAAAAGCAGGAGGTCGTAGGGGAGAATATCACAAGTTTTCTCGACCCGGCCGTTATTGACAGTTTCAAAAAGGCATTTGAAGACTATAAGAAGAGTGGAGTGGCAAAAAATCTTCCAATCAGATTCATAACAAAGAATGGTGAATCTCTCGATGTTATGACATTGGGGCGTGCAAGCTTCGATGAGAATGGGGATTTCATCCAGACACACTGTATGCTGAGAGAGATCGACTAGAAAACGAGCGCACGCAACCCAGTCTGGACTTGATAAACCAAGCCCAGACCAGGTTCTTTTGAGCTAGTTTTCAACCTTCACTTTTCCCATTTTCACTGCGGGTGAGTTGTCTACCATCTGTTTTGCTGCCTTCTTTGCCTCTTCTTCGCCCATTCCCTGAGTTCTCATAAGGAATTTTGCCATACCTTCGACAAGCTTTTTGTATGAATGGATACCATCTTTTGTTCCGCAGTATTTGCAGTAGTCGAGCGAAGTGTCGCCACCCGGATAGTCATTTTTATCCTTGAGAGGCATGCCACAGACTATGCAGACTTTGGGTTTTTGATTGTTGTTGTCCGACATTCTTTAAATATAATAATTAAATTAACGTTTGAAAAGCAGGAACTTGATTAATCCCGAAGAAGGGGACAAGTCAAATTCCTACGATAAACCTATTTTCTTAGTGCACTCATAAAGAACCTGATTATCTCATTCTCCCTTTTTCGGAGGAGTTCTTTTGTATTTAGAATTTTTGAAAAAGAATAAAGATAATTGATCATTCCAAACCAGTAGAACATGGAAATCCGCGGCGTGAATCTTCTGATTTTTCCCTTTTTTTGTGCCCTATATATTGCTTCTACAAAGTGGACTGAAAATCCGCTGAAAGAACCAAAAACCATTCTTTGGACATCTATCGGTAGTAGTGGAAGTTCTTTTATCAATGTAGAGTAAAATGGTTCACTCTTTAGCGTTTCTCTTATAAAAATTTTACACAGCTGTCTTATATCTATACTGCTCCGTGACTGTGCATCCAACTTGCTGGCTAGATTATTGAGTTTTTTGTATATGCTGTTTACTATCAAATCTGCTTTTGTAGGAAAGTAAAAGAATATAGTACTATGAGCGACTTTCGCATTTTCTGCGATTTTTATCGTTGATGCATCAAGAAATCCGTTCTGCATAAATTCTTCGATAGCAGCATCAAGAATGTCTGATTGTGTTTTTTCTTTATCGCGTTTGCGCGGAGTAGTGGTCATAGATTAAAAAATGAAAGTACATTAGGTTCATTCGTAGTGCATTGCCTACATTGTGTCTTGGCTGTTACATTTATTGTGAACTGTTTGTTATTCTCTTCCTTGACTTACTGAGTGATACTCAGTTATAATTCTAACAGTTGCGAGGGAATATGTCAAACGGAAAAGAGGGCGAAACACCGAACAGCTAAGCTGCCCATTGGCCGGTAAGCTAAAAAGCTGAAAAGCCGATTAGCTGATAAGCCAGAAAGCGCTAATTTATTTTTCAGTTTATTTTGTTATGAGCGTTTTAAGCAAGCTTGCATCAGCACAAGGGACCAAATCACAAGAGCCAAATAAACAGCTTGCTACAAGAATCTGTAGAGAAAATGATAAAGAGGCTGTGAAAACTCTTGTTGAGAATTTGAGAAACACAGATGTAAATATTCAAAGCGATTGCGCTGGGATGATGGAGTATATAGGCTATCTAAAACCTGAAATGATTTCTTCATTTGTAAAGGAATTATTAGATGCACTCGGATCTCGAAATAATCGAGTTGTATGGGGTGTTATGATTGCCTTATCGACTATTGCCCAAATCGAGCCTGCTGAAATATTCAGTAGAAAAGATGAGATTATTTCGGCCATCGAAAAAGGTTCTATAATAACAGTTGATAATGGAGTCAAGGTGCTTGCTGGAGTAGCTGCTGCTAACAGCGAGTATTCAAAAGAATTATTCCCTTATCTTATTAGACTGCTTGAAAGATGCAGGGCTAAAAGTGTTCCTCAATATGCTGAAAGTGTTTCAGTAGCAGTAAACAAAGGCAATAAAGCGCAGTTTTTATTTGTATTGCAGGCTAGAATGAAAGATCTGAAGGATGTCTGGAAGAAAAGAGTCGAAAAGGTTTTGAAGGTATACTAGCAAACAGTGGACAGGGGGCTGTGAACGCTTCGCCAATTAGCCGATAAGTTTTTGGAAGGAACGATTTATATTTGTCTGATTTCCTATTTTCTTGTTCTCTCTCGTTTCATTTGGAGAATAGTTGCATTTATTGTAAATTAAATGCATATTTCCAATATTACTTATGGATGAACTGAAGCTGGGTGTTGCCAAAGAGTCAAAAAGGCTGGCTTCAAAAAGTCTTGCTGTTTACTCGATTTCCCATTTAGCAGGAATCATGATTGTGTCTTGTGTGCTTACAGCTGTCATTTTTCTTCTGTATCTTCTTACAGGCGAACCTCTTCTTGGAAAACTTAGGTTGGCTATGGCAATATTGTGTTTGATATGGTTGCTTTACTACTTGTTCGTTACTCTAAGGAAATTCTCAGTCACTTTGGATGTGGAGGCGCTTAAGAGTATTCCGCTAAACCCGGTTGATCAGACTCTATTGATAAACATAAATCCAAGGTACTGGGTTACTACATATTCTGATATGAGTCGTTTTACATACATTTTCCCTATACTGCTCTGGGGCTTGGCCGAGGATTCTCTGATAATTACTATCTTGAAACGAGAGCCGGTAAAAAAGCGCAGATCTATATTTGGTGATATAGAGTTTCCGAATAATGATATTGGGATTCAATTAAACATGAATGGATCTGAGTCTTCGAAACTCATGGCAGAGACGGTTTTTAAAGATAGCAAGAATATCACAATCTCGGAACACGGAAATGATCCACTCGGACTAGAGCGAATTGAGAATCAAATCGATTTTTTGTCGTTTCAGTCTTTACTAGTGAGTAGAAACGATTATCTGTATTCAAACAATTTATGTGCCAAGCTCTCAAAGCTTTCTAAAGTACAAAGGCAGTTCCTAGTTATTGAACTGACCAAAGCAGGGTTTGAGAAAAGGAAAATGTTTGTTTCAGAGATCGAACACAGAATTTGTAAAAATTTGAGTAGTATCAAAAAAGAGGCAGAGGCTGGTTCAAACGAGGCGTTTGAACCAGCCTCTGACGAGGCGTTTGAACCAGCCTCTGACGAGGCTTTTGAACCAGCTTCTGCTGAAAAGACTCTGATTTGGCTGATGCTGGATGCTACGATATTGGGTCTGGGGGAGAAGATGTTTAATTATCTTTACAATAATGTCCCTGATCAGAAGCCATTCTTAAATAAAATCGCATCACTGGCAGGCGGAATATCATTTTCCTTATCGGCGATTGGAGCAGAACAGCTCCGCTAATACATACCCTTATAGTTTTATATCAGAAACTGATGTTGCAGACTTGTTACTTATACTGTTGCTATTTGAATTTAATTTCTCTTTTTGTTATAAACTCAAGGGAGAAAGTATTCTCTAATAATTTTAACTTTCACTTAATAAACATGGGAAACATTACAAAGTTTTCAATCAAGCGGCCGCTTGCACTTCTTATGGCGGTCTTAGCCACCGTTATTTTTGGCGTCAGGGCCTATAAGTCCTTAAATACAAGCCTTATACCTGAAGTAAACATTCCATACGTTATTGTGCAAACTATATATCCTGGAGCAAGCGCTGAAGTTGTTGAAAATCAGATAACTATTCCTCTGGAAAATGACTTGTATTCTATCCGCGGCTTAGACCGGATACAGTCCTATTCTATGGATAACGTTTCTGTTCTGGCTTTAGAATTCAATCTTGAAACAGATCCCGATCAAGCTGTTATAGATGTCAACAAAACGATCAATCAAATGAAAGGGGATCTGCCTGAAGATGCGTCCGATTCAACTGTAGAAAAAATAGACAATAATGCGATGCCGGTAATCGAATATGCAATGTATTCGAATGATTTGGAAAAGTTGTCTTCTTATGTAACTGAAACGATCAAGCCTCAACTTGAAAGAATTGACGGAGTCGGACGAGTGGACATTTACGGTTTGAATGAGAAACAGGTAGAAGTAACTTTGAAACCAGACGCTATGATGAAGGGTGTTACGGTGTCTATGGTGAGCGATGCTTTAGCAAATAAAGTTTATGGAGTTTCTCTTCCCTCTCAAATACCGCTCGGATCGATTCAAAATGGCGGAACGGAAGAATCTGTATCTATTAATTCTGAGCTTACTTCACTTGATGAGATCAAGAATCTCTATATCGATGTTTCCAATTCTCCTTTAGCTGATAGTATTCCAAACCTTCAGCCTGTGCAAGTAAAAGATGTTGCTACGGTTAAAATTAGCGACAAAGAATCGGCAAGCTTTTATCGCGCAAATGGAAAGGCTGCAGTCGGGATTTCAATAATTAAACAGTCTGATGCCTCTGAGATCGAAGTAGCGGAGAAGGTGAAGGAACAGCTCGGAGGAGATAAGCCATTGCCATTAACTAAGATGCTTCTTGAAGTAATCGGTATTCAATCTGATAAGGAAAGTTATGATCCCGAGATAAAATACTCAAACGAAGGAATAGAAGCAAAAGTAACAATGGATAATTCTATCTATGTGAAAGAATCTGTTGATGGGGTTTTGGAGAGTGTGACTGAAGGTATATTGCTTACCGGACTTCTTTTGTTACTATTCTTAAAAAATATCCGATCGACATTTATAGTTTTGCTTGCAATTCCTACATCGATTGTAGTGACCTTTATAGGTATGCAGGTGTTTGGCTTTACGCTAAATATTCTCTCACTTTTAGGAATTGCTCTATCAATTGGTATTCTTGTAGATGACTCGATCGTTGTGATTGAAAATATTTTTGCCAAATTACGTGAAGAGAAAGATCCAAAAAAAGCTGCAATAAGAGGCAGGGCAGAAATTGCATCAGCAGCAGTAGCTATTACCCTAGTTGACGTCGTTGTCTACGTTCCACTGGCAATGCTTTCGGGGATCGTCGGCCAGTTTTTCAAAGAATTCGCAGTGACAGTAGTTATAGCAACACTTTCTTCACTTGTTGTAGCATTTACATTAACTCCTATGTTGTCTTCTAGGCTTTTGAATGAAAAGGTTGAAAAAGGATATGGATGGCTCCGGTGGTTTAGCAACTTTATCGAATTTTTAAAAGATAAGTATGAGAAGTTACTTAGGATTTTGACCGCTAGATGGTGGACAGTCTCTTTGACTATCCTTGTAGTTTTTGCAGTTCTTCTGAGTTCGGTTGCTATTTTCGCCCCAAATCTGAAGCAAGAATTTCTCGTGATGGGTGACGATGAGACAGGTGTTCTGCAAGTCCAGCTGCCCGAAGGAACCAGCGTCGAAGTTACTGATAGAGAGCTCAAAAAGGTTGAGGAAATGCTTGCAAAAAGGGATGATGTTATGGATTACTATGTCTATGTGGGCGGGCTTGGAAGCAGCAATGGGGCTACTATCAATCTTGATTACGGTCCAAAGGAAGAGCGAGATTCTTCCTCAAAGGACATCACAGCTGCTATTCAGAAAAGTGTAGATGAAGTTCTTCCCGAAAAGGCAGTCGTAAATGTCAATGTTCAAACCCAAGGTGGGGGGACAACAGATGTGCAGTATGTTTTGACCGGGCCTGATTTCAAAAAACTTATAGAATTGAGTGAAGAATTTGAAGCAAAGGTCAGGGAAAAAGATAGTCTTAAAGACCTGCAATTCTCTCTTGAGGAAAAGGTTGATAGTCTAGTTGTTCGAGCAGGTGAGAAATCAAGCCAAATGGGTGTCAATTCTCTTATGATCATCTCGGCTTTAGAAGGAAAGTTAAGAGCATCGGAATCAGGAAAGATGATTCAGAACGGGAAAGAATATGACATCTTGGTGTATGATTCGAATAAAATTGAGAAGGAAGATCAGTTGGCTGCATTGCCTCTTGGTTATATGGTAACAGTTGGGAGTGTGACTGACTTCGAAAAGGTTAGTACTTATAAATCTATCGAGAGAAACAATAAGCAGCGTTCAATCACCTTCGGGGCTAACACCAAGAGTGGTGTTTCCTCGGGAGAGGCTATGAACGAGATAGAATCTATTATTGAAGAACTGGATCTTGCGGAAGATTATGAAATAACCCCAGATTCGACTTCAAGCATTATGGAGGAAGGGTTTGCTGATTTGTACAGTGCTCTTGGCCTTTCGATTGCACTTATGTTTATGGTGATGGTGGCATTATATGAGTCACTAGTTACCCCTTTTGTGGTTCTTTTCACTGTGCCGACAGCCGTTGCAGGCTCATTCTCTTTGCTGTTCTTCTTTGATGCACCTATGGACTTTACTGCTATGGTGGGATTTATAGCACTCATGGGGCTTGTTGCTAAGAATGGGATTCTACTGGTTGACTTTATCGAAAAGGCAAGAAAGGAAGGCATGGATGTCAAGGAAGCGGTCATCAAGTCAGGCAAAAGACGACTGCGTCCTATATTGATGACTACTCTGGCTATCATTATGGCTTCTATTCCTCTAGTACTTGGAAATGTACCTGGTTCTGAATACAGAAGAGGTATGGCAATAGTATTTATAGGTGGATTGACTTCATCGTTGGTGCTAACTTTGATTTTGATTCCAAATGTTTACTTGGCAGTAAATGCTTTCGTTGGGATATTTAGGAAAAAGCAAAAAGCGGAGAGTGGAAAGAGAATAGCAGATGGCAAATAGCTAAGCAGCGAAAAAGCAAACAACGTTGCAGAGGCACAGTTAACTATTTCAGTATTTGCTAGTGGGCTGATCAGCTGATTCACTGAAGTTTTATAGTAATGATTGATTTGAAATCGAACTTGATTTCTTTTATACTGCTACATATTACAAGTACAGTATAAAATGACACGATTAAAAGTTATTGTCTTAGGTATCTTTGTTTTTCTTCTTGCTATGATACCCCTGGGGCTTATGAGGAGATTGATTCCTCATCCCAACGATCTATCAGATGATATAAAACCAATTTCCGATCTTTTTTTGGGATCTGACTTGGTCAAAAAGGTATACGCCGGGAGTCACAATTATATATGTTTTGCTGAGGATAATTCGCACCCCACAGATCATGGCGAGGGCGGAATAGTTCCTACTTGTCTCGAAGAAGTCACCGCAGGCTGTGATCTGTTTCCTGTCGGATGGGAAGACAGTGATAACTATCAGACGAATCCCTGGGATACATATCAATA
>JAQVGX010000076.1 GCA_028696515.1 Candidatus Dojkabacteria bacterium | reverse complement strand
ATCTCATCAACATAAGCATTTCCGATACCTGCTATCTTCTTCTGATCCATGAGTAACGGCTTGATTCTACCCAGCCTTGATTTTTTGAGAATCTCGATAAATTCATCAAAACTTAATCTATCAGCTTCCGGGCCAAGCCCTTTAAGAAGTTTCGAGTTATCCAAATCACAATCAATCAGCACTTCAAGTTTGATCCACCGTGTAGGGTCGGTGAGAACTAGTTTCGTATTATCAATGAAAATGAACCAGACGCAATGATCAGGCTGATCGGCTTGTCGGCTATTTAGCAGGTGGAGTCTTCCTCGGAGCATGAGATGGAGAATTAGTTTAGCATCATTGCTCAAGGTAAAAATCAAATGTTTGCCGCGTCTTTCGATATCAGTAATTTTTTGTCCTTTCACAGTATCGTCAAGTTCGTCAGGCGTAGAATTAATCAATGATTTCACAGCGTTGCATCCTGTGGACTTGATAACTTTATTCAATACAAGCTTTTTAAGGTTGTTTTGGAAGACGGCTAAGTCAGGAAGTTCAGGCATAAGAAGTAATAACTAAAAGCTAAAAATCCAAAGTTCGAAATAAATTGACTGTTTGAATAATACTACATTTATTGTGTCTTTGAGTCAATGTGCAAATGATTTTGCATAATTCTTGTTTATTGTTATTATTTATAATCTGGAATAAATTTATCATAAAAACATGGTGGAAGCACCTTCGGCTACAGTTGATTTGTCCGAGAGACTAATTTTAAATTTTGCAGGTCTCGATGGTGTCGGAGTGAGAGCAGCTCCTATTTTGTACGAAATTATCTGTCTCATGGAACCTGCAAGTGAAAGTTATACGGTTGATCATATGGATCGAAGACTTATCGAATATTTATATAAGCTGTACGATGAAACGAAAACGGTGAGAGGGAACCTTAGAGAATGGAAGGATAGAGCTGCCAATTGTATGCTGGAAGCGCATGGTGGAGATTATTATACATGGAAAAGAACAGTGGGAAACATCATTAATCCTGTATTAAGAGCGATCAAGTATGGTACATTTGACAGGATTGTAAAGAGATTGGGTTATGCTGATTTGACAAGAGGTAGATCTGTTTAGTTATTCCTATGTTAACAATGCTATGCGGCTTTGGACTATTTCGCCAAAATACTTAGATTCAAAAGGACTTGTTGCCCTATGGAGAGAAGCTTTGCTTGCAAAGGCAGTGTTGTCGGGTCAGACAAAAGGCTACAAACAACATCCGCAACTTCTTAGATTTAACAATTCCGAAAGCCCAAAAGATGCTATCAATTTTTATCTATCTTTTGTATTTAATGAGGCCGTTAATCGAGGTTATAATTTTGATGATAAAAAGATCGCAGAGATTGGAGCAGAACCAAAAATAAATGTTACAAAGGGACAAGTTGATTATGAGTGGAAGCATCTCCAATCTAAAATTCAGCTTAGGGATCCATCGATATTTCATCTAAACTCAAAAGTTCAGATAATTGATGTTATGGGAATTTTTCAGGTTGTTCAAGGGGAAATTGAATCTTGGGAGAAGTTGACGTAAATGTGTATATATGTTTAAAATACACTATTGTTAACAATGTATAATTATGACATTTTCAAAAATAATTATTTTATATGCTTTGACATTCATAGCATTTTTATTTATTGACCTGATCTGGCTTGGAGTTGTTTCTCGAGGTCTATACTCTCAGGAATTAGGTCACTTGATGGCGGATAAAGTGAAAATTCTTCCCGCCTTTCTCTTCTATATTTTGTTTTGCGTCGGTGTTGTTGCCCTGGTCGTATATCCAAACTATTCTAATGCGGGAATATTAAAGGTTTTACTGCTTGGAGGATTGCTGGGTTTGGTTGCATACGGCACTTATGATTTGACTAACTACGCAACTCTGAAAGACTGGCCTTTAAGAATAGTGATCATTGACATGATTTGGGGAACTTTTTTAGGAGGAGTTGTTTCTAGTATATCATATTATATTGCGAGGTGGTTAGGTAATTAGGTCCAGCCATAGGCTGGTCCGCCTTTGGCGAAAACTAGGTCACGATATTAGGAGAATGATTAAATGGGGAAGTGTTGAAAGAAGGTTATTTATAGTTATTAGGTTATTATTTGTTATTTTCTTTAACTTAATTTATATTCGTAATCATGGAAAAGTTCAAAAAACTGCGGGTGTGGAATCTTGCTATGGGAACTTTGCATCTTATTCAGGCTGTATTGATGTTCCTTATAAGTAACGATTTTAAACTACCTATAGATACAAATTATCTCAAGCTCAGTGATGCTGCATTTACATTGGAACCTGTAAGAAATACCATACTTGAAGTGAGAGTAGCTCCACTTGTTGCTTTATTTTTGCTTTTCTCAGCTATCGCTCACTTTACTATCTCAACACCCGGTGTATACAAATGGTACGTTGAGAATCTCAAGAAAGGTATCAATTATATTCGCTGGTGGGAGTATGCTTTCAGTTCATCACTTATGATCGTTGTTATAGGGATGCTTGTAGGCATCTATGACTTGAATGCTCTTATCCTCATGTTCGGGCTCAATGCGATGATGATATTTTTCGGGCTTGTCATGGAAATACATAATCAAACTACGAAAAAGACCAACTGGATTTCATATTATTTCGGGTGTATAGCAGGTGCTATTCCCTGGGTAGCCATTGCTTTGAATTTGTTTGGCTCAGGCGAGGGAGATGCGAAACCGCCGGACTTTGTGTACTGGATTTTCTTCTCGATATTCATATTCTTCAACACGTTTGCTATCAATATGATCTTGCAGTACAAGAAAGTAGGGAAATGGAAAGACTATGCATTTGGTGAAAAAGTCTATATTCTTCTTAGTCTTTTTGCGAAATCAGCTTTAGCTTGGCAGGTATGGGGTGGGACGATGAGGCCGGAATAAGGTTTGTTGTGAAAGCTATAAATTGTAATTGAGTAGTGAGATGACAGAGGTACTCTCTTCTGGTTCCTTTGAACCAAATACAACAGAGGCTTTCTTTATGTGGTGCAGAACGAATATAAATAGGCTGGGGAGAATTACCATGAGTAGGCTCGTCGAAGCAGTATGTTTGATGGACGAAAGTTTTGCTGTCTTACAAGGAGAAGAGGCAGACAGGAAGATAGTCTCATTTCTAAAATTACTTGAAAGTCTAAGGGGTACTGGATCTATTAAAGCTTGGTCCGAAATGGCAGCATTAAAATTCCAGGAAAAATATGGCGGTGAGATTGATAGCTGGAGATTAAAAGTTGGAAATGCCATTGCTCCTGCACTTGACGCTGTACAAGATGGAAGGTTTGATCTGGCGCTGGAACGTTTGAGCTATATGGACTAATCTGAATAATCATCAAGAATGCTTAATCTAAAGAATCTATTAAAAACCAAGGAAGCTTTTATCTTTGATATGGATGGCACCATACTTGATCTTGAAGATTTAAATTTCAAAGGGTATGCTTCGACTGTAAAGAAGTTCTTCGATCTTGACTTAGACAATCATAACTATCAGAAATACTTTTCAGGAACAAGAACAGCCGAGGCATTTTGTGGATACCTGGATAGCCAAAAGAAGAAAGACTTTGATGTGGATGAGTTGATAAATGATTTCAGGAGAGCTAAGCGAAAGAATCTTGAGCTAAACATTACTGAAGTGGTCAGACTTACACCTGGCATAAGGGAATTTCTAGCGAATCTCAAGCTGGTTGGAAAGCAAACCTGTCTAGCAACCTCAACAGTGAAAGAATTCGTAGATATCATAGTAGATCATTTTAGATTTCGAGAATTGTTTGATGTGATTATCACTGCAGAAGATTTAACTAAGGGGAAGCCAGATCCTCAGATTTATAACTTAGCTGTTGATAAACTAGGTGTGGGGAAATCGGATGCACTTGTTTTCGAAGATTCAAGGAATGGTATCGCTGCAGCTAAGAGTGCGGATATTTACTGTGTCGGTATTCATACTAAGGGTAAGAATGACGTCTTTGTAAAGAAAGCAGATTTAGTAATAACTGATTTCAATTTGATCCAATGTTTGAACGTTCGAGCTAAGATGACTGAATGAAATGAATCAAGAATACTTCATTCGGAAATAAATTTTCTCAATGATCTCAACTTTCACAATCTCACCCCATAGCAAAGTTACTTTCGTGAATGTGCAGAGTTAAAGATAGATATCTTTTAGAATTTCTTGTTATGTGCTATCTTGGAATCTGCGTAAAAGATGAAAATCCACCTAGGTAAAATTCAAAACGATAAAAAAAAGGCTGTTGTTCGAAAATCCTTTGTTTTCTTTACGGGGTTTATTGCGAGTTTGCTTGTTGCGTATTATCTGTTTTCAAATTTTTTCTATAGAGATAGGGTTCTTCCTGGAGTACAAGTTTTGGGAATTAGTGCAGCAGGATTAAATGAGGCGGAATTGCAGGATCTTGTCGAAACTACAGTAGTTCCATCTATCCCACTTGTTATCAATTACAATATTGATGGATATACCTTCTCGGTACCCACAAAAAAGCTCGAGATTTCAATCGATCCCTCGGTTCTTCTGTCATACGGAAAAGGCTCTGACTTGTTCAGAATATATATTGACGGTCTAAAATTGCTAAATTCGGAGAATGTGACACCTAAATATACGATAAATATAGAACCAGTAATCCAGGAACTTCCTATTACGAAGAATGTTAAGAATGCAGCTCAAGTGAAGAACGGTCAAGTAGTCAACTGTTCCAATGCTGCATATTTTCTATCAATTGATAATGATAAGCTTATGAAGATGACTTTAAATGCGATTGATAAAAGAGCTGATGTAAAAGGAAGCTTTCAGGATATTACGGAGAACCCCAAGGATGCAAAGATTATAGAATATTGCAGAAAATACCTCGAAGACAGTGCTATCATAAATGTCGCTCTTAAGAAGACATTTGGATCAGAATCTGATGTCGAACAAGTTTTTGGGCTGTATGTAGATGAGAATTCGTTAAACTGGAAAGTAGTTGATGCTGATCAACCTAGTAATATGCTGAAACATCTCAAGAAGCAAGATTCAAGTCCTCCATTTGATGATGATTACTCAGTTTGGGGCGACAAGATCTTTCTGTTTAAACCTCTAGAGATGGCAGGCGGACTTGATGTGAAAAGTTCAACTGAAAGTATTGGGAGATGGCTCAATGCGCTTAACTCCGACTTGCCTCTAGTTTATCGTTCTCTTGACAAGCTTGACGTTGAAAAAAATATGCAAGTGATAGACTTCACACAACTTATTGCTTCAGGAAAAACTAGGATGTCTATTCATGAAAATGGTGAAAAGAATCTTAAGCTTGCAAATGCAGAAGGAGCGATCGAAGAACTACATCATACAGTTGTTCATCCAGGCGAGAAATTTTCTTTTCTAGATGAGATGGGGGTGCGTCCGGGCGGAATGACCGAAAACTGGTATTCATTTGGAGGTGGAGCATGTAACGCATCTACCACGTTATTCCGTGCGGTTCTAGGTGCAGGTTTTCCTATACTTGAAAGACATTCACACAGTTTTTATGTGAATTCATATAACTGGGGCGGGTACAAATATAATATAGTACAGGCTGCTGTAACAACTGATCCGCATCTTGACTTTGTATTTGAGAATGATCTACCCTACCCTATTCTTTTACGAACAAACATTTATCAACAAGGAGAATATCAATATCATACAATTTTCATTATGACGAGTGGTGATTATAAGAATAATAGAAGAGTTGAACTGGTTAACTGGATGAAGTGGAATGAAAGGTCTGATTTGAGATTCTTTGGATCCTTCGAGCAGAAGGTTTGGGAAGGAGATGATCTTGTTCGTGAGGAAACTTATCTAAGTGAGTATGTGGAAATACAGTGATCAGTGTTACACAGTAATAATTCTATCTTGTTATTTAGGTTGATTTTAGAATTTTTCAATGAGGCGACTTACTTTTTAACTTTTCGGAGTTTGCTTTATATAATGTAAAAATGTATTTCAATAAATTTAAACTAAGTCTTGTGTGCTAAATGCATAGATCAATCAAGATAACAGATGCAGAGAGATTGTTGGAAAAGGCAGCTTCTAAGTTTGTAACGAGCAGTGAGGCGCGTTATTTTTCACAGTTCACAATCTCAAATCATCTTAAAAAGTATCCCAGAATTAATCCATTCAATGAGGCTGTCAGCGATATTGAGTCCTGGCAATTAAACGAAAACTCAAAGGAGAAGATAGTAGTTGAAAAAAAGGCTTCCGTGTTGATAGACTTTGATGAATTAGCTCCTTCTCTCAGACTTAAGTGGATTCATGACGAACTTTTGAAGCGATCTCGGGAATCTGGAATTTCAATGGTAGGTATTTACAACTCTGGAGGTATTCACTCCCTAAATTACTGGACAGAAGGTTTAGCTCAGAGAAATCTGATCGGAATAAGTTTCTATCAAGGAGGGTATGGGGGTGTAGTGCCATATGGAGGAACAAAGGGAATTTTTGGGACAGCACCAATATCATATGCTATACCTACCGACTCAAGGCCAATTCTTGCTGATATGGCAACTTCAAATATAGCTTATTTTGATCTACTTAAAGCAAAGAAACAGAAAACAAAATTACCAAGGAACTCAGCTGTTGACAAGAATGGTGTCCCTACCGTTGATCCAAACAGAGCTCTTTTTCCAAATCTTGATTCTAATCTCCTGCCTATCGGGGGAGGTTATAAAGGATTTTCCTTATTACTATTAGTTGAAATACTCTCAGGTGCTCTAGTACGAGGATGTTTATCTCATGAGTTTACCTTGGAAGCTGACGATCCGACAGAGCAGGGATTTGTAATTATAGCTATTGATGTTAGTACTTTTACTGTGCTCTCAAGATTTAAAAAATCAATATCGAGTCTGTGCGATCAATTGAGAAATCAAAAACCGGGAAAAGGTTTTAAGAAAATTCTTATTCCTGGGGATGCTGGTTATAACCGGATGGAAAAACTTAAACAGTCAGGAAGTATTCCTGTGGACAAGAATATCCTTGATAAATTAGCTTTGATGAGCTGAGTTGAATAAGCTGAAAGTTGAAAAGTACAATTTAGATGCAACTTTACTAGGCGGACAGTCATTCTCTTGGGATCTTATTGGAGAAAGTTATTATGGATTTACTCAGGCTCGTGCAATAAAATTAAGACAGGCTGGAGAGAATCTTTTTTGGCAGACGTATCCTAAGAGAAATGACGAGGAGTTCATGAGAAAATATTTAAGGCTGGAAACTGACTATTCCGAAATTCTCTCTGCAATCAACAAGGACGAGCATATGAAAAGAGCTATTGAGCAAAATCCAAACTTGAGATTGCTTCGACAGGATTTTGAGCAGACATTATTCTCCTTTATTCTCTCCACTAATCGAAGCATCAAGTCCGTACGAACAGCAGTAAGAAAGCTAGCCAGAAAATTGGGAGAAAAAGTTGTTGTTGAAAACGATACATTTTACCTATTTCCGAAAACAGAAGTACTAGCTTTTGCGCCTTTGGAAGATTTGCTTTCCTGTGGTATAGGCTATAGGGCGGGGTATCTTAGAAAAACAGCTCAGTCGCTTTTGGAGTCGGGTCTGTCGAGAGAAATAATGAATTACAAGGAAGGTACAGCCCGAAAGATTCTCTTGTGGCTCGCAGGAGTCGGACCAAAAGTAGCTGATTGCGTTCTTTGTTTCTCGCTGGGATTTGATACTGTGACTCCAGTAGATGTATGGGGAAAAAGAGTTCTAAATAGTCTTTATGGACTGAATCCTGATTTAAAGTACGATGAGATGAGAAATTGGTTTAAAGATTATTTTGATAAATATACTTCTTGGGCAGGACAATTTTTGTTTGAATATATAAGGAGTGAAAAAATTGAGACTAATGGAAGTTGGCGAGATCCCCGAGGCTTTAGCCCGGGGATGAAGCCCAGGAAATTTTGAAAGATTTCAAAATTTCCATTATCTGTGGCATACTTGAATATGGGAGTCAAGTATTGGACAGGAGCACATACA
>JAQVGX010000075.1 GCA_028696515.1 Candidatus Dojkabacteria bacterium | reverse complement strand
GATATTTACAAGATCCCAGGAGAGAAGAAAGAAGATTAACTGATCTTGAGGTTCTTATTAAATTGTTATTTGCTGCAGGAGTCAGAGGAGAACAAGGAATAGTTCCAAGTGATGATGACTATAGTCCCCAGGCACTTAAGGCACTTAACAATAGACTTCCTCAAAGATATCGAGAAACTGTTATCAGGATTGTTTTAGACTATTTCCAGTGTCAACTACGCCTTGGTGCAATACAAAGGGAAGTCTCTGCAAATCCTCAGTTAAGAAGGGCCTTTGGATACGCCCTAAGAGTGACTGGAAAAATCTGATGCTCTGTCAGATTCTCGTCCGAATTCGAATTATCCCTATTATACAAGAGTTTTCCCCTCTGACATTCTTGGCAAATAAAAGTCAAGCAAAAAAATTACCACCTTGCTATAGTTCACCCGGATTCAAAAATATTTATTACAAATTCTAAATTATGAAAAATAAAAACTGTGGAGACCTCAGAGACTTAGAGGAAAGATTAGCCTGTCTTCAAGAGAAATATGAAGATCTAACAAATCAACTTGAGGAAGAAAGACTCTCAGGAATGATTTCTGACGAGACCTGGAGTTATCAAGAGCTTCTAACGGAGAGACAATTTGTAAAAAAACAGATAGATCTAATACAGAAAAGGATAGTTGGAAGAGAAAAGTTCATGAGCAAGAAATGTCAATCCGACACAGTTGAGATAGGTAAATGCGTCAGATTACAAAATCACTCAGGATCAATGGAAGTCTGCCTTGTTTCAACTGATGATGCAAATCCAGCTAAGGGTCATATATCATCACAGTCTCCGATAGGAAAGGCGATAGAAGGCAAGAAAATCGGAGATGAAGTCATAGTTTCCCTTCCAAAAGGTGAAATTCCCTATATTATCGAGAAATTCATCTAATAATATAAAGTCTATATAAATTTGTCATAATTTATAAAAGACTTCGTTATACTATTAAGTTGTATTGCTGCTATGACAAAAAAAAGAAAATGCAAAAATATCAAAAATCTTGAAAAAAGGTTAATCTGCCTTAAAGAAAAGTATGACCAGTTAACTAATCAGCTTGAAGAAACTCGCAAATCATCTACTAGCGATGAAGGTGTTTTAGAATATCATCAGCTCGTAAGTGAGAGGGACCTTATAGAAAAACATATGATGAATCTGGAGCAACAATTGATAAATGAAGAAAAAATGCAGAATAACAATAAAGGAAAGAAATCCACAAAGGCAGAAATAGGCAGTGAAATTATCCTAACAAATTCAAAATCGAAAATCCACTTCAGACTTGTGGAACAAGCAACTTCATCCGAAGAGACACAAATATCAGTAGATTCTCCAATAGGGAAAGCTGTCTTAGGGAAAAGGGTAGGGGAGCAGATAATAGTCAAAACTCCAAAAGGTGAAACTCACTACACTATCAAATCCCTCGAATAGAGCGTGAAATCAAGTTATATTCAAAATAGATCTTAAGCTTTTATAGACTGAGGACATGTTTCACGTCGTGGAACAATAATTGGTTTACTCAGAATTTGCACACTTAATCAAACAATCCAGCTATCTTTCTATCTTACTATCTAGCTATCTCCTGCCATAGGCGGGTACTCTTTGGCGCAAACCATCCTGCATCTTATCCATCAACATCAAAATCTCTCAGCTACCTACTCAACGGATGGTATTTTTTATGTGTTTTCTCAGCGAACCTGTCAGAAGCATGAACATACCTGGTTGTAGTTTGTAATGATTCGTGGCCTAACAGACGCTGAATAGCTACTGGACTAGCGCCTTTTTCTGCCAAGTAAGTAGCAAATCCATGTCGGAGACTATGGGGACTAACAGGAACTATTATTCCCAAAAGCTTTCGATACAACGCAATCCTATTTTGTATATATCTAGCAGAAATTCTGACCTTGGAAATCTCTTTCTTGATCCGTTTGCCTTTCGTAGGAATAAATAAAGCTTCGTACTGGTCCGATCTTGTGCCCAAGTATGCCTCCAGATGACTCTTGCACCTTTCTGTCAGATACACAAACCGCTGTTTTTTTCCCTTGCCTAGGATATACAGTTTTCCGACCCGGATCTTTCTCCGGTCAAAGGTTAAGTCCACATCTTTCAGATTCAGATTTACAAGTTCAGAAATACGCATCCCTGATGAGAATAACAACTCCAAGATTGCTCGGTTTCGAAGAGCCACTATTTTTTTCTTCTCAAAACTTGTTGGATACTCAACCAGTTTTACAAGGTCCTCGAACTCAGCCACCCGAGATTCTTTACGTTCAGTTTTTAAAAGTTTGATGGCATCCGGTGCAAGCGGTGTCCGATGATCAAAATCTATCAGAAATCTTAAAAATGACCGCAATGACGACAACATTCGATTTATCGAACGGGACGATAGTCCACGTGAGCGCCTTTCGTGAGTTTTAGACCCCTTAGAGCTCGATTTTGAGATATTGCTGTCGTCAAGGGACTTTTCCCCGATTTCTTCCAAAAACTTGAAATAATTCTCACTTTTCAGGAATCCTTTATATAAAGTTATCGTTTTTTTTGAAACTTGCTTAAATGAGATATTTTTAAGAGTAAGGAATTCTTTAAATATTAGTAAATCTCTTTCATAGTTCTTGATTGTTTCAAGGCTATAGTTGTTGTTTGACAGCTCTAATAAGTAGTCATCCAAATATGGTAGAATTTTCTTTTTCATGTTTTTACCTTAAAAATCAATAATTAGCTCTAAAAAGGCAGATTCCTACGATAATGAACAAAATTCAATTCGTTTTATTACAGATATTATATAAGATTTCGGGAATACTTGTAATAGGAAAGAAGGAATGGAATATTTCGCACGGATTCTAAACACGAGAAAGAATGTCTTCTTTAGCCTTTAGGAAACCTACAGCTTCCAAAAAATTTTTACTTCTTTTGCATATAAACAGAAATGGGTCATCACCCATAAAGATTTATAACACAATTGACAGATCAAAAAAGACAGCAATTTACAGACAGGGGACTTCCAATAAAAAATATCCGATATTAATGTAAGAAAAAAAGTAATAAGAATCTAAATTTAGGATGTGTAAAATTCTGGTCCTACATCCGATCCTACACCTTATTTATGCGTATAAGGGTAATTATACGCAATAAACGAAGAGTATCATAGTAATGCTACTTAACAAGAGAGAAGAATCGAGAGTGTTGTCTTTTTCCTGTCGATTGTATACATTTATTTACTTCCATTTCAAGTTTACTATCTACTCTTTGTTCATCTTGGTTACACATAACTGCTCGCATTCATGCCTTTTACTCATCAACTACTTATCCACAATCATATCAGATTGTGAAACATTACTATACGAAAGAATTTCTCTTGATTTCACGATAGAGTAAGAAGATTACTCTTTCCTCATTTTGCATATTCCCAATTTTTATTCCTCTTCTCTTTTTTACCTTTTTCCTTTCATACCATATCGTATCCTATAGTTCTTAGTCCTATAGCATGTTGGTGCTTTTACTACCGCTACCCAAAAACCCTAATTCTGTTTACCGTCCCCTACTCCAGTATGTTATCCCAATCAATCTTCAAGATTATTAATTCTACTTTTTTTCATTATTTTTGAAATATAAAACAACCTCTTTGGCCAAAAACCCATGACTCGTCACCGAAAGCACAACTTATCCTTTGTAGCTTTAAATATGCTTCTTTCCTATCTCTGCATCAAACTATCCTTCCTTTATAACAAAACAGTCTTCAAACTAGCAAGCGTCAGTTCAGGTAAATTCTTCCCGATAAGAAAGCCTACCATCATAACTCGACTACCAGCTACCACTTGTGAATAAGTCACACCTCGTAAAACAGCTGTTTTATTTGTTACCTTATTTTGCCTTTAAAAAAACTTTCTCTAACTCAATGGATCTAAAGCCGAAAGATATTCGGTGCTTGGCAAGTTTGGCTTACCCAAAACATCCTTATCAAGAATCATTACTTCAAATATCCATAAGAGCAGCTCAGATCATTCACTGGTCAAAAGTGATGAATCCCAGTACATAAAAGCCCTAGCGTATTCTCCTGCACTAGCAAATTGGCTCAACAGTTTGAATAACAGGTAGCTTTTTGATCTATTGAAGGAAAGTTTGAGAATTCGTAGAATAAGCTAGTGATTTATCAGATAATAGTTCCGTTTATTCCCCAAATTGAAAGTTTCAACAGGAAAACTACCGCAAATCCCAATATTATGAAGTATTCAATTCGCATAAGAAGCGAAGTAGTTTCCCGTTGTTCAAGCCCAAGTCCCAGCAAAATATAGTAAATAATGATAAGAAACATTGAGGCCAATTCAACCGGAAGAGGCCAAATAACAAGCAAAACAAACACTGTCAGCATAAAAATAATAACTGCTCCACTCTCGGTTAAGAGCTGTTTACTTGATTCTTTCTTAAACCAAAATGTTGTGATTGTGTTGATTGATATGACAATAATAAAAAAGATAAGTTTCACAGGTAAATCAGCCCCCGATTTCAGAATCAGTAAAAATGCAAAGTAAGCTGTAAATAAGTAATAAACAAAGCTGGAGGCCTTTGCCGCCTGGCCCAGAGGAATCTGGGAGATAAAGGAAATGTTCAATATATTAACAGTTAGTATCAGAAAATAGATAACTATACCCCACACCAATAAAATAAGTAAGGAAATCGTTTTTTCACTTATTCTGCTTGCATCTTGAAAAATTATAAGTTCAAGAAAGAGAGATTGAATAAATACTGTAAAAGCACTATGGCCGAGAACTGTTAACACTCTTACTCCTTTAACCCTAAAATTCAAAACCCAAGCTAATCCTCCGAAAAAGACCAGTGAAACAAGGACTGCCCGAAGAACCTCATTATTGATCCTCAAGAATCTTTCGAGATCTAAAAAACGTATTACAAAAAAAACAAATACAAATGTTAGTGACAAGACTATTGCCTTTGTTCTTAATTTCATTTTTCCTTTGCAAACAAATTAGCCTGTGAAACGCTACCAACTTGTTTCTCCATTAAATGTTTCAATGCCTTATTGGTAGCTATTCTGCCACGAGGAGTCCTTCTGAGAAACCCTGCCTGAATTAGGTATGGTTCGTATACATCTGCTATGGTTCCTACCTCTTCAGATAGAGCAGCTGATATTGTAGAGAGACCTACGGGACCCCCACCAAAATCATCAATTATCAATTTTAGAATTCTTCTATCGATGTAATCCAGTCCGAAATCATCAATTTCATGCATTCTTAGGACCTTCTCCACAATATCTTTAGTTATACCCTGCTCGTTAACAACTTGAACATAATCTCTGACTCTTTTGAGATGCTGAATAGCTGTTCGAGCTGTTCCACGAGACCTCTTTGCGATTTCAAGAGCGCCTGATTCGTCAAGTTTAACACCCAAAGTTCTGGAAGCCTGTATAATCATTTCTGATAATTCTTCAGGACTATAATAATCCAGACGGAAACTAGCTCCAAAGCGGCTTCTTAACGGAGAGCTGAGTAAACCGATTCTTGTTGTAGCACCTATCAATGAAAAATCCTCTAGCTCAAGACGCAAGGTTCGGGCAGAAGGCCCCTTACCGATTATTATATCTACCGCTTTATCCTCCATTGCCGGATAGAGAATCTCTTCAATCGATCTATGCAGCCGATGAATTTCATCAATAAAAAGAATGCCATGCTTTGTAATATTTGTCAGGATAGATACCAAGTCTCCCTGCTTCTCGATTGCTGGTCCGGAAGTCACATACATATCTACTTCCATCTCGTTTGAGATCACATTTGCAAGAGTTGTTTTCCCAAGTCCGGGAGGTCCATAAAACAAGACATGGTCCAAGGCCTCCTCTCTTTTCTGTGCCGCCTGAAGCATTATGCTTAGATTCTTGATCTCCTTCTTACGCCCAATCATTTCCGAGAATTTTCGCGGACGGAGAGATTTGATTAAATCAGAATCATTCCCCCCTTTTTTTTCGCCTTGTGTTTTCATTTGTTAATTTTATTCAATGATAATTTTACCAATTCCTGAACAGTTTTGTCCTCCCAATCATTCTCTCTCTTAAGCTCAGTCAAAACACCTTCCGCTTGCCGAATGTTATACCCAAGTGCTTTCAATGCACCAACCACTTCTCTTAATTTTTGGGTTGTTTTACTGGTTCCCTTTCCCTGTTCTATAACTATACTCCCCTTCTCTACCTTATCACGAAGCTCAAGAATAATTTTCTCAGCTGTTTTCTTCCCAATTCCAGGCACTTTTAAGCAGGAAACATCCCTATCGACTACTGCACGAATAATCTGTGAAACACCTATATCAGAAACAAGCTGCAAAGCACCTTTCGGCCCGATCCCGCTTATATCTATCAGCGTCTCAAACATGTCCAAATCGCTTTTACCACTGAAACCAAAGAGACTCAGCTCATTTTCTCTTTGATGCGTGTGTATATATAAGGATATGTTATCTCCTTCAGTCAGATTCTCGGCTAAGCTCCCTAGCTCTACTCTATAACCGACTCCGCCACATATGATTATACATTTCCCCTTATCTATGGATTTTATTTTTCCTTGCAGATATCCTATCACTTCAACTTTGTATTATTTAATGAGTTTAGATGACAAACTGCAACAGCTAATGCATCGGCTGCATCGTCTGGTTTTGGCATTTCTTTAAGTTTTAAAATTCGTTTTACCATTATTTGAACTTGTGCCTTTTCTGCTTTTCCATACCCAGTAACCGCCTGTTTCACCTGAAGTGGAGTATAGTCATAAGTCTGGAGCTTTTTATCGGCAAGCGCAAGGAGCGTAACTCCCCTAGCTTGCCCCACAACCATTACAGTTTTTTGATTTTTAAAGTAAAATAGACTTTCTATCCCAGCACTCTTCGGTTTATATTTGCTTACTATCTCACTAAGTGAATTATATATCTCCTGCAATCTAGTTCCCAGCTTTTGTCTAGAATTTGTCTTGACAACTCCATAACTCACAGCCTCATATACATTTCCCGCCTTTTCCACTATAGCCCAGCCCGTTGTTGCCAAACCACAATCAATTCCTAGAACAGTATTTTTCATTTATCAAGTTCAAAATATTTAGAAGATGATTCCAGAACAGTTCTCTCTATATTTATTGGGCGATTATTTTCTAAGTTACAATTTGTTTAGATACAAAAACTACCTTTTAGTGAATTTAAACCCCTTAGCCAGCACGCATACATTTATAAAGGCTACCTAGTCTATTGTAAGTTTATGTTGGTCCAGACGTAGTCAACATCTTCAAGTTCCAACAGATTTTCCCGTAATGCATCCACTTTCAATCTTAAAGATTGATCAACAGTTAGCAGATTCTTTGGTTTTTTCCCCATAAATGCATCTGCTATTTCGTAATTCTTCTCCCTCAATCTCTGATAAACCTCTTTAAAGCTTTCTCTCTTTGTTAATATATTTATAACTTTTCCTTCCTGAACCTGCACATCCTCGACCCCAGAAATCTCCATTATATCAAGCATGATATCCTCCGCATCGGACCTTCTTTCATCATCTAGATCTATAAATATTATTCCTTTTGAGTCAAACTGCCAAGCAAGACTTCCTCCTCCCATATTGAAATCTGATTTCGATAAGACTTTTCTTATGTCGCTTACTGTTCTATTCTTATTATCTGTTGTGCAATCGATAAGAATTGCAACACCACTTGCTCCCACAATCTCATAAGTCACTTGCTCCAGTACAGCTCCGTCATCACTTTTGCCTAGCCCTCTGTTGATAGCCCTCTTTATAGTGTCCTTTGGAACATTTTCTTCCTTTGCCTTACTTACTGCCATTCTGAGCATAAAATTTGTGTCCTCTTCACCCCCTCCCCCTTCTCTAACGGCAAGGGTGATTGCTTGTCCTAATTTCGTAAATAAATTCCCCTTTTTTTGATCAGCTGCACCTTTTTGCCGCTTGATTTTTTTCCATTTAGAATGCCCTGACATAAGAATCTAACTAAAATACCTATTTAAAGGATTATAGCACAAAGAAAAATGAAGTGAATACGTTTTATCAGATTAGATGCTCAATAACCCGTACAATCTCTTTTTCATTCAATATATCGACTGATAACTTATCAATATTTGCCAATATAATATCGTTTTTAAAATTAGTACTTAACTTTGACTGCAGTTTTTCAAATACAAAAAAGTTGGTTTTCTTTGCTGTGTCCATACACATGATATCCATAAATCTCTCAGCCAATCCATATGTTCCTTCCTCATTTCCCCCAGCCAGTACAAGTCTATACTGATTTTCAAAACCTCTACTCCCCAACTTCTCCTCAAGCATTCTGCTCAGATCCTGATTTGATTTGTTGATTTTTCGTGAATCCAATTCTTTCTTCGGACCAGATCCATGAACCAGAAAAGTAAGAATGTTCG
>JAQVGX010000074.1 GCA_028696515.1 Candidatus Dojkabacteria bacterium | reverse complement strand
CCAATAAACCGAAAGGCATTACTTATATGAAAAACATTGAAATTGAACAAAAGTATCGAGTTAGGAACAAGAGAAAGCTGTTGGTCTGGCTTGGAAGGAACGCTAAAAAGGTATATGAATATCATCAGGTTGATGAGTATTTCACAAGACCAGATAAGAATTTTTTCGACAAGAAAATCCCTGTCGAGTATTTGAGAATTCGCAGGAGCGGAGAAAAATATTCTATAGCATATAAGCATTGGTACTCGACGGAAAAAGGGGAGGGGTCGCATTGTGACGAGTTCGAAACAGACGTAGAAGATGGCAAATAAATGGAGAAAATTTTAAAAGCCTTGGAATTCAAACCCCTTATTGTTGTTGATAAGAAAAGAGCAGCATATGATTATAAAAAATTTGAGATAGCAGTGGATGATGTAAAGGACGTCGGTGTTGTTTGTGAAATCGAAGCAAAAGGGAATTTTAAAAGCATAGAAGATACACACTTGAAAATAAGAGAAATGGCCCGAATATTGGGTTTTACGGAAAAAGACCGGTCGGAGGATATAAAGCTTGGCTATGCCTTGTTGATTGCAAAAAATAAGGGAATATTCAAAAAGTAGCAGACAGTTAGCAGCTAAACAATAAGGCAGAGAATAAAAGCAATAAGATAGTGCCATAGTATTGATCTTATGAGCAGATGGGCTAATGAGCAACCAAGCTGATCAGCCGATAAGCTGATGGCTAATGCGTCCAGTAATCTCCAATATTTGCTTCAGCAATGGTCGGTACATTTGGTGCTATATTCCTGCCTGCTCTTTCCATACATTCCTGCACTATTTTAGCAGCTTTTTTTGCATCCGGGATTGAGCTTTCTACGACTATTTCATCGTGTACAGTATTGATGATGAAGGCGTCCAGTTTATTCGCTTCCAACTGTTTATCTATATAAACTAGTGCCATTTTTATCATATCAACGGAGCTTCCCTGGATAGGAGAATTTTTTCCTCTCCGTCCGATAGATGAGAGGATGGACCTGTATTCAGGATCACTTTTGGGAGGAATCTTATAATATCTCTTTCTATTTAATAGCGTTACAGAGTAACCTTTTCTCTGTGCAGCAAGAGCAGCTTGCTCCAGCCAGTTCTTGATATGGCTGAACTGCTTGAAATATTTCTCGATCATTGTCTTTGCCTGTTCTTCTGAAACACCGATTGTGATACCCAAAGACTTAGGACCTCTGCCATAGGCCAACCCGAAATTTATAGTTTTAGCTATCTTTCTGTGGTTTTCCTTTTCAACTTTCTCTTCTGGGATATCAAACATCATACTGGCTGTTGCTGTATGAAGATCAACACCGTCTTTATACATTTTGATAAATTTCGGATCCCTGCTCAATGAAGCAAGAACTCTTAGTTCCTGTTGCGAGTAGTCGCAGGTTATGATCTTTCTACCCTTTGGAGACCTGAAGCAGGATCGGTACTCTTCTGTTGCCGGTATCTGCTGGAGATTTGGACTTGTACAGCTGAATCTCCCCGTGTCTGCACCGATTTGCTGAAAAGACGGGTGAACTCTGCTCGTCTGCTTGCGTACTGACTGCAAGAATTTGTCTCCAAAAGAGTTTAGCAGCTTTTCATACTTTCTATATTCTCTGACATATTTTACTAGGGGATGTTTGATCTGGGATAGAGTAGTGTCATCTGCTCTTTCAATATGTATACCAAATCTAGTTAAGAGTTCTCTGATTTCAATTGAGCTGTTGAGGTTTATGATGTATCCGCCGAAAAGATCGGTTGATAATCCTGATCCTTTCAAAATTTGAAAGATTTTCTTTACTGCTGCTTGCTTGTTTTGGAAATTGGACTGTATGACCTGCTGCCATTTAAGAGTATCTATGTATATTCCAGCAAGTTCCATCTTTGCGATGACTTTTACTGCTTCAAATTCTAAGCTTGCTATTTTCATTTCGTCCTGTTGTAACAGTTGCTCATTCTGCTTGCGATAAATAAGCGGTAAAATTTGAACATCAAGCGAGGCGTATTCTAACAGCTCGTTACTTAGGTATTCATGTAGGTAAGCGATCCTGATATTTCCAAAGTCTTTTCTTCTATCTTTCTTTACATTCAGCTTGAGATATTTCTTAGCGACTTCTTTTAATGACAACTTGCGGCTGAAACCGCAGGTAAGTATTCGCTCAGCAAGAAGAGTATCAAAAATTTTCCCGGGAAGAACATCGAGATTGTGTTTCAGGAATTTTAGATCAAATTTTGCATTATGGGCGATAAATAATTTTTGATTATTACTCCAGAATTCCTCTTTCGATAAAAATGGGTACCAATCAGGATCAAATATGTAGGTTTTTTCCTCATCTCCCAGCTGTACAAGCAGGAGATCCTTCTCAAGAGGATCAAGGCCATTGGTTTCGACGTCAAATCCGATGATGTTCATTTCGTTTAGTGCATTTGTAGCTTGTGCATAGGAGTCTTTCGAATCGATATAGTTGTAGTTCGGCTGAATTTGAAGACTCAAACAATCGGTTGTCCGAAAACAATTCAGACATCGGCTGGAAGATTTTAGGTAGAATGACTTACAATAAGGACACTTTTTGTATATTTCCAAGTGAAGATCAGAATTGCATGACGGACAGGTAGTTGCCTCTCTCGGAGAATTTGTGGACTCCGGAAGATCAAGAGTAAGATCGCAATTGAAACAAGTAAAATACATGTGAAAATTTTAAAAATATAATTGATTGGTTTTGTGCATTAAGTACCTGATTGTGCAATAGTTCATTATAAGACTCACATCCCAGCGAAATCTAGTCCAGGTGTCTTTAGTACAGCCCTCTGGACTAGATATATCTGGACTAGGAATGTAGAATCAATATACAGGGGAGAAGTTCTGAATTTTGAGGTGAGAATTAAGAGTAAAGCTTTATAAGAGCGTTGAGTTTTGTTTTATATCATTTTAATGCTAAAATCCGACTAGACTAAACGCCCCGTAATTGTACAAATACTCATATGCACCCAAAGCAAAAGGAGATACTTGCAAAACTGAAACTTGTCAATGGACAGAGATATTCTGAACTCTACAGAGGTTTTGATTATGAGGATAAGTTTCCTTATCACATAAAGTATCTTTTACAAAAAGGCTTTATCAATAAACGTGATCGTAAGTATTATCTTACCCGTAAGGGGGCTCTCAAAGGGTCCTATTTTGATGATATGACTTTGAATGACCGGCAGCACAAGATTCCGATCATGCTTTTTGTTTGTAAATTTAAAAGCCTGTATTATATATGGCCTAAGTTCAAGAATGATCTAAATCGAAGAACTGTTCACACTATACCAGGGGCAAAAGCTGTTTTTGGTGAAAGGCTGGCTGACAGAGCAGGGGATATGCTTAAGGTGAAATATGGTGTTGAGGGCAGACTCAAGTTTAGAGCTATCCATGAATATACAGAGAGAACGACTGATGGAAAGATACTTTTTGACGATATCTTCCTTGTGTACGATTGTTTGGTGGAAAACATTCAATCAAATGTGAATTGGTTTAAAAAAGCAGAGGTTGCAAGACTTGATAATCTATGGGTGATAGCACGAAGATATATACTGGAAGATGTTCAGGGCTCATTCCATACTGACGAGGTATATGAGAACTATTACATTCATGCTGAGGATTTGGAATGCACAGCTTCAGATGATAGTTTAGGTTGAGAAATTCAGCAAGTTATATTTCGAATTTTGATATTTTAGTTTTGAACTTAGCCAATGCATATAAAGCAGAGAAGAATTCTCAGAAAGCTTGTGAGTCTGAATGCTCAGCGGTACTGCGAATTGTATCAGGGATTTGATTATGATGATAAATTCCCGTATCACTTGAAATATCTAGTGGAGAATAATTTTGTTGCTAAGCGGGAAGGGAGGTACTTGCTCACGGGGAAAGGTATGCATCAGACAGCTTATTTTGACTCAAGATCCTTAGAAGAATTCAGATTCAAACTTCCTCTGGTTGTATTTATTTGCAATTACAAAGAAAGGTATTTTTTAAAAGATCATTTTGGGGATGATGCGACTAGAGAATCTTTCTATTCACTACCGATGGGAGTAATTCCTTGGGGAGAAGGACTAGAAGAAGGCTGTAGTAGGCTTCTAAAGGAAAAATATGATATTAAGGGAAGATTTGAGTACAGATCGACTTGTCACTCGATATTTTATGCTAAGAATAAGACAGTATTGTTTGATGATCTTTTTCTGGTTTATGATGTACAAGTAACTAGTAAACCAAAGAAGATGAATTATTGGTACAAAAAGAACGAAATAATGGGCCTGCCCAAGAGGTATAAATTGATAGATGTGTTCGTTTTGAGAGACAATAGTAAAAGCCTTGTAGAGGTCGAAATAGTTGAAGACTACGGGTTCGTGTCACTTGATAACAGCAGGAATAAGTCGAAACTTGGTTCAGGCAAAGGGCATTGAGCCAGGGGCGTATTACTTTTTGCCTGAGAATATTCATTTTGTCTCAGTTTGGAGATTTTATACTTAAAATTTGATTTGATACACGTGCATTTTAAACAAAGACTTATACTTAAACTACTTGAAGAAAAAAACGGGCAAAGATATTCTGAGCTTTACCGCTACTTCGAATACGAGGACAAGTTTCCTTATCATATAAAACGGCTCTTGCAGAATAGGTACGTGAACAAGAGGGAAGGGCTGTATTACATCACAAAACGAGGTATACAAGAAAAGGAATTTTATGACGGGAGGAACCTGAAGGATGTTAACAGCAAGTGCCCTCGATTTATATTTATTGTTCATTACTTGGGAAAATACTACCTGAAAGAATGTCTTCGGCCGAAGAGTTTTTATATATTACCCGGGGGAACTCCAGTAAAAGGCGAGACGGTTCAGGATTCCTGCAGAAGAATTCTTTATGATAAATACGGATTAATAGGAGAGGTTGAATATAGATGTGCTCATCATTATATAAATTATACATCTGACAGAGATGTTTTGTTCGATAATATCTGTCTGGTATTTGATGTGGAACTCAAGAAGAGCTATAGGAAACAGGATAGTTGGTTTACTATGGATCAAATAAAAAAGCTGAAGCAAATTCACCCAACAATTCACAAGTTTATACTTGAAGATGCTAGGGAACCATTTAGCACACTTGCGTTTGTTCATGATTACGGGTTTGAGAAGGAGGATAGCAAGTAGTAAATAGCAGAGTATTACAGAGTGGAGATGATCGTTCAGGAGTACAACTCCAGAACTAGAATTAAAAGATTAGCAGACTGCAAATAGAGGATAGTGAAGTAGTGAAACAGAAATAGATGGCTAATGAGCCAATAAGCTAATCAGCCAGCGAGCTAACAAACCGAATAGCTGATAAGCTTATAAGCCGACTAGCAGATAAGCTGAAAGGCAGGGCGGGTTTAGGATTTAGATATTAGAATTTCGGATTTCAATTGTTATTATGATTCTTTTCCTCTTTACGATTTTCCGAAGATATTGATCATTCATCTGTTATCGGTTATAGTGTTCATATGAAAGATATACATTCACTTTTATACCCAAAATCGATAGCAATCGTAGGTGCTTCACGAGATAGAGATAAACTTGGACGTATCATTCTAGACAATGTTCTAAAGAGTGGCTTTCGGGGAGCAATTTACCCTGTAAATCCAAAGGCGAAAAGAATAAAAAATCTGGTATGCTATCCGGATCTTTTAGAGATCAAAAAAACTATTGATCTAGCTGTAATTGCTATTCCTGCAGCATTTGTGTTTGATACGGTAAAAGATTTGACTGCTAGTGATGTAAAGAATGTCATTGTCATCTCAGCCGGTTATTCGGAAATCGGACAGGACGGTATGATGTCCGAATTGAAGCTGTGCACACTTTTACAAGAAAGAGGCATCAGCTTGCTGGGTCCGAACTGTCTTGGTATTATTTCGGCTGGTGTTAATCTCAATGCGACCTTTGCGAAGAATGCTATAAGAGACGGCAACATTGCTTTTTTATCCCAGTCGGGGGCTCTTGGATCGGCAGCACTTGGATGGGCCGAAGAAACTGGTGTCGGATTCTCTCACTTTGTATCGATAGGTAATAAAGCTGATTTGTCTGAAAATGATTTTGTGAAATTCTTCATTTCGGATGAGTCGGTCAAAGCTATCTTTATGTATCTTGAAGATTTCGTTGATGGTAGAGGACTTATGGAGCTTGGACAGAAGACTGGAAAGCCAATAGTAGTTATGAAACCTGGAATCTCCGAGGAGGCGCAAAAGGCCTTGGGATCTCATACAGGGTCTCTTGCACAGGACGATCTGATCGTTTCCGCGGCAATGAAGCAAGGGGGTATCATTCGTGTTGATACAATAGAGAATATGTTGAATCTTATGCAGATGTTTTCATTTCCAAAGCAGCTAAAAGGTCCAAGAATAGCAATTGTAACAAATGCTGGAGGCCCGGGAGTGATAACAACAGATTCGGTTATTCAGGAAGGACTAGAGATTGCAGCTCTGAGTCAAAAAACACAGCAGGCATTGGCACTCAATCTACCCTCTTCTGCAAGTGTTCACAACCCCGTAGATGTTCTTGGTGACGCTCGAGCCGATCGCTACGAAGTGGCTCTAAAAAAAGTACTGAATGATCAGGGCGTTGATTGTGTTCTGGCTATTCTCACTACACAGGTTATGACACAAGTAAAAGAAACCGCAGAGGTTATAGCCAAAGCGGCAAGATCCAGCAGAAAAATTATTATCCCAGTTTTCATTGGAGGAAAGGGTTTAGAATCCGGGTTCAAGGTATTTCGTGAAAATAATATGTCATTCTTTAGATATCCTCATGATGCTGTTGATATAATAGCTTTTTTAAATGAACACACGAAGGAGGAGGGGCATGAACAGCATAAATTGAAGTCGACTTTGAAGGCAAAAAAAGAGAAATTCTCAAAAATGATGAGTAATAATTATGAAGTATCTGATTTGGTTGATGTCGAAAGACTCTTAAGAGAGTATGAGATTCCAACTCTTGACTCTTTCTTCATTCAGGATATAGCAGGTGCAAGAAAGGCGGCTAAAAATCTTAAGTATCCTCTTGTTATGAAGCTTATACATCCTGAGCTTCTGCACAAGACAGATGTGAATGCTGTCAGATTGAATATCCGTAACGAAAGTGAACTTGAAGAGGCACTTGTGTCATTAGAAAAGTTGGGTTTAAAAATGGGATTGTCACATTATAAACTTCAGGTTCAGCACTTTGTGAAGGAAGCAGTCGAACTAATAGTTGGAGTTAAAAGAGATGATGCGCAGTATATGGAAATTGGAGGGAAGAGGATCTTAAGAAAACAAGGATTTGGTCATACACTTCTTTTTGGCATGGGAGGCATTTACACTGAAATCTATAAAGATGTTTCTCTTCGTATCGTACCCATTCTTGAACGAGATGTTGTGGGCATGATCGCACAGACCAAGATAAATCAGGTACTCAAAGGTGCTCGAGGACAAAAATATGATCTGAAAGCAGTTAAAAAGATAATTAGAAATATCAATCAGTTGATCTTAGACTTTCCGCAAATATATGAGCTTGACATTAACCCGCTTTTTGTAAAGGAATCCGGTGTTTGGGCTGCTGACGTAAAGATGGTTGTAAAGAAGTATTCTAAGTAACAAGTAACAATTTTCCTTACGAACTTACTTCGAGTGCTGTTTCTAGAATGGAGTTTACACCTTTCCGCATATAGTTGCCTTCCTTAAAGCCGGCAAGTTTTTTTCTCAGAGCTGAGGTCAAGAGTTCACTGACAAGAGAAATATCCTCCTCTGGACAGAAGATCATAAGCTTCTTACTGCCTGTAGTTTGAATTTCTGTTGATATTTCTCCCAAAACTTCCTTAAAGAATTTTTTCTTATATTCTTCACGAACATTCTGTTTATCAGAGATTCCCCCTCCGGAAGGACCTCTGAAATATCCGGCTTTATCGTTCCACCTTAGTAGTTTACCTTGCAACGTTCTTTCTTTTATTGTTCTTCTCGATATTTTTATGCATTTCGCATTTTTTTCATCGAGTACAAGTATGCAGAATCTATCCAGGACTTTTCTCGCCTGGGAAATATTTAACTGGGCCATGAGGTATGGGTGATAAGTTATGTATGTGTAGTGTAGCACAAGTAGAGGTTTTTTTGAAGGAAGTTAATAGCGATACAGTAAACAGCGAACCTGTCTACCGGCAGGCAGGATAGCAAAACAATGAATATTGAAATAGTGGAGTGGCAAAGTAGTTTATTCATCGAGAGCAAGTCAACAAGCAAATAAGCTGAAGAGCCGATAAGGCTAATTGTAATTAAGTATCCAGTTAGTTAAGACTAATGATTCGCGGCGTAATTAAAAAAATGTGTGGGTTTTTAACTACTTTTTTGGCTCAAAAGCTCTTCGATAATTTTCTTTTTTCTATCAATTCTAAGACCCCTGTGTATGTTAACTTTTGATTTCAAATGACAAA
>JAQVGX010000073.1 GCA_028696515.1 Candidatus Dojkabacteria bacterium | reverse complement strand
TTTTGTCATTTGAAATCAAAAGTTAACATACACAGGGGTCTTAGAATTGATAGAAAAAAGAAAATTATCGAAGAGCTTTTGAGCCAAAAAAGTAGTTAAAAACCCACACATTTTTTTAATTACGCCTTAAAGTTTAATACCATTCTCATGACACTATCTCTATCGTATCCTAATGATTCTAGATAATCTTGTATTAGGAATGTTCTATCAGCAGTCCTTCTATACCTAGCGGCTTCACTTACTATTTGTTCACAAGTCCCTAGCACTTCCCACTGAAATTCACTGTCATTTCCTCTTCTTCTTGCCAGATAGAAGGATGGCTTGTTCACTTCATCGCTGTTCAGACTATGTAGATTTTCTCCTTTACGCAGAAGGACGATATGCATATTTGATTGATTTGGTATCAATGGATCTACTGTATGAAAGATGATAACTAAACCCTGTCTGATTGCTAATCTTCTATCTTTTTGATCGAGAAAATTAGTAGGAACTCTATATCTAACTTCAATATGACCCGAAATTCTGAACCTGTCAGTTATACTTTGTCTGTCAAAAACATAGTCAGCCTGCGCTAGGTCTCCAAGATGTCTTTCAAGCAACTCTCCTAAGTGGCGAATTGTTCTTGAGCAGACAATCCTTGTGATCGATACTATATCTGCATCTTCTGTATCTACCACTCCTTCATGTGAGCGTTGATGTAACTGTACATCACTTCTAAGGTGTTCGCCAGCTATCATCTCAGGACAAATTGCCACTATTCTTGAGACAGAATCATCTTCCATAGCGTTGAATAATATATCGCAATTATATCACGCCTTGTGCTGACATCAAAATATACGAGTTTAAAGGACAGTTCGATCTTTCCTAGGATAAAGAAAGTGAGGATAATATTCACTGGCGTATTTTGTCTTAGGGTAAATCTAATAGAGAAATAAGTTGAGCTAGCTTTTTGAATCTTTCGTTAGATAATAGTTGTCCATCCCGCCTAAAAAAAGTTTCTTCAATTCGACTACAATCTTGTCAGCAAACTCATACTGAAAATTCTGAAGTGATTTTATCTGTACTTTAAACATCTTTTCGATCCACTTGTGTTTATAGCCTTGCTGTCTTAGATCTATCAATTCGAGAACAATAGCAAGTGAATCACAAAATTTGAACAACCTGAATTCTTCATCATTAAATTCTGGAACTTCAATACCGGCATCAGAATATATGAGGTTTCTAGCTTTTCTTTCCGCCTCTTTGAAATACTTCCTAGAGTCGCCTTTGAAGTAACTTCTGTAAGAAGGGCTCTGTGAGGGTATATCTCCGAGAACGCACTCTCCCCAATCATCGATCAATGAGTAAATAAGAAGTTTTTCCAAATTTACGTTTCTCAGCTTTTTCGAAAAGATAAGGCATAAATAGGCGACTTTGTATGAATGTTCAGCTATACTTTCAAGACTTTCATTCGGGATTCCAGAAAAGAGATTCGGACCGGTGCGCTTGATATGATTGAGATTGTTTAGAATTTGTATAGCCCTAAAAATATTCTTCATATACTAATGTTACTATGATGTTGCACCGAGAAATAAAAATGGAAGTATAGCGGATGCAGCACAAAAGGTAGTCATAATCCCTAGTAGAAGTCCGACAGCGTCTATAGATAGTGCGATTATAGAGAGAATTTTAGCAGTACTGGATTTTAAGCCTAAAACTGCCAAAACGGCGCTGATTAACATTATCGGCAGTACACATATACCGGCAAAAACACTTCCTATAACTGCTAGACATGAGAGAATGAGTGAAGCTATAGCATATATTCTTGCTGATTCGTCTTGATCTTTATCGATTTTTGACATCTTACGATTGTCTTTGTAAAACTTGTTTATTATTATAGTGGAAAATGGTCGATATTGCTAGTAGTGATTGGAAAGTTTCTATATTGAAATGATTTAGACGATTAATAATATATATGATTCAAGTGACTGAAATGAGTTTAAACAGTAAAATGTAGATGGCTGGAGTTTCAATTTTTTGTTCGCTATTAATATGAAATTAACTTCTTCTACTATAGAATCGAATTAAACAGTATCTTTATTTTCTATGTAATTCTAATCCTTTGCTATGTTTGGCGATAGCATGATCTGCGTATTTAACCTGCTCTTTTCTATCATATTTAGAATATCCCTCTATCATGTTGGGAGAAACAGATGCGATTGCTCTTCATGATTGGTATGAAAGATTGAACTTTTGTTCAACAGTGAATCGCTTGGTAAGCTTATAAATAAGTATTATCAAGATTCGCTATTGTTTGTAAATCTCTATCTTTTCATGATTGTAAGCGTAGGAGAATTCATATCTGATCATCATGCAGTTATGAATTATAGAATTAAACCAGAGTTTGAAGCTGCATGAAAACACATGTCAGAAATATAGAATCATTGAGAAGAACATTGCACACTCATGTTAATCAATTAATCATATTAATCATCATTTGTTATCATCAACAAAGAACTCATATCCCCCAATGAGTGCTGGAGTTGAAAGTAAAAACCAAACGATTGCGTCATCTAAAGGGTAAATTTTTCCAGCCAGGTTAAAAGTATATAAGTAATCACTAGGCCACCACCAGTTTCCGATCTGCATGGCAAAGAATTCAAAAGTAAAGTGTACTATGGCGAAGAATACTGTAGTAAGAAGAACTTTTTTGAGAATATGCGGATTCTTCGAAAATATAATAAGAGAAGGAATAATAAGAATTGGTATGGCGGCAACAAGATATCTGACAGCAATAAGCTCTTTATTCAAGAAGAAGATTGTATAGACGATTAAAGCCAAAAGACAGTAAAGCCCTACCAAGTACTTCAGTCTTTTTGATATCACAATGATTCTATCCTTATCAACGAAGTACTCATAAAAACTGAGTGGCCAAAGGATATTGAAAAAAGCAAACAGCATATTCTCGATGGGGATCAAGCCAAAGGGTCTTGGCAGGATAGACTGAACATCCCAGGAGTCTGTGAGTCGCGTCATGATCTCGACTGGAGGAGCAAATAGTATCAAGCTTAAAATACTTAGGAGAAATATCTTTTTTTTAGATCTTTTAAGCCAGAAGAAGTTTGCTAGTGAAGGCGGAACAATAACTAAAAATAGTGATACTGTATATGTAGGACTGAAGATGTAGATAACTATACAAGCTATAAATACGTAAGCTAGCATGAAGATTATTCTACGTTGTTTTGAATCAAAGATAACATCCTTCATGAGCAGTGAAAATGATTAAGATGAATTATTGATAGTTTAAGAAATACATTCAAACAATTTGATCATTTCTGATATTTGAACTATAAGGCTTCTCAGCAAAACTTTCGATTGTAGGGATAACTAGTTCAACGAAATCACTAAATGACATAGCAATGGAAACGCTTCTGTCTCCTGTATTAAATATTATTTCAGCATTTAGTGCAAGGGAACTATCTACATAAACTGGCAGATCGAATAAATTTCCAAATGGATGTACTCCACCCGGGAGGATTCCGCCAGTTATCCGTATCACGTCATCCACGGAAGCAAACGAAAATGATTTACAATTTAGTATTTTTCGTGCCTTTTTAGAATTAAGTCTTTTATTGGCAGGAAGAACCAGCATCATAAATTTTCTTTCAGTAGAACTGATCTTTGTATCGACAATGATAGCTTTTGCTCCTTGCGAAAGTGTGTAATCTGGTCGCTGCGCCTGAGCTTCTTTTGATGTTCGTACGGGTGCATGGTGAAACTCTTTGTACGAAATATCATTATCATTTAAGAACTTTTTCAATTTTTCTGTTGGTTTCATAATAGTACTTATCTGTAGAAAGTATATTTCAGTGTTACAATCAAATAATTATTTGAAAAATATAATCCTAATCTACTTTCATCTCATCCGGAGGAAAAACTTTTGGAAGAGCCTCTATGATATCCTTTGTAAGGCGTTCTGTCTCAGCTCTTAGCTGGGATCTGTCCCATCCGTTAGCTGTAGCGAAGGCAATTAGTCTTTCAACAGGATATTTAGCCCATCGGTCTATACCAACATATAGATCACGAGGGTAATTGCCTTCAATATATAGTTCAATCTCGTCAAGAAATGTATCTATAACACCTCCTGCTAAGAGATTCTCAGCGGCAACATTTCTTTTATCGACAAATGGAAAAAGAAGCTCTAAAGAGACAGTGATAGCTATGTAAGCTCTTCTTTCGGCTGATTTTGCATATTCACCGAGTGGAGGTATTTCCCTTTTACCGTCTCTGATTGCAAGACCAAGTGCATAGCTATGAACGGATGCTGCAGAGCTGTAAGCCCAGCTCAAGTCAAGCAGATCTACCTGAGGAATTTCTGCACGCAAATCACGTTCTACTTCACGTGCGGCTCTATATGCCAATTTTGAAGCTTGTATTGCGGGTTCAAGATTCATGATTTTTTAAATGTAAGAAGTAAATCTAGTTATGAATTGGGTTTGTTTTCATGAGCCCGTCTAAAGATAAATATTTCTTTTGTTATTTCAAGAGCAATAAGGTCTATCATACCTATTCCAAAAAGCAAAAGCCAATGATTCAAAGATAAAGGAACTGTCTGCAATAATTTCTGTAACAATGGCAGATGTACTGCGCTGAAAAAAAGTATTACTCCTATAATAAAAGAAATATTGAGAAACCTATTGTTCAATAGATCAATTTTCCATATGGGCCTTCTAAGACTTTTACAGGCGTAGACTAAAAACAGTGAGTCAACTGTTAAGGCGCCAAATACCATAGTTCTTATAAATTCTATGTCATAGCTGTTATAATAATAGTAGAGAAAAAGACCGACAAGTACAATGCCATTGAAGAAGCCCAGTAAGATAGTAAATACCTTGAACTCGTTGTCTATAATTGGTTTCTTGAAAAACTTTGGGGGCATATTCAATAAATTCTTCTCGAGCGGTTCCATAGAAAGTGCTATGTCCGGAAGACCGTCTTCTATAAGATTGACCCACAGTATCTGTGCTGCGAGAATTGGAAGCGGTAATCCGAGAAATATCGAAATTCCTACTACCATGATACCGGCGAAGCTGTCTGATAACAGATAAATAGCTACTTTTTTTATATTGTCCAGTATACCTCTACCCTCTTTTACCGTATTGATGATAGTTTTTAAATTATCATCCATGAGAACTAAATCAGCACTTTCTTTTGCGACATCAGTTCCAGAACCTAAAGCTACTCCGATATCAGCTAAATGCAGTGCAGGGGCGTCATTGATGCCGTCACCTGTCATCGCGACTACCTTATCCCGTCTTTGCCATGATTTTACGATACGCACCTTGTCATGAGGAGAAACGCGCACAAACATATGTATTTTTTCTATAACTGAATCAAGTTGTGAATCCGACATTTTCGACAGCCTCTCACCATTGATGATGTTCTCCTTTCCATGAGGAATTTCAACCTGACCGGCAATATTGACTGCTGTTTTTTCTTGGTCTCCAGTTACTATGACTAGCCGAAGTCCTGCTTTTTGTGTCTGCTTTACTGCTTCTTTTGCACTTTCACGCAAAGGATCAGAAATAACTGCAAACCCAAGAAAGGTAAGATCTTGAAAGTTCTGTTGGTTTATAGTTCTTTTATTTGTATCTTTATATGCAACTCCAAGTACTCTATATCCTTTTGAACTAAGTGTTTCGTTCTTTCTATGAAGATTTTTGAATTCATTATCTTTAAGTTTTCTGTGATCTATTTCGTTGCTATAGAATGAGATATACTCACTTCTGTCTATCAGCTTTTCAGGAGATCCGATGATGTAGAGCCGATTTGTTCCTTTAGTGTTAAGTAAAGCAGCACTCAGTTTTTTGGTTGGATCGAAAGGAAATCTGTCAAGCACCTTGTTCTGCTTCTCTATCGTTTCGATATTTACATTGAATTTATTTGAAAACTTTAGAAGAGCAATGTCTGTAGGATTTCCTCGGTATTTCGTTTCAGAATTTGTTTCTTCTTGAAAAGCCTGAGTACAAATAGCAGCAGCCTTTAGTATTTCGAAAGTATTGTGTGACTCTAGAACAGCCATTCCGTCTACTTCTACAGTTTTATCAGCAAAAACAAGCTTGTTTACATTCATCTTTCCCTTTGTAAGTGTACCTGTTTTATCTATGCATAGGACTTCTGTTCTTCCAAGAGTTTCTGTACCAAGTAAGTTTCTTATAAGCCCTTTCCTTTTTAGAATTTTCTGCATTCCTATTGCAAATATTATGGTTATTGACACGGGAAGCCCTTCCGGAAGGGCTGAAACGGCTAAGGCGACTGATTCTGTGAACATCTCTGCCAGATCATGGGTTCGGATCATACCGATAGCAAAAATGATACCAATAACAGTTACAAGAGAAAATCCGATGAATTTTGATAATCTTTCAATTTCCTTTTGAATGAGTGTTTTCTCTTCTATATGAGCATGAACCATCGCTGTGATTTTACCTAATTCTGTATTGTTACCTGTCTGGACAACTAGAGCCTTGCAAGATCCGTTCACTACGTTTGTTCCTGCATAGAGCATGTTAGTCCTCTCGGCAAGAATTCTGTATCCGGAGATAATCCCGGTTGATTTTTTTTGCGGATGCGACTCGCCTGTAAGTGCCGATTCATCGACCTCTAGATTTTTTGATTCGATTATTTTCAAATCAGCCGGTACTTTATCGCCGGTATTGACTATTAGTACATCCCCAGGAACTATTTCTCCTACGCTTATGAGATGTTTTCTTCCATCACGAATAACTGTTGTGTGAAAAACTGTTTGTCCAAGAAGAGTTTCAAGTGTATTAGAAGCTCTATATTCTTGTATGAAACCGACTATGACGTCTACAAATATAGCAAAGCTTATGATCATGGCATCTAATGAATCTCCGAGAAGTAGTGAGATCAAACCTGCTGCAACAAGGATATATACGAGTGGAGACTTGAATTGATGAATAAATATAATAAATGGGGATGTTTTCTTTTTAGCCTTTATCTTATTCGGTCCGTATGTTTTGAGTCTTATCATTGACTCATTGGAGGAAAGTCCGTCTTCAGAAGATTTAAATATTCTAAATGTTTTACCCAAAGATTGTTTGTAGTATGACATTGTTATTTTTGAAATTATATTATTCTAACAAATAAATGAACATAAATGAATCATTTACCCTATAGGCTATAGACACAGAATTGGGAATATGTTAGTCTGAATAAGACATTAGCAAGCTTGTGTACATGTTATACTTTAGAAAACTCAGGTTATATCTGGTATACTCTGTTGTATTTGCGCTGATCTTGCTTTTCTTTTTGATCATTTTTCGTCAAGAAGCAAGGGCAGCGACCTACTGCGACGGCAATCCAGAAGGCAACTGTTATGTTGACGGAAGTGTAGCTTCAAGCGGGGACGGAAAAACACCATCAACAGCATTCAGAACCATCCAGGAAGCTGCTGATGTTGTTGGGCCTGGGGACACGGTGAATGTGAGAGGAGGAAATACTTATACAGATTCGAATGACTGTTCTGGATATCTATCAGTTGTTTGTATTAAATCCGGAGGAACTACCGGGAATCCTGTTACCTTCCGCACTTGGCCCGGTACCGGGGCTCCAATTATTGATGCAGTTCCTGTAGATTCCGGATTTAGCTCATTTGGATTTGATTATATTACTCTTAATGGATTTGTAATCAATAATGACAGTGACACTTACCAGTATGGGATTCGCTTTAGTTCAGAGAATATTCAAATAATAAATAATACATTTAATGGAACTTGGGGCGCGGTATATTCATATTCAATGTCACCTACAAGTGCTGTTATTGTTGGAAATACTTTCACGAATAATTATTATGGGATTACATTGTATCCTGTTGCTGGAGGAGGTCCATTTACAACTTTTGAGATATCTGAAAATACAATTTCGGGGAGTCAATTCTCAGTTTTTCTAGGCGATGTTGAGGAATTATATTTTTTTGAAAACCATATTTATAATTCTTCAGAAGGAATACATGGAGACTACCAGTTAACAACTCCGGTCAATTATTCCATTAATAATAATATGATTTATACTTCAAAGAATGGGATTGTACTTATTTTTTTTAATGCGAGTGGTGCCAACAGTGTTGAGCTTTTCAATAATTCGATTGTTGGACAAATATCTGGATCTTCAACGGGGACGTCCTTTTTGCTTGTTGGGACTACACAGGGTATATTTTCTATGAGAAATAATATCATATTCAGATTTGATAAGGGACAACACGTCTGGAATGTAAGTTCCTCTACTGTTGACACTAATTACAATCTAGTCTACGGCAATATATTAAATTATGAAGGATTAACTGCTGGATCTAATGATATAAATACCTCTCCAGTTTTCTTTGATGATTCTAGTGATTTTCGTCTTCAACCGTCATCTCCTGCTATAGACGCAGGCGCGACCCTTTCCGAAGTAACCGACGACATCATCGGCATCCCCCGTCCCCAAGGCTCCGCCTACGATATCGGAGCATATGAATACTACGACATTCCAGTAACTCTTGACTCTGAAACTG
>JAQVGX010000072.1 GCA_028696515.1 Candidatus Dojkabacteria bacterium | reverse complement strand
GCACGTTTGGTGCATTATGTGCTTCAAGTGCCCAAACTTCCATTTCTCCAAATCTCTGGCCGCCAAATTGTGCCTTCCCTCCAAGAGGCTGTTGTGTCACCATAGTATAAGGACCAGTTGACCTTGCATGTAATTTGTCATCCGCCTAGTGCTTCAATTTCAACATATATCTCGGCCCAACAACTATCTTTTCCGGGAACTTTTTGCCGGTCCTTCCATCATAAAGATCTAATTTGTTACCTAGTTCTATACCTTTTTCCTTGGCAAGTTCAGTCACCTTTGAGTCATCAACATCTGCGAAAATAGGTACTGCTACACGAATACCTAACTGTTCAGCTAGTCGACCGACATGAGTTTCCATGAGCTGACCTAGGTTCATTCTCTTGATGAAAAGCGGTGAAGAAAGAATAATATCTATCGGAGTTCCATCTGCAAGATAGGGCATATCCTCTTCAGGAAGAACTCTGCTTATACATCCCTTATCTCCATGCCTTCCGGTTAATTTATCTCCAATAGAGATTTTATGTGTCCGTGCGACCCAGACCTTGACCTGCTTCAGAACCCCGGGAGAGAGCTTAGCTCCTTTCTCCTTATCTAACACCTGTGTATCTATCACTATTCCCTTTTCTCCATGAGGTAATCTCAAGGAGTTATCCCTGACATCACGTGCATATTCACCAAATATTGCTCTCAAAAGTTTCTCCTCAGCAGTCAGTTCCGTTTCTCCCTTCGGAGCGATGATCCCAACAAGAATATCCCTAGGTTCCACTCTTGCCCCAACCCTTACAATACCATCTTCATTTAGATTTCTAAGCGCATATGTACTCACGTTTGGAATATCAGTAGTTATCTGTTCGGGACCAAGCTGAGTTTCCCGAATATCTCTTATGTACTCGCTAATATGAACTGAAGTCATAACATCGTCCTTCACCAGCCTTTCAGAGACAATCAGAGCATCCTCAAAGTTATACCCCTCGTAGACCATATAAGCAGCTGTGATATTTCTTCCCAATGCAAGTTCTCCATGATCCATAGAAGGGCCATCCGCTAGAAGCCCCCCTGCTTTTATACTATCACCTATCCGTACTCTTGGTGTCTGATTGAAACAAGTATTCTGGTTTGTTCTCAGAAACTTGTCCAGTCTGTATTTCTTTTTCTTTTTTCCGCCTTTTATTGCAACTTCTATAATCGATGCGTCAACTGAAGTGACTTTGCAATCTTCCTCGGAAAAAACTGCCCTTCGAGAAGACTTCGCTACAAGACCTTCATAACCAGTTCCTACAATTGGTGTTTCAGGACTCAGAAGTGGTACTGCCTGCCTCTGCATGTTTGATCCCATCAAAGTTCTAGTCGGATCATCATGAGCAGCATAAGGGATCAGTGCAAGGCCCAAGCCTGAGATCTGTCCTGGATTGACATCAACAAAATCAACCTCCAGGGAAGATGTACTTTTAAACCCTCCCTCGGAACGAACAAAGATAACTGATTCTGTTACATTTTCATCCTCATCTGAAGAAACTCCTTTCGATCCTATCTTATACTCCGCCTCTTCATCGGGTCCCAAGTATACTATCTCGTCTGTGATAAATGGCTTTACTTTTATGACCCTCTTTTCCAATTTTGCAATTTTTTCTGCATCTTTTTCGCTTATCTTCTGGCCGATCGAGAACTTTATCCCTTTTTCTGCAATCTTTTCATCTAAGATCCTTCCTACAAGCTCCATTTTTGTACCTTTGACTTCCTTTGCCACCTTCTTATAAGGAGCTTCTAAAAAGCCAAATTCATTAATTCGTGCATAAATTGACATATGAGAAACGATGCCTATCATAGGCCCCTCAGGAGTTTCCACAGGACAGAATCTTGAATAGTGTGAGCTATGCACGTCACGGACTGAAAAGGTTGCACTTTGTTTCGTAAGCCCACCTTCTCCCCCAGATGTGATCCTTCTCTTTATTTCCAATTCACTTAAAACGTTCTCCTGATCCATATACCTAGACAAACTACTGCTACCAAAGAAGTGATTCAATGCCCCAACAACAGGCCTCGTGTTTACCAGCCTGGAGGGCGTGATTAGTTCATCAGCACCGTAAGTACTCATCCGGTCTCTAATATTCTTCTCCATCTGCAACATTCCTTCTCGAATACTTTCAGATACAAGTTCCCCAGGTCCCCTTACTCTTCGATTAGCCAAATGGTCTATATCATCTGGCTTAACCTGGCCATTGTTTACCTGGATAAGGGCTCTAATGACCGCTACAAGATCTTCTTTTTTTAGCAAGTAGTTATCCTCTTTAAGATCCAATTCAGTTCCGATCTTTTTGTTTAACTGATGTCTCCCGACACGACCAAGATAGAACCGTCTTGGATTAAAAAATACGTTATTTAATAAAGTTTTCGCTCCATCAAGATTGATTGAGTCCTCTGGACGGAGTTTGGAATAAATATCTATTAAAGCTTCTTCTCTAGTTCTTGTTGTATCAGCTTGCAGAGTTTCCTCCACATATTTTACTTCCTCCCCAGTATCAACGTCTTTAAACAACTCACGAATCTCGTCATTGCTTGAATAGCCAAGAGCACGTAGAAGTGTCGTCAGCAAAATTTTTGGACGTTTATTCACAAGCTGTACAGACATAACTCCGTAGCGATTGACTTCAAAATCCAGCCACTTGCCTCGCTGAGGGATAAGTTTAACAATAAACAAATCTTTTTTCTGATTCAACTTAGGGCGTACAAAGAGAACCCCCTCTGCCCGAACAAGCTGCATAACAACAACCCTTTCATTTCCGTTTACAACAAAACTGCCTCTTCTTGTCATAAGAGGCAGATCAGCCACAAACAATTCTTGTTCCTTTATTTCTCCTGATTTCTTATTGATCAACTTTGCTTTAACATATAAAGGAGCATCAAATGACAGCCCTAATAGCTTTGCTTCTTTTGCACTATACTTCGGGTCACCAAGGCGAACATCACCAAACTCCATAATCCATGATTCGCCGGTATAATCTTCGATCGGAGAAATTTCCTTAAACAGCTCTTTTAAACCTTCGTCGAGAAAGCTTTTGTATGAACGTGTCTGAGGTTCGATTAAATTGATAGGGAAATCCTTGAGCTCGAAGTTTGATAGGTTTAATCTTTTTTTTGCCATAACTTTATATTGATTTAAACACTAAATATTGTAGGAGCATAAAAAGTACGTACAATGCGGATGTACGTACTATACAGTCTTGTTATTGATTTTTTTGAGATTTGATAATAATCAAGTTTGACTTTTTTAGAATAGGGCCCAAAAAACGTCATTTACAATACCACAAAAACCCCTGATTGTCAAATACTTTTTATGCTCCAGAAAAAGATTACTCAGAGCTTCTTGGGGGTTCGATCTCAGACTCTTTGACAAGTACTTTACTTTGCAACTCGTTTACCTTTTTCACAAGATCTGTATCGATCTGCGGATTTATATACGTAACATAGGCCTCATATTCTCCAACATCTTTCTTTGTAGAAAATGCCTTATAAACCTCCCAGCCAGACCATATGATAACCGTCAGTACAGAAACAAATATTACAATAGCCCATTTTTTTGACATCTTTTTTATACAATAAAAAGGTTATACCTTATTCCTGAGGGACCAGCTCATCTTCAGGATTTGGTTCTGTTGATTCTTCAAAAACCAGTTCCGCATTTGGGTCCCAGTGAAACACATTAAACGAAAGGTCAGCTACATAAGGATAGAATTTCCCCTGACCTTCATCCATAAGCCCCGGATCATTCTTCCTATACGAAATACTCACCACATCGAGAATTCTCGGAAACAACTCCAAATGCTCAAGATATTTTTCAATACTATCAATTTCTCCCTCCAATGATACATTTACACTTTCCAAAAGAATACCTGGCGGGATATCAATGCTCATAGAGACCTGCTTATCAGATTCAACGGCTTTGGATTCGACAGAAACTAATAGAATATCGTATTTTTCAGCTATTTCAGCCAGGTTAGCAACTAAAAAACCAGCTTTCTTATCTTCTGGAAGAGCTTTGTCAAAGTAAACAAGTTCTTGTGAAACTGACTGTTTCTGCTGAATCAGATCGTTAACGGTAGTAAGTTTGTCATCTATCTTCACAAGGAATTCTTTCTTGTCCTTAATCTCGGCATTGAGATCAGCTATTTTTACAAATGTCGGCCGAAGAGCAAAAAAAGCAAAAAGTCCAACAGTTATGGCAGTAAAACCAGCTAATGTGTATGTTTTACGTCGCGGAGTTTTAAACAGCTCCGTTAAGCTTGGATTAGAGATTTGCATAACTGCTTAAAGGCAATCGTGCCTGATTAAGTAAAATCTGTGCTTCAATAGTAAAGGCATATCTCGAGTTATCTCCCCCTCCTGTCTTTCTTTCAATTGAAGAAACAACTACGTCTGTAAAAGAATTTGAATCTTTCAAACTGTTTTCCATTTTATCAATTTTCTCTCTTTCAACCTCTCCAGATACTGTTAGAGTACGGGAGTCTCTAGTTGAATAGATACTAACAGACAATTCGTCTACACCGCTTGGAATATACCTATTCAATTCCTTAAAAACAACATTAAAATTTGAGCCTGCATTCCACAGTGTCCTATAGGTATCTATTTTCGTTTGTATAGTACGAATTTCCCTTTCCTGTTCGCTTAGACTTTTGAGTACCTCTCCTTTCCGCTCTATGTCATCGTTCAGATCATTTAAGGTCCTGTCAAGCCAAAATCTCCATCCGAAAGCTCCTAGGACCAAGACCTCCGTAAAAACAACAATTATCCGGCATGTATTTGTCATCCATTCATACAGTCTCTCCCAAAGTGTAGGAGGCGCTCCACGCTGTTGAAGAAGGTTTACCGATTTCTTTTGCATATGGACAGGTTTAATGTAACGTGATTATATTAACTTTAAAGCTGTAAATTGTCAATTAAGTATTATTCTGTTTGCAACAACCCAAAGAGCCTAACTAAACCTTAAATAAGTGAGGTTCTGAGCAGTCTCGAAATACGACTTATGAAATGAGGATTTGTTTGGTATTTCGAAATTAGAGTTTAGAATAATTATTGTCATTCCATAGCTAAAGTGAAATAATGCTCTCACCTAACTTAATTAATCGATATATGAAGAGTTTATTACTCGGCGTAAATGGTGGAGCAAGCAATACTGAATTTCTGCTTACTGATCTGAGCGGAAAAGATATTCTCACTTTCACCATCAACAGAGGAATAAATCCTTGGCACTGCGGAGTACATCAAACGGAACAGGTGCTTCGAAAAGGGTTCGGGAAACTTGGGAATGATCACCTACAAAATATTGCGTATGCCTACTTGGGAATCAGCGGCTGTTTTGGCGACAGCAAGCACAACTCAGAAATCGAGACTTTTATATCTCAGTTTCTACCGAAATTCACCCTGGCTGGAGATCTCTATTCGAGTTTCCGCGCCGTTTCGAAACATAAACATGGCTTACTTGCCATAGCAGGCTCAGGGTCTTCAATAGCAAGCTTCTCCACCCGAGGAACCTTCTTTTTCGACGGGCCGGCTTTCGGAGGAAGAGACTTCGGATACATGCTGGTGAAACAGTTGCAGAAAGGACATTTAGATTCAAAACTTCATCTGAAAGACTTTTTAGAAGAACAATTTGAGAACAGCAAAATCTTAAATGAGTCCAACCTTTTGCAAAAAGATACATTACCCGAGGTACTGAAACTGTCAAACGCCTTTGGAAAATTAGAGAATGATAGCAAAGTAATTGGTGAAACAGACATATACTTAGATCTGGTAATTGATAGATGGGTATATAAAATAGCCAGTTATATAGAAAAGTATAGAGATGATTTAGGCGAAGAATACGACCTTGTTCTTTCAGGCGGCTTTTGGAAACTTGAATATATAAGGAAGAATGTTATAGCCGAAGTTAAACAATTTCTGCCAAAATTAAATGTTCTCTACTCTGAGAACGTGAGACCGGTGCGGGGATGTGTGAGGATAGCTCGTGAATCCTTAAATGTACAATAGATTGAGAATTACATCGTGTTTTGTTATACTCATAAAGCTTGTTGTTCAAGCTTCGAAATCCGTATATCGTATTTCGAGAAATGGAGAGGTGGCTGAGCTTGCCCCGCCAGGGCGGGGTGAAGCTGAAAGCAACGTAAAAATATATGAGTTACTACGTTTACATACTACGAAGTCAAGAAACTAGAAGATTCTATATTGGATGTACAAAAAACATTGGCAAGCGACTAAGATGTCATAACAGGGGAGAAAACAAATCAACTAGATGTGGAGTTCCCTGGGAGGTAGTTTGTTATAGAGAGTTTAAAGATGCAGGAAAAGCGTACGTTTACGAGAAGAAGATGAAGTCGTACAAAGGAGGAAATGCATTTAAAAAGATAATAAATGGAGAGGTGGCTGAGTGGCTGAAAGCAACGGTTTGCTAAACCGTCGTACGGATAATAATCTGTACCGAGGGTTCGAATCCCTCCCTCTCCGCCATATCAGATCTACTTCGATTTTCTGTTATAATAATACAGACTTTTGTTATTTTTCCTCATGAAAAAAATCTTTATCGCTTACAAACACGCAGGAAAAGATGAAAAAAGGCTCCAGCATATATTAGAATGGATTTCCCAAACGTTAGAAAGCAAAGGCTACAAAACATTTATATATCGAAGAGATGTTCAAGGCTGGGATAAAATAACACAATCAGGAAAGCAGATTATTCTGGGAGCACTGGAAAACCTCAGAGAATGTGATGCTATTTTTGCTTATGTTGATTCCCCCGGGATAAGTGAAGGGTTATCGATAGAAATAGGATACGCAAAGGCCAAAGGAAAAAGAGTCTATCTGGCAATCAACAAATCTCTTTCCCCAGAAGCCTATCGTTTTCTCAGAGGACTAGCAGACAAAACTATAGAATTTAGCAATACGACCGATTTGTCAAATCAAATCAAAGAACTCCTATGAAAAAACCACATACTCAAAACAACAAAATTCGCACTCTATTCTTTGTTCCGATATTCATTATTCTTCTTCCTCTCGTAATAGTGTGGCTAGTAGGAACTTTTATTTCAGATAAATATAAACAGTCAAAAACTTTTGGATATGTAAAGAGGCACTGGTTCAGAAAGGGCAAACACATACTTTTCGTATATTCAGAAAGCCCCAATTGGAAAGACTATATCGAGAGAGGGATATTGCCCAGAATAAAAGAACGGGCTATTCTCGTCAATTGGTCAAAAAGAAAGGACTTGCTGGACAGTAAAAGCAGAGTTCTTGAAATATATAAGGCCTGGACAGGAGTACAGATAACTAACTGGGCCAAGTCCAAACGAAACAAGTTTGGTATAGTAGGAGGTGAATATAATCCGGTCGCAGTTCTCTTCCCCAAAAATGGAAGGGCTAAAGTTCTTAAGTTCTACAAGGCCTTTAAGAGTTTCAAATCCGGCAGGCAACAAGAGCTTAAAAAACTCGAATCTGAACTATTCGACTTCTGCAAGACTCTATCTACAAAAAACTGATCATAACTATACACCTATTTTTTCCCGTTGGAGTTTGCAGTTATCCAAACACCAACAAGAGATAAAACAGCTCCGATCAATAACACTGCCGTGATATTTTCCCCGATGAAAAGGCTTGAAAGAAGGAAGACTCCAAACGGTTGAAGATATTGCGTCATAGAAGCAACGGTTGGAGAGGCATTCCTAATGAGGTATTGATAGAGAATGTAATATAGTGCAGCACCTATAATCCCCGTTACCGAAATCGCAAAAATTCCCTTCAGCGAAATGTAATGCCACCAGCCTCCACTTGCTAAATTTTCAGATATGGCAGGAATGGCAAATACTACTGTCGTGGTAAAGACAAACCAAGTTGTGAGTTCTATAGAAGTATGTTTCTTCTGGAAATTCTTAGAAAGTACTGTATAGAAGGCAAAGGAAACTATTCCCATCAAGATTATCAGGTTCCCCACAAACCCCGCCATCAGATCTAACCCGTCAGAATTTGCATGAATAATTGCTGCTAGCAACTCCCCAAAAAATCCTAAAAGTATTCCTAAGACTGTTCTAGGCGTTACCGTTTCTTTGATTATAATAACTGAAAGTACTGCTACTACTATCGGAAGCAAGGTAAATAGAAGTCCAGCAGAGTTTGCAGTTGTATGTTTTATTCCGATAACAAAGGTAAATACATTCACAGTACTAAGAATTGACAGGAACATGACTTTTACAATGCTCAGTCCCACCCTTGGCTTTTCTCTAAGATAAAAAGGAAGAATTGTAATAGAACCCAGTAGGAACCTGAGAAATATGTAGCTGAACTGAGGGATTTCCTTTAGAGCAACCTTTCCGAGCACTATTATGCAGGCCCCGAATATACTTTCAGAAATTGCTAGCATGATCAAAATAATGGCGCCTTTCTTCAATTTATTTCTTATAAAATTTAAAAAGGGATTATATATCCATTTAATATTTATTAAAAGCAGAATTGGAAAATTTCTATCGGCCAGATTTCACCTTTGGAGCTATTTTTGATAATATCAGTCACAGCCCCGGTTGATATTAATATTTAAGATAAACTTCCGATGAGTAAATCAAAACCTATCTTCTCACTAGAATCCCTATATAAAATTTGTTACGATCTAAA
>JAQVGX010000071.1 GCA_028696515.1 Candidatus Dojkabacteria bacterium | reverse complement strand
TTTCTTTGCTAAAGTAAAATATGAGAAATTGTCATCAATTGGTTTCAGATGTTCCTTGAGATTCTCGAAATGGTTTTCAAAAAGATCCCTCCGAAGATTGTAGCAGTTTGCATGCTTGAAGTGTCCGTAGTATGAATTTACCATCGCCAGCATCTTTTCAAGTTCTTGCTTGGTCGGAGGAGTAGATAGCGGCAGTACTTGCAGCTTCTGATTTTGCGAAACCAGTAACTTACCTTGGTTGAAATAGTGAAGCTTGGTTTTGAGATTTTGAACCATACGTTTTCGAGCAAGAGTGTATCTTGGCTTTACAATATATCCCACAAAATCTATGCCCGAATAGACAGAATTGTATTTATCCTTGTTCGGATGAAGTGTCAGACAGAGTCTTTTTCGTAGAAAGGAATCGATTCTTTTCCGCCATTCTTTTATCTCATCGAGATCGTTTGAAAGAATAACGAAATCATCAACGTATCGAACATAGTGCCTGATTCTCAATTCACGTTTTACATATTGATCAAGCTCGTTCAAGTACACATTGGCGAAAAATTGAGATGTCAGGTTACCGATAGGAAGACCTTTGTTTTTACCGGCTTTGAAGAGCGTTTTGTGCGGCGGTATCTGTTTTAAAAGTTTCGGGTCCCCTTTGAAGTAAAAATTGTCGATAGGATTGTGATCCAGAATAACGTGCGTCAGCCATATCAGATTGTCTTTCTTATGATTTAGGAAATGATCCATGATTTCTTTGGTAATAATCTGCTTCAAAATTGATCGGTTAATTGATGTAAAAAAACTTCTGACATCGAATTGACCATAGAAAGCTTTTTGAGTGTAATTTCTTGTTATGGATCGTATCGATCTTTTTAGGCATGTTGTGGCTGTCAGAAGCCCCTTGTTTTTCCTGCACGCAAATGAAGCATTGATGAAGCGTTTTTCAAAATGAGGCTCAAGGTGTGATACGAGCAGGTGGTGTATCACCCTGTCTCGAAAGTCAGCCGCAAATACTTCTCTCAATTTGGGATAGGTAACTACAAAACAGATAGATCTACCAGGGTTGTATGTTCTGTTTTTCAGTTCCTCAAACAGTTCCAGAATAATTGACTCAAAGTTCATCTCAAATTTTAGAGCATTGATAGTGTTACGCTTGTTCTTTCTACAGGAAAGGTATGCTTTGAGTAGATCTTCTTTTGAAAACATAATCTGAAAACAGAAAAGTTTGATTTTTTAATGAATTATGCTACTATTAAACTGATTATTATGAAACATATTTTGAAACAAAAACTGGTTATTATCACTGTCTCTGTGTTGCTCAGCATACTTCTTGCACCAGTACTAGTGTCTGCAGCTACATCAGAACCTGTCAGTGGTACAGCGGGAGTAGTAAACACTGGCGGAGAGATAGACTTCGATAATTACAACAGCAATGCAGTCGTCGATCCTGAGACGGGAGCTGTGTCGGGCTATGTGTGGTCTGAGGATCTTGGCTGGATCGATTTCTTAAACAACGGCGAAGCGGATTCTGTAGAAGTTGATCTTGATAATGGTTCTGTATCAGGACTTGCATATGCGTTAAATACCGGAGGTCATGTAGATTTTACTAACTACAATAGCAACGTAGTTTGGGATTCAGAAAGCGGCACATTATCAGGCTATGGCTGGTCAGAGGATCTTGGATGGATTGATTTTGCTGGTGCATTGCTGACGCTTCCAGAGACAGGGCAGGATATCCGTGGTGTTCTTGTCGTTGGAGTTGTAACAGTATTTTCAGGTCTCTGCCTCATACTTATGAAGGAAAGAAATAGGGTGGCAGGTCTTTCTAGAATATTTCTTTTCGATTAAAAACTTCAAGTTCAAATGGTGTTTCAAGTCTTCTGAATCGACTTTGTGTATCGAGTATCAAGTTCCGAATAAGTGACCACCCTCTCCGTGGTATGATACTTTTATCAAAAATCTTCCAAAAAACCTTGTTAAATCTAGTTAATACGTTCGAGCCAGAGTTCGAAGTTATTAAATACTATATTACGGTATTAAACACAAAATGCTTTCAAGTGAACACATTTTCAGGTTCGAATGATATCAGTTTTCTTAAATGAGAATTATTATCAAATATACAAATTCTTTCTTGACAAATAAGAATCACTCCTATATAGTAATTGGTATGGGCTATAGTAGTAGCAAAATGAAAATAATAGTGCAGAAATTAAAGAAAGCTAAGCTAAAAATCACTCCCCAAAGAGTGGCTATTTTAGGCGAACTCACAGATAATCATGATCACCCTACAGCCGACGCTATTTATCAAAAAATTAAGCATAAACTGCCCAATATTTCATTTGACACTGTAAATCGAACCTTAATTGCTTTTGCCCAAAGCGGAGTTGTTAAAATCGCCGAAGGAAAGGGCGGAGCAAAGAGATACGACCCGAAGACAGAACCACATCACCACTTTCACTGTGTAAAGTGCAATAGGATTATTGATTTTACAAACAAAGAATACGATAGGATTAAATTGCCTGAAAGCATTACAAATAAACACCAAGTATTAGGGCAGAAAATAGTTTTAGATGGAATTTGCCAAGATTGTAAAAAGGTTAATAACAGTCGAAAATAATCATTAAATAATTGAAAGGAGGTATATATTAAGTAAAAACACGTCTAAACATTAAATATATTCTCAATTTAAGAAGTATAATTAAGTAATATTTAAACTAATTTAAGGAATTTAATTATGAAAAACGACAAATACAGATCAATTGTGAAATTGGATTTCCAATATGCACACAGATTTATGAATTATCCAGGAGAGGCAAGTTATCTCCATGGACATTCGGGATTAGTAACGATCGAAGTAGAAGGGGAGTTAGATGAACACAATTATGCTTACCCAGTAAAAGAGGCACAAAAATTAGCATGGGCAGTAGCGGACAACTTTCACCATGCGACCATATTTCAAGAGGGTGATCCATTGCTTGATTTAGTTTTGCAAGGATATGAGAAAACAGGAATGAAGGGTACAACAAAAAGATTTGGGACACCCGCAAAAGCTCTCAACCATGAGCTGATAAAATCGTTTCCTGAAAGCAGAGTATCTGTGAGCAAAGGTCCTTCTACATGCGAATGGTTCTGTACAGTATTCTATGAGTTATTGAAAGACAAGTTGAATATTAAAAAGATAGAGTTCCGTTCTTCTTCGTTGAACTGTGCATCAAAAGAGTTTTAGTCTTAGAACATAAAAATAAACAGGGTGGCAAATCGCCACTTTGTTTGTTTTATCGGGCAATAATAACTTTAAATTATATAGATATTGCCATGCTATTCGAATTGAACTAAAAACAATTAAATAGCAAGTTTAAGTAAAAACGACTTGGCTTTAGCTGGGAGAACAAACGAGATATGTGGAGGAGTTATTTTGACCTTAAGGTTCATAATGAAATAAGTTCTAACCTTGTCCCATGCACCCCGCTTTAAACCGAATGTTGCTTCAAGACCCGTTTCCCTGGTCCGAAAACTCCTGTTTAAAGTTTCTCTGGCCGATCAATATCAGAATTATCTCTGCTTTTGGTTCTTTCAGCGAAACAGTGTTGTCGATAAAGTTATTTATCAATAGAATCGAATTGTTTGTGGCTTAATTTCTTGAATACGAAGATAGACATTCCTAAAGCTATAAGTGCAATTTGTACAAACAAAAACGTTGAGCTGCCTGTTTCAATCAGTTCATTCCCTTCCTCAGTAACGTTGAAAATGTAAAATTCTTCTGAACCAATCTCTGTTGAATTTCCTGCTGCATCAACACTTCGGAAATAGATTGTGTGTGGTCCTACTATCAGAGAACCATTCAAGCTGCAAGTGAATTCTTCTTCTGATTCATCAAAAGCTCCATCAACAGGAGTACAAGGAAGCCAAGAACCTTCGATTGAATCAACCTGAAAGTAAACATTAGCTATAGTTGTAGCTTCATCTGTTGCTGTCCCGGTAAAAGTAGGGGTTGTATCAGTAGTTGAATCCTGGGGCAAGGTGTCAACATCTATTGAAGGAGGATCTTCGTCATTTGCTAAAAGAACTTTTTCATTATATTCAAGCAAATCGCTTTCATTACCAAATAAATCCTCGGTAGCAAACCCCATCTCATATTCACCATCAGGTAATGCCTCCTCGTCTTCAACCGTGCAAGTAAAAGCTTCCTCAGCCTCATCAAATGTCCCGTCATCAGCAGCACATTCTGTACAGTCACTTTCTTCTCCAGCCCAACAAAAGTAAATTCCATCTACCGGAGTACCTTCTGCATCCGTAGCGGTTCCAGTAAAGGTCGGCGTATTATCATAAAGAAAATCGGGAATCTCTTCATCAAGTTCTATGGTAGGATAGCCTTCGTCTTCTGTGATGTAAAAATTTTCATCATCTTGTCCGTTTGTTGGTTGATTATCAGTACCTATAACTCTAAAGCGATAGCCGGTGATCTCAAAGTCTATGGGCACAGTACTTGTTGAGCACACAGCAGTTTCTGTTAACTCATCGAATGCTCCGTCTTGGGCACTACAAGCCCCAGAGTCTACAATATCACCTCCATCTACTTTTGCTATTTGATACTGGGCACTTGTTACGGTATATCCTGGAGAAGTGATCGTGGCAGTTGAAACTACTGTATTGTATGGATATATAGTAGCAGGGCTGATATCTGTTATTTGAACTGTAACAGGTGCTCCTGTTCCATAATACTTTAACTCAAAATCAAGGGAATCCCCATTTATTTTTGACTTTGGAATTCTTAGCTCGCATGTCTGATGCTTGTATGATACTTTCGATGTTAGGCCAAATGCACACTTTCCATAAGTATCGTTGAGATCGGTCACACGGAATTCCTGCTTTTCACCTTCTGTGGAGTTGTATACATCTATTTGAATCCAGTCCATACCGTATTCATCCGAGTTGTCTATTGCAATATCAGCAGAAAGATAAACATACTCAGAGTCATCGTTAAGATAAAAGTATACATTTCCCTCAGGATGGCCTGTAGCTGGATACCAGTAGGGAGAATGTTGAGGTGTTGAAACACCATCAACCTCATCGATTTCACCATCGACTTTGACAGAACCCGATAATTGGTAGTCATATGTAACATAATCGTTGGGATCAGGAAATGAAAAGTGTGTCTTGTCAGTGGCTGTATATTCGTTTGCCTTCAATGTCAACTCAAGATTATCACACTCCGAGGAAACTGACCATTCAAGTTCTATAGGATTCTCGTGACTTACTATAACATTTAAATCATCATACAAGATATCTTCCAGTACACTTTCGCCAGTATTGACTCTTTTGGCATAAGTAGGACTGATTAATTCGCCGCATACAGATAGTGAAACCATCTCAATATCACCAAAAGGCTGGTGTTCCTGATTGATCCGAATCTTTATATTATCGCTGTTTTTTTCTACAGGGAAAGTATTTTGCGTATATTTGACAGGATATGACGCACGGTGGATTTCTTCCCAGTTCCCTTCAGTCTGCAGTTGAGATATTACATATGATCCTGAAGAGTCGGGAGTTTTATCCTCCGTTCTGTTAATGATAAAGGTAAATGAAAGTCCGGAAAACAATAAAATGGAAACAAATAGAGATCCAATAACCAGCTTTTTCATTTTTTAAAATCACAAAAAATAATATTTTGTACATACATATTAACAATTTTTTTTGGTAAAGCAAACCTCGATTTTAAGATGATTCGTTTTAGCTTGTTTGATTTCTATTTTTATAACTTCGATTACGAGATGAATAAAACAACTGGCGACAACTTAGACTTTTCCTCATCGATAGCTAGAATAATTATGACCGAATCTGTGCTTGGATAGGCAAGCTGTGAGGACAAATAAAGCACGAAAGAGAGTTTAGTGGCAGATATATATGTAACTGGACGTGACGTGGCTATGTTCGGGACTTTTCCATACACCTCTCTAACCTTGAAGTTGCTAGTTGAAACGTTCATTAGGTATACATCCTGATTATCACTTATGAGAATCATTATTAATGAACTGGAAATTACACATAGATGACAGTAGCATTACACTAGACTTATGTTTATCTATATAATCTGATAGAATATAACAGTTTAAATTTTTATCTTTTTTTCATGGACGAACAACAAAAAGAGGATACTGTTATGATGCCAAGAATTGGCGAAAAAGCACCACCTTTTACAGCTGTTACTACTCAGGGAGAAATCAAATTTCCTGAGCAGTATAAGGGTAAATGGGTAATTTTATTCAGCCATCCAGCTGATTTCACCCCTGTGTGTACCTCAGAGTTCATGACTTTTGCTACGCTGGAGAAGAAATTTGCAGGTTTAAACTGCCAGCTTGTCGGATTGTCTGTCGACGGTTTGTATAGTCATATCGCTTGGCTAAGAACTATAAAGGAAAAAATACGGTATAAAGGAATGAAAGATGTGGAAGTAAAATTTCCATTGATCGAAGATATAAAAATGGATGTTGCCAAAAAATACGGAATGATTCAACCCGGTGAAAGTTCTACAAAAGCTGTCAGGGCAGTTTTTTACATCGATCCTAAGGGTATAATTCGAACAATCATCTATTATCCGCTGAGTCTAGGAAGAAACTTTGATGAGTTGTATCGGGTGCTAGTTGCACTTCAAACAGCAGATGCATTTAGTGTTGCTCTACCTGCAGATTGGCAGCCGGGTGATGATGTTATCATTCCTACAGCAGGTTCTTGCGGGGTAGCGAAAAAGCGAATGGAATCAAAATCTGAAATGAAGTGTTATGACTGGTTCTTCTGCACTAAAAAGCTCGGCAAGATGGAGATCGATAAAAAATTAAAAAAGATGAGAAGGAAGTAGATTCCATTTGGTTAAACTGTATTCAGAGATAGGGGAGTAGTTTATGAACTACAACTCTATTTAGTTATAAATAGCAGAAGTCATAACCAGAATTATATATTCTCTTGACCGGAGCTTTTTCATGATGTATATTTCAATAAAGGCTGAAATGAATTTTTGGCAGTAAATTCTTAGACCCAACAGCTGTTCGTTGCTGAAATAGTTGAATTGATAATTGCTGGCCACAAATCAAACATTCGTAAAGAGTGATTCACCTAGGTCTGAAATTGAATTGTACGAATACAAAGCTAGAGATATCAATTGATTTATTAATTAATTTATCGTCTTGCCAATTTTTATTAGCAAATTTTAATTCATTTGATAATTAAACATGACTAAAAAACTGCCAGTGATACTTGTTGTGTTTTTCGGTGTATGTGCTCTGCTTGCACTAGAATTCTTCCTGATCAAACAGTATGTCTGTACTCACAAAGAAGAACAAGAAACATTAGAAAGTCATTCCAAGCCACAGGCAATGATGATTCTGATCGAATTCCAGCAGACAGACGGCCTGGTAAACATGGTCAATGACATGAAACAGAGAAACATCAAAGGTTTGCTTATGGTAACTCCAGAGTTTGTTGAACAGAATGTCGACACGGTAAAAAGTGTTGTTGCTACTGGCAACATTGAGGTTGTTCCTTCATACGTTGAAGCTCCTTTATGGGATATATCCTATGATGATCAGTACGCAATTATTTCAGATATGGTCAAAGATGTAGAAAATATGCTGGATGTGAAAGTGAGGGCGATCAGTTCAAGATACATGGCATCAGATGAGAATACTTTGAAAGTCGCTGAGAAGCTGGGTATTGAGTATGTTTTGGCTCGTGGTACAACTGAACTTGCTATGACTGTTTACAAGCCCGAAGAATATGATGTGAAGATCCTTTCTGTTTCAAATATTGATACTCCAGAATTCAAGTACGGCAGTCTGTGTGATTACAGCTATTATGAAAGGGCTGGAAACCCTGAGGATATGCTGAAGGATCTGATAAGAGCCGCTCAAGAGAATAAATTCTTTGCAGTATCTCATACCTATATTGGAGGCTACAAAGAGAGGTGGAATAACTTATGGCACGAGTTTTGGGATAACACTGATGTGGACTGGGTTGATCTTGACGCGATATCAAGTGTAGATAAGAATCTGCCTATGTGGCAAATTCCTATAAATAAAAACGCTCCATACACTCCCGAGAAGATCCGTCCCCTGGTTCCATACGAGGAAGAGGAAAACGTGAAAAATCCTTGTTCGGTTGAGGATCTGTCGAATTCAGCTTCAACTACTTCTACGACTAAAACTTCATCAGCCGAAAAGGTTGTTATATTTCACAATAATGCAGGACCCATGTGTCTTGAAGCTCTAGATTTCTTTGAGGCGAATAATATTGAATACGAAGAGCATCTAACTAATGATAGCGACTTTACGAGCCTGTTAACTGATTATAAATCAGATTTTGAAGTGAGCGAAGGCGAGTCGGCAGGTTTCGGCTACTATCCAATTATATTTATAGGGGATAAGGCTTACTCAGGATTCAACGAAGATATCGGGGAAGAGATCAAATCATTGATCTAGAAATATAAACAAATATGACTTCCTACATTTGATTCAGGAAATTCCTCATTGTGTTTTTCTTTTCTAACATGTAGATGTTTCGTGCATTTCTGAAAATTCTTGAAAAATTCAGTGGATCTTATATACTATATATTGCAGAGTTATATTGTGGATATATGGGGCAATAGATAGTTATTATATCTTTAGAAATGTTGCACATATATCTAACGCGCCATGGCCAGGATGATGATAATGCCAATGGAATTCTCAAT
>JAQVGX010000005.1 GCA_028696515.1 Candidatus Dojkabacteria bacterium | reverse complement strand
ATGGCTCAAACTCCCCATTCTCATATGTACCAAAATACTCTGATGGTACTGTTACTATGTAGCTGAACTCTATCTCATCTTCTCCTCCGCTCGCCCCGTCATTTGCTGCTAATGTATACCCTCCATTGTTATTATCCCACCTTATCACATTCCCATTGTGTGAGTCCGGCGTTGGTGTTATGTTGCTTATCCAGCTGGATTGGAATCTCGAATCATACGTATCTTCTACATACTCTATCACTCCTTCTACATCCGATACGTTCCTTACGTGTATCGTATACGTCACTCGCGCTGCTGTATTGTTATTTATACATTCTATTTCACTAGTCTTTACAGCCGAGTAAGCTGGAAATTCTTGCTGGCCGACAGTAAAGCAGTCACTGCAGCCGCTTGTCACCGGATTCCCGTTAACCGATCCTTCCACACAAATATCAGACCCGGCTTCCGCTGCATCGGGGATACGGTATATTATCCAATGCTGACCATCATCTCCTCCTCTATCGATTTCAATCATGCTTCCTTCGGATACCTCCCACTCAACATTATCAGGAATACATGTCTCCCCATCTTGATTCTCAGCACTTAGTAAATATGTAACATATGTTCCAGGTAATAGATTGTCTCCGCTTGGACTTCGCTGGATAATATCACAGTCACAAGTATCTGCTGGCGGGGAGGTAGTTGTCGTAGTAGTTGTTGGTGTTGTAGTTGTAGTTGTAGTCGTCGTCGTTGTCGTAGTAGTTGTCGTAGTAGTTGTAGTAGTTGTTGTAGTAGTTGTTGTCGGGCGACAATAGTTGGCATCCCCAAATTTATATCCTTTCCATGTTACCCAGTCTTTGGCATGTCCGTCGCACCGGACATCTAACTGAATAACATAACAATCATTCGGTAGACCGTTTGGATCAGAAGGATCAATTTGAGTATTGAAATAATCACTAAAGTTCACTGTACCCGTAACTGTTTCATAATACTTTTCGCACTTACACTCTCCAGAATAATACTGACTATCACCCGGAAGACATTTATTTATCTGAACTTCATTTGTTGAAGAACAACCAATAGGGGCACATTGACCAGTTTTCGATGCAGTATTCCACGAACAACCCTTGCACCAGGAAGTATTTCTAGTAGCCCACTCGCTCTCGGGCAGCCCAGGCTGGTCAGGTGTACAGTCACCACTTTGTCCATCAGCACCGCATATCTTCATGACATATCCAGCGCCACCAACATCATGTGCTTCACTCGTAGTCGGAGTCACTTCTCCCTCTTCGCTTAATCTAATGCCTATATAAATTGCAGTTCCCCCAAGAGCTGCGGTTAAAAGGAAAATGAAAATCAGCAGAAATTTTGAGCCGCGCATAATACTCCCGTTAAAAACTTGTTATTCAATATAACACAAACGTGGAAAGAAACAAATATGTAGGATTGATGTATGATTCCGAATATTTACCTGATAATCTAACCAAGAAGCCCTTTGTCCAGACCATCCAGGATCCCCAGCATACCTGCTACAAACAAAGCAAAAACAGCAATTGACACTCCGGTTTTAAAAATTAACTGATTTTTACCCCACTTTTTATCGGGCTTAACAAGTGCGTAAAGTTCACGTTTGTTAAAAATATCATCAATAATTGCGAGCAGACTAAATACTACCAGAAAAAGCAGATATGTCATTGGTGAAAATCTAGAAATCATGAAATTTACAAGAGTAGCAGTAACAGTTATAAAAAGCCCAGATAATAATATAATATTTCTAAAGCTTCCCTGGTACAATAATCTAAGTGTAAGTTTTGCAGAATAAAAGACCCCTGCTAAAAACAACATTAACATAGAAACTGCTCCGAGCAGACCATAATTACCGAGGAAATTTAAAACTTCCAAGGAGGAGAATTCTTCTGATAGATCGTTTCCGCCTACCAGCCACATCTGGATACCTTGCATTTTATGCACATCTTCCCGAACCCAGCTGCTGACATATGGGCCTATGTTTTCCTGGTAATAGCTAATGCTGAAAATTCCAAATCCCATGATCCAGCCTGCCATGAAGATCATCATCAAGAGTATCAAAACTTCGCGTTTTCCTTCACTCAGTATTCTTTTTGCATTTTTGATATTTGTGACAATCTTTTTGACAAAGTTTATTATCAATGATGAATTTCTTATCCAGAAGGAGAAGTAAAAGAGTACAAAGAGACTCAAGACACCTACACTTAATATAAACATAGCGCCTCTAAGATAATTTGAATACAACCCTACTAGTACTATATTAAAAAAAACAACTAATCCAGAAGCTATCTTCAAGTAATTGCGTCTTAAAATAAATAGTGTCCCAATTGCTAAAGGAATTGATACCACAGCATACCTCAGGTATTCGAGAGAGGGTGAGCTTTCATCGCTTGATAACAAGATGAGATTATATACACCACCGATTAACAACGATAAGATAAATCCTAGACTCAGCCACTTTACTCCACGAGAATATTTGAACACAATCGTCGTAACGTAGTAGATAACTGAAACACTAAGAAAGGTAATGATGCTGTAAGACCAAGTTCCAAACCTTCCAAAGACTCCTACAACCCTGTCCTTGGCGAATAAAACACCAAGCAGCAGGAAAAAAAGAACACTCATAAACCCTAGATCAAACTTTGTTTTTCCAAAAGCCCCCTTTCCCACAACAATAGACCTTATAAAAAGAAGTCCCCAGCAGAAAATCGATCCAAGATAGATACCAGTATAGCCGGCAAGTTCATTTGAGGAAGCATCAATAAATTCGTGCGCAAGAGGATTCCCCGCTATTAAAGCAAGAATTCCCAATTTTAATAAAAGATCAAGAAGATATATTCCTGCCTGCCTAGCTGATTCAAACTTTATCAATTCTTTCCCTCGAAACCCAATGACTACTTTTTTCATATATAACTAGTAAAAAGTAAGCTTTTGAATAAATTCTCGGATTGTTATAAAATCTTATACACCATTCTTATACATAAATCAAGCCTATAATGGTAGTAAATTGCAACCGCATTTTCAAAAAAAAGCTGCGTGAAATAAAGAAATCTTTAAAGAGATGCGCGCCCTGTCCACAACTGGATATAATATACATCAAAAAGAATACTGCTTCTGAAATATACATAGCAAAAAAGACAAAAGTTGCACAGGAGCTTGGCATCAAGATCAACACACACACATTTAAGAGAAACATAAATCCTGATAATATAATAGCCACTTGTAATAGCCTAAATCAAGATCCCAATTGCACTGGCTACTTTATACAACTTCCAATAAGAGAAGAATTTCACAAAGCAAAAGTGTTGGATAGAATCTCAGCCATCAAAGACGTAGATGGCCTTTCTTCAGAGAATCTGGGGAAATCTATCAAAGGAGATCCTCTAGCTATAAGACCGGCAACAGTTGAAGCTGTAATTGCTGTACTAAGGAATCTAAAGATACAGTCCAAGTCAAAAAAAGTTACAATCATAAACGATTCAAACCTTATAGGGAAACCGCTTGCGGGTTACTTATTATCCAGAGGAGCAACAATAACAATATGCAATGAATTTACCAAGGACCTAAAAGCTCACACTAAACATGCAGATATTGTTGTAACCGCTGTAGGAAAAGCGGGTCTTATAAGGGCTGATATGATATCAAACAATTCAGTGATTATTGATGTCGGTATAACTAAGGTCAAAGGCAAGATAACAGGAGATGTCGACACAAAATCAGTCGCCAAAAAGGCCAAAGCCGTAACCCCAGTTCCAAATGGCATCGGACCATTGACTGTTATTTGTCTTTTCGAGAATTTACTCAAGCTAAGAAAGCTCCAGCAAAATAATCTTAAATGAATCAAATGACTGACAAACAAATTCTGACTCTGATCGAAAACGAAGATGAGAGGCAAAAAATAAAGCTTCAGCTAATTCCCTCTGAAAACTGGACATCTAAATCAGTCCGAGATGCTGTCGGGTCTGTACTGATGCACAAGTATTCTGAAGGTTCTGCTTTGAATAGATATTATGAAGGCAATGATATAGTAGATCAAATAGAGACTCTTTGTATAAAGAGAGCACGCAAAGTCTTTGAAGTGCCCGACAACTGGGGAATAAATGTTCAAGCTCTTGCCGGCAGCAATGCAAATATTGCTGTATACAATGCATTGTTAAGGCCTGGCGACAAAATACTCAGTATGTATCTGCCTGACGGAGGGCATCTCTCTCATGGCTGGTCTTGGCCCGATATGGGACTTTCAGGAGAAAAGAGTAAACGAGTTTACAAAGGAACAAAAAAAGCTATCTCACTAGTGGCAAAGTTTTACGATATCGTTCAGTACAAAGTAAACAAAGAAAGCAAACTTTTTGATTATGACGAAATAGAAAGAATCGCCAAAAAAGAAAAACCAAAGCTTATAATCTCGGGAGGAACTGCGTATCCCAGGGAAATAGACTATGAACGCTTGGGAAAAATTGCTAAATCTGTTGGGGCTTATTACCTGGCTGATATAGCTCATGAGGCAGGACTCGTCGCTGGTAGAGTGTGTAAAAACCCGGCTGGAATTGCTGATGTAGTCACTATGACAACTCACAAAACATTAAGAGGTCCCAGAGGGGCTATCATTCTATCAAAAAAATCATTAGCAAAAGCAGTTGACAGATCCGTTTTCCCTGGCATTCAAGGAGGCCCCTTTGATAATAACATAGCTGGAATCGCTGTGTGTCTGAAGGAAGCTATGAGCAAAGAATTCAGGAGATATGCAGAACAAACGGTTCGGAATGCTCAGAAATTAGCATCAGAATTATCTAAGCTGGGATTTGATATCCTGACCGGCGGTACTGATAAACACTTGATATTGGTGGACCTTAGAAATAAGGATCTAAAAATTGGGACAAAAGGTAACACATCATCTGGAAGATATATTGCCAGAGCACTTGACCATGCTGGGATGACAACAAATAAAAACACAGTGCCTTTTGAAACTGGAAGCGCAGTTGACCCTTCGGGAATCAGAATAGGAACACCAACAGTTACTACAAGAGGGATGAAAGAAAACGAGATGGCAATGATTGCCGGCTGGATAAATCAGGTTGTTGAGGTTGCTAAAAAATACAGCTCGTTAGAGTTTGAGGAATTTGATAAACAGATATCAATGGATAAGGAAATTACTAAAATTCGAGATCTAGTAAAAACGTTATGTGCAAATTTTACCCTTGAGTAGAACTTAGATAAAAATAACTAGAATAAAAACATGACAGAAACACTTATTACCCCAGTAGACACCGTTCCTACAGTACCGCTTGATCTTAACAGCCAAGGATTAGATTGCAAAGCATTAGCAGGCGAAGCTTTAGAAAAATATGCAAAAATCTTAGGCATACCAATAGAAGCAATCACAAGGGTAAGAATAGTCACGAGAAAAAAAGTTTAATACTAACAAAAAACATGAAACTAAAGATAAGAGTTATTCCCAATTCATCAAAAAATCAAATAGTCGGCTGGATTGATGATGAAACGCTGAAAGTAAAAATCTCTGCTCCAGCAGAAAAAGGCAAGGCAAATAAGGAGCTGTTGAAATTCTTAACGAAAGAATTGAAAACTGGAAGAAATATCTTTCTAGTTTCGGGCTTTAAGGATAGGAATAAATTAATTGAACTTGAGAAAGGCGAATTGCCTCCAAAACCTTTGAAGTTAATCTGAAATCACACCACATGCTTCCCGTCATCCTCATAATTTACCCCAGGGTAATACTGTTCATGATCCAAGATCCCCGCAGGTTTATACTTCGAAGAAGTAGCGTTCCAGATCTGGACCAAACCTATATAGCTAATAATGCAAATCATAACTATCAATACGTAAAATTTCATGCTTTTCCAGAAATCCGTTATTGCTTTCCTTACTTCTTCACCTTTTGCAATTAACTCTTCATCAATCGTATCCGCCAAAAGCCCGAAAAGCCAGAACCCTGCTCCTGCACCGAAAATACTGCCAGTAAGCATTCTCTGAAAGTTAGTACTTGCATAAAAAAAAGTTTCTTGCCCGCCCAATGTGCCTGAAATCTCTGCTATTAATTGAATTAATCCGTCTAGTGCAAACGGAATAATCGATAACAAAGCTACATACCATTTTACACCCCTTACTCGTAAAAAATGAACAGCCAATGCTGACAAGCCCATTGATAGATATATAAAAGTGTCCCTGGTACACCAAGCCATTTCATAATCATAAAAATGGATAGATCTCCAGGCACGCTGATGACATAGAAAACTATAAGCCCTGTAAATAATATGGGCGAGTTCTGTAAATCCGAAGTGAGCAAGGATCGGTGCAGCTACAGCAGCCGCATCCATAGCAAGAATTGTCAACCCCATAACTAAAGGCAAATTTTGAGCAATTTTTTGTCCAATTTTTTCGATGTCTTTCATCTCATCTTCAAATTCTTTTGTTATTTGGAGCTGATTCTAATATCTTTAATGTTTAATTGCAATTTCCTCTCACCATTCCACTCATTCACATCAAGATTAAACAACACGTCAACAAAATCTCCCTGTTCCAGCTTGCCAGCCCGCTCTCCCAAGTTGAAACCTATACCATTAAAATATTCTCCCGTGCTTTTATTTAGAAATGCTATGCTAAGATGAGAATTTGTCTGCCCGACTGTTTTAAGATAGGCTATTTCAGCTTTTTCCAATATGAAAACAGGCTTTTCATTACCAAAGCCGAATGGCGCGAATCTTTCGATCCAGTCAGCCAGTTCCCAGTCAAGTTGCCCCAACTCAACTCTGCAATCAGCAATTTCGGACTTCACTAGGTCATCTTCCGAAAGATCCCTATCTGCTAATTCAAGTAAGTTATCTCTGAATTGTTCTATAGCCTCAGCTGAAACTGAAAAACCAGCTGCTTGAGGATGCCCCCCGAATCTATCAAGAATGCCTGATTGCGTACTGATAGCCTCAATAATGTTAAAACCTTCTATACTTCTGGCTGACCCTGTATACCCGTTTTTCTTTTTAGTTGCTATAAGAACTGGGCGATGAAATGACTCGGAGATTTTTCCAGCGACTATGCCTATCACTCCTTCCTCCCAGTCTGCTCCCCAGGCAAAGTAAAGCTTCCTTTCTAGACCGTTACTCTCTATCTGAGCCAAAGCATCCTCGTATATTCTTTGCTGTATATGTTGCCTTTTTAGATTCAAGTCGTGAAGTTTTTTCGAAAGTTCTCTTGCCTTCGAAAGCGATTTCGTCACAAGAAGTTTAACCGCATCGATAGCCAAGTCCAACCTCCCAGCAGCATTGAGTCTGGGTCCGATGATAAATCCCAAATGGTAAGTTTCAATCTCTGTGGGCTCTAACCCTGCATCATAGATCAAGCGCCTCAACCCCACTCTTTGCGTATCCTGAATTGTTCGCAGACCTCTTTTCAATATCGAGCGATTCTCATCAACAAGTGGCATCACATCACAAACCGTCGATAGAGCAACCAGATCCAGATATGAATCGATATCCACATCAAGCACCCCTTCCCTTGCTATCACTTGAATAAGTTTCCATACAACTGTGGCCCCGGATACATTCTCAAATGGATATTTATGTTCCGGAAAGCTAGGATGAACTATAGCCTTTGCTTCAAATGGAAGAATAAACCTGCCATTTTTCTTGTCAAGTTCATGATGATCAGTTACTACAAATTCCAATCCTTTTCTTTTCCATTTCTTGATTAGTCCTGCATCTTTGATCCCGCAATCGACTGTAATAACCAGTTCCCCTCCAAGTTTTCTCACATTCCTGAGGCTTCGATCTGTCATTCCGTATCCTTCTTCAAAACGGCTTGGGATATATGGAAGAACATCAGCTCCGACGACCCGATACAAGAAGTCCCACAGAATCGAAGTCGAACATATTCCGTCTACATCAAAATCTCCATGAATAACTATCTTTTTCTTTTCTTCAACAGCCTGCATGATTACCTTTGCAGCTTCTTTGACACCATGCAACTGATACGGATCGTGAAAATATTCGTAGTCCGGATCTAGAAAATGATTCGCATTTTCTTTCTTTTGGATATTTCTGTTCACCAAGAGCTGCCTTACTATTTCAGGGAATTTGCATAATTCTTCAGAATTTTTCTTCTTTATCTTGGGCAGCACCTCCCAGTTTTTACTTTTGAATTTTGACATTTGAGCTTTTAGTTATTTTCGGAGGAAGTATATAAAGAGGTCGCACATTATACAAGTAATCTTTCGAAAATATAGAAGGAGATGTCTGATAAGCTTTCAATGCCGCCCTCCCAACTCCTGAGGCAGATAACCTAATGTCAAGAATATTGCTCGACTTACAAAACTCCTGAAGATATTTTCTGTATTTGACAGCTCCTGAACCACAAAAGACGTTAACCTTACCCAATGATTTTAAGGCTTTCGAAAGATCATCCACCTTGATTTTATCCTTATCTTTATAAAAAACTCGTTCATTTTTAGCATCAAGCAATATATTCACACTTTTCTGTCCCGTATCAGCCTCCACTGCTTGAAACGCATCTACTCCAACTAGAGCAATGTCAGCGAACTGACAAAAACCTTTGGCAAACGCAAGGCCTGCTCGAAGCCCTGTATAGGATCCCGGACCAAGACAAACAGCCACCATCAATAAATCTTTCTGTGAGATACATTTTGAAACACCCTTGACTAACTTCCCAAGTCTCTCAACTGTCTGCTCTTCTTCTTTGAAAACCTTATTCTCAACAGTTTTGCCTTTCTCATCCAGTAAAGCAACGCTGTTTGGATATTCTGCTGTCTGTAGAGCTAGTATATATTTCATTTTCATTTTTCATCTGAAAGTTTAGCTATTGCTCGTTCAAGTTTTTTTGTAATTGCTTCTAAATCATCCCCTTTGATCAAAAACCCTCCTGCATTTGCATGTCCCTGTCCTGTGCTGTCCATTTCTTCAGCAATGTCGAAAATCGAGAAGCTGTTTCTGTATGCGTTACCCCGATACTGTACAAAATAACCCTTCCCAGTTTTGACTAATAAAAACCCCATTTTGATACCCTGAATAGCTCTCATAAACAGATTCTTATATAGATATATCCCACTTTCGATATCACTATGCCTAACTTTCAGGTGCTTTTTCCACTCCTTTTCATCTATCACGAGCATGGAATATCCTAAATCCTCGTTAAACTCAGTCTTTCTTATCGCTTCGGAAAATACTCTAAAATCTGATTTTTTATTATGATAAAAATACTTATCTATGATGAATTCCTGATCAGCACCTTTATTCAATAATCTCGAAGCTAGATCCAAAGTATGAGATGTAAAATTGTACTTAAAATTTCCTGTATCTCCAACAAGCCCTGCATAAAACAGAGTGGCCTCATTTTTATCCAGCGATTCAGTTTCTACGATTGAGCCTAATATTACTTCTGACGTAGATGACGCTTGCGGATCCCAGATTTCAAATTTTGAAAAATGCAGATTACCTTCATGATGATCGATGTTCAGCAGATTTCTAACCCCAGCAAAGTTAAACTCTTCATCCGAAGCAACTTGAGCAAATTGTCTGGGATTTCCACCATCGATCGCAATCACAAGATCATAACCACCGAAGTCCAGATCTGTGACCTTATCTTTAGTGACAGTTTCGAATAGCGGCAATTCATCCACCGGTGAAGGGATGCCAAAGGCAGAATACAAATCAACCTTTTTACCTCCCCTTCTTAGGTAACTAGCTAGCCCGATACCGCTTCCCAAACAATCAAGATCGATTGGTCTCGAAACAAGAATCAGTACAGATTTTGAATCTGAAATCAATTGTTTTACTTTCCGGGATATTTTCATAGGACATTCACAATTCTTCTCTTATAAGCCTTCCTTTAACTTTAATTCCTTTAATATCTTTGCGCTTTGCTTCCCATACGCTTTTAGCCTCATGCCTCGTTCAGTTTCTCCTAGATATGTGATTCGGATTTCAAGACGATCTGTAGGCAAAAGTTCTTCAACTCTATCAGCCCATTCTATAATGGTAATCGCCTTTTTATCATCAAAAGCCTCTTCGAGCCCAATATCTTCAATTTCCTTGTCGCTCTCAATTCTATAAAAATCAAAATGATTTAACATAAATTCCTTTCCCTTGTGTTTCCTCCAGTAAATAAATGTCGGGCTGATCACATCTTCGCTTTTAATTCCGAGAGCCTGAGCAAAGAATTTTACAAAATATGTTTTTCCCACACCGAGATCTCCAATCAGACATATAACCTCTCCTCCGTTTGTCAATGATGCCAGCCGTTCTGCCAGTTCACTTGTTCTTCCTAAGGAGTCAATAGTCAGCACTACTTCCATCATTCGAGTTTATTTAATGATTTATTTTATGGACTTTCCCCCGACCTTTTCCTGTAAAGTTTTCAGCCTTTGAACAACAAGGACAACAATAACAGTTACAACTAAAGCATATAGCAAAAGCCCGATAGTTTCTCCCCATCCGCTAAATTTTTCTTTCAATCTCTCAAACAGAGCCTTCGCCACATCATTCCAAGCAAGACCTGCAACCAGAGTCAAGGCTGAAATGATCAGAGAAGTAGTTGATGCCAATGTGACACGGACCTCTTCTTTGGCATGATTTATTTCTCCTCTGATAGTTCTTTTCGTGTTGTTGGCAGTCCTTTTTTGTTTTTTCCCAGCCATCTATGAACAATTGTAACAAGTAGATATACTCAATGCATTCAAGGTACGTAATATATGACTAATGCACAATTTATATGCCTTCCTCTACTCCACCTCTTTAAACAAAGGCATCCCGTTGTCGGGATCGATCGGAACGTAAATAGTTGAAGGGTTATCTTTCAAATTTTGAATATACAGGTAGTAAAGATACTTTGAAGTCAAACTTTTTGATATAGTTTCTTGAGCATCTTTCTGCCCCTGAGCATCGATTCTTTTTCTATCAGCTTCAAGCTTGGCTTTCTCTACGTTCTGTTCAGCTGCAAGTTTATTCTCTATGCTATCAGATAAAGTCTGTGACAAATTTACCTTTCTGAGTAAAACTTCTTCTAGAGTGATCCCTCTATCCAACAAATCCTTCTCCATCTGCTCAAAGATTTTTATTTGAATCTCATCCCTTTTAGAGGAATAGATTTCTGTTACTGTATAGTTTGCAGCCACTCCCCGAATAGAACTTCTTATCAAGGGTCTTACAAGCTTTTCTACATAATCCGTACCTAGCTCTTTGTAAATTTCAGGTCCGTTTTCAGCATTCAGGTGATAAAGCACAGTGATATCAAGCCATACTCGGGCCCCATCCTTTGCCCTTGTCTCAATCGCATCATTTGCTCCCGAAGTGGATGTCAGATATTCACTATCCTCCTCTATGCTTGTCATAGTATAGTCCTGAGTTCTGGTTGACATTTTCGCTACCTTTGCAAAGGGCACTTTAAACCTAAAACCTGGATAAAGTGGCTCTTCGGTTACCTTCCCGAAGAGTGAGTACACACCAATTTCCCCGGCATCAACAACGACAAAGAAGGAAGGTAGAAACAATAAGAGAAAAACGGCTACACAGCCAAAGCCAAATAGAGTTCCGAGTTTCTTCGGATTGAAACGGTCTTTGAACATTTTAAAAGGATTAAGAATTTATTCGATAACATTATAGAACAAATTTTATGAGATTTGTAGTTCTAAACTATAACACCCTAGCTACCCTTTATGACAATCAAAAACAACAGCCCTTCTATACAAGCGAAATAATATATCTCTTTGAATTAAATCTTTTTTACCACCATTTTAATAACAATATTTCTTAATCCAAAACTAACAATTGCTATACTATCCTATAATATGGTATAATCGAGTATACTTATTAGCAAGTTATATATGGAATCTGAAAGTTTAATTTTAAATTGTCCTGCAGGAGAGGTAGATTTCAAAACCCTGAGTAGTCCCGAACAACAAGTATTACTGCTTTTGGCCTCTGCGGCTCCGGATAAAGAATTTGTTGGAATCCCCCTCATACAAGGAAAAGCATTTCTTGATGCATATCCTGCTGAATTAACTGCATTAGTAGAAAAAGGGCTTGTATGTAGAGGTTATATTTCACCAAATGAAATAGAAGGACCCCAATTGATAGAAAATGATGCCGGCCTGCTTTTATGGATCCCCAACGCAGAAAATAGAGAACATCTACAGCAAGCAGTAACTCAAGAGCCTTAAGATCCTCCTTATTAACAATTCTGAACGTAAAGGAGAGAAGAACTAATCATCATTCTATTAATTCAAACCTTTTCACCTTCTTCCCCTCATGTTCGACAGTATCTAAAAATAGTGGAAGCGGCCGAACCCATAGCTTCGAAAGCTCATTGTCATACAATGCCTCATAAACAACCATGTCTTCCAATGTTTCGCTGTGCTTTGCTACTCCTAGAACTTTGTATCTATGCCCCTTATAGTGTTTGTAGATGCCTGGTTTTACTTTCATAAAACATAAGAATTATAGTTAAATATCAATTTCTTTATACTGGTGATCACCAGTTATATAAGCCACATCCCCTAATATTCCTCCACCCAGAGAACAATAGCAATGTTTTTTGTTCTGACAATCTGATTCGTGCCCCTCTACTGGTGAGGTGCATGGTCCAACGGCAAGATATCCAATCGTGTTATTATCTTTCCAGTACGGGATAACCCCGTGATCGACAACTTTCTTTAGATTCATTCCTGAAGAGTCAACTACATATATTGATACCTTTTCAGTCTTTGAATCATATACGTAATCATAGAAGATCAGCTTATTTTTATCTGGATTAAAAGATAGTCCATAAAAATCATATCCCTCTAAAAGAACAGTCTCTTTACCTGTAGATAAGTTTCTTTTTATCAATTTGGGCGAAAAATCGTTTGGGTAATCTTCTGGATCAACCCAATATCTTACAAAAACAATTTCGTTATTATCCATAAACTGAGCATAAGAATCCCCCTTCTTCCCGGACTTATACAAAATATCAAATTGCGAATTGAAAACAACCAATGAATCTGATTCTCGGAAAGTGCTTAGAGATATCCATTTATCACCAGCTTGATTCTTTTCAACGTCAGAACTATCTGCAGGCCCTATACCTCTTGCCAAGTTTTGTCCTACTTCACATATATTCTTCTGTTTACCGGTTATGTAGTTATATCGAGTCAAGACAGATTTACCACCAGCAGAGTCCCCCACCTCATAAAACAAATAATCACCACTGATATCGGGGAAAGTAACCGTTCCTGTATCCCCTGCAAATGATCGTAGGTCAACATACTTTATAAATTTCATTTCTTTTTGAACCAGATCAAGCTCATAGATGAAACCAGCGTTATAAACTCTAAAAAGCCCTTTTCCTATCTTACTATATACAAGTCCTCCAAATTCACTTCTGATAACTGGATATTCATTTCCGCTATCTGTAAGCAGCAGCCAGTCTTGCGGAGTATTTGAATACTTTTTCATAAGGTTTGTACCATCAGTTACGGGAACATCAAAAATATAACTATCCGGCAGCAAAGTTAACTGATTTTTCCAATATGATCCTTCCAAGGAAATCCCTGCGTCTTCTATAAGTTCGTATAATTCATTCGTAAGGCCAAGTGTAAAATTTCTTCCACCCTTCTCAAATGTGATCTTTTTCCATTCTTCCTCCTGAAGATAACCCTCCCGGAAGACTCCTAGCATGAAACCCGACTCAGAATCAAAATACTCGATTCCTGATAGGTCTTCCGATATACCTGAATCGAGATAGATCTCACCAATTCCGCCAGGAAACTCAAACTTATAATGCCGAGCAAGATTTACCTTTTCAGTACTATAACTATCAAGCACTAGATCAACACTTATTGGAGATGTTATTTCTTCCTCAAGTATATACGAATAGTAAGCATACCCGCTTAGTTCAAAGCCCAAGTAATAAGAACACTCCCCAGCTACGCTACTGGGAAATGCAAATTCAAATGGAGTAGTCCCTATATATGCCTCATCTTCACAATTTGCATAAAGATACACGTCCGCACCTTCTGGATTACTTGCAATACTAACTATGGCTTGAGACGATGATTCCGTAACAGTTTCAGAAGATGATTGATCAGGGTTTTCTTCAACCTTTGATTTTTCTTTCGATAAACTACCTATTAGTAGAACTGCCCCAACACTCATAGCTAAACAGGTCACCGTTGTTATCAGTATAATCAAAATCAGTGCCAACTTTCCCTTTTTTGTTTTTAATACTCCCTTAATTTTATCCATAACTACTTTACACTAAAGTAACCTTATATAATAAACTTTATTTATAAAATAAAGTAACATACAAAAGAAAAAATGGTGGATCTTTATATATTATTGGTTCCATTACCCCCAATGGAACCTCCCAACAGTTCACAGACCAAATTCCTTCCTTAGCAATTCTTCCACAACTTTTGGATTTGCTTTACCTCTCGTCTCCCTCATCACCTGCCCAACTAGAAACTGAATAGCGGGCTCCTTGCCACCTTTAATCTCTTCAACAACCTTCGGATTATCTCTCATAACCTTTTGCGCAACTTTCTCCAATTCTTCCGAATCACTCACCTGCTCAAGCCCTTTTTTCTTCACAATTTCATTTGGGGACTTTCCCGTTTTGAATGATTCTTCCAGAACCTGCTTGGCAACTGAGCCTGAAATTTTCCCCGACTTATGAAGCTCAACCAATTCTACGAGATAGTTGGGTTTTAACTTTCCAGCCATAGGCTGGCTCGCCTTTGGCGAGGATTTTTGGACTTTAAGTTTGGAGTTATTCAAAAGTCTCTTGAAATCCCCAATCATCCAATTCCCAACCTCAATAGCTACTTCTTTGGATGCTCCCTTTACAGCTTCCTCAAACCAGTCTGCTCTTTTCCGATTTACTGTAATATTTCGGATGACATCTCTTTCAAGTCCGTATTGCTTTTCGAATCGTTTTCTTTTATCACCAGGTAGCTCTGGAATTTCTTCGCTGACTCTTTCTATCCAGGCATCGTCTATTTCGATGGGCGGCAGATCCGGTTCGGGAAAATATCGATAGTCAGAACTTCCTTCCTTGAATCTCTGAGACAGGGTCTCTCCACTCATATTCTTAAGCCCCCTAGTTTCCTGAACAGGATTTTTACCTTTTTGAAGAATTGTGCTCTGACGCTTGATCTCGGAATTGATAACTTTTTCTAGAACTGAGATTGAGCCAATATTCTTCACTTCAACTTTGTAATCAGGAAGACCCTTTGCCCCTGCTTCTTTCAAACTGATATTTAACTCAAACCTCATCTGGCCTTTTTCCATATCAGCATCAGAGATCCTAAGGTAGCGGACAGTTCGCCTCAATTCTTTTGCATATTCTATAACTTCTTCAACTGTTTCGAAGTCAGGTTCAGATACGACCTCAATAAGCGGAACCCCTGACTTATTAAAATCCAATAATGTATGATCCTTCTCATGAATCGATTTGCCAGTATCTTCTTCCTGATGAACTCTGGTAATTCGAATTCTTCGAGCATCTCCATCGATATCTATCTCAAGATATCCTTCATAGCCGATAGGCTGATCATATTGTGATATCTGATAGCCCTTTGGCAGATCAGGATAAAAGTAATTCTTTCTATCAAATTTGGTTTCCTTATTTATCTTACAGTGAAGCGCAAGGGCTAGCTTTATACAGTGATCGATAGCTTTCTCATTGATACTTGGCAAAGCACCCGGCAACCCCAGGCAGGTAGGACACGTTTGAGTATTTGGTTCTTTGCCGAAGTAGTCAGCCGGACAAGGACAAAACATTTTTGATTCTGTTTTCGACTGAAGATGCACTTCAAGACCAATAACTGGTTGGTAAACTTTTCCTTTAGCCATCTGGATATAACTTATGAACTTAATTTACAAATTTTAACACAAATACTTCTTCTATTATACTTATCAATAAATCGTCAATTCTGCCTCTCAGAAACGTATTTAGAGAATTTGTCTTTAAACTTTCTGATCTTCGGATCGATCACAAACCGGCAATAAAGCTGATTTGGATGCTTTTCATAGTATTCTTTGTGTCCAATTTCAGCTTCATAAAACTTATCAAACTTCTTAACTTCAGTAACAACACCTATACCTTTTTGCTTGAGCTTATCTAATGATTCCTCAATTATAGCTTTTTGTTCATTCCCAGTATAAAGAATTATTGATCTATACTGAGTTCCCACATCGTTGCCCTGCCGATTCAGAGTTGTAGGATCATGTATCTTCCAGAAAATATCAAGTAGTTCTTTAAGAGAAATTTCATCGTTATCAAAACTCACCTTCACAACTTCTGCATGACCAGTCTTTCCAGTAACAACATCATAATAAGTTGGATTTTCAAGTTCCCCGCCAGCATAACCCGGAGTTACACTGACAACCCCTTTTACACGTCTGAAAACAGCCTCTATGCACCAGAAGCACCCGCCGCCCAGATAGATTGTTTCAACATTCTGCATCGGGTTTAAATTCAAGCGATAAAGAATTTACACAATGTCTAACATTCTTATTTGTTAGATTCTCACCTTCAAATACGTGACCTAAATGTGCTCCACAGTTCGCGCAAATAATCTCAGTACGAACACCATCTGCATCCGCAACCCTTTTAACAGCTCCCTTTACTTCATCATCAAAACTCGGCCAGCCGCAGCTTGATTTAAATTTATCCTTTGATCTATAGAGAACTGCTCCGCATTTCTTACAGAAATATTTCCCCTTTTTGAAATGATCCCAGTACTTTCCGGTAAATGGCTTTTCAGTCCCTTTGTTTTCTATAACTTCTTTTTCTTCTTCTGTGAGTTCCTTGTATTTCATAGATTTTCTGATTAAAATTCATTTAGAAGACCTTTAAAGTCTACCATCCCTTCGATATAATTTCCAAAGTCCAATATTTTCTCATCCTCAAATCTGTTTGCAAAAATGTTCAAACCTATCGGCAGTTTATTTTTAGACAATCCTATCGGGACTGAAATTGCAGGGAAACCATATAGGACCGCTGGTACAGAATACATCCCCTGCAGCCTCATGTAGCCCTTGCCTTCTTCAGCTATTCTTTTCTCTACAACTCCACCTATAAACCCGCTCTTTCTTCCGAAACCAACCGGAAGGGCCAGATTCGGAGATGCGGGACTTATCATAATATCTACATTCTTAAATATCTTATTCCACTTTTTTGAGAATTCACCACGCAGCTTCTGAACTTCAATATAGATCCTACCTAACTTTTCACTATCCTCCACTGCAAGTGTATCGGTCACGATCTGTCTTTTGACTTCTGAACCAAAGACACTTCGCGTATTAAAATACTGATCAAATAAATCTCGAATCTTGTATGCAGAATAGCCATAACGGATACCGTCATATCTTGCCAAATTGCTTGATACTTCAGAACGGTAAATGATGTTATTCATAAAATCCTCAGCTTCAGGATCGGGAATTACTATTTCTTCAACTTCAAATCCATTATCAGATAATTTCTTTACGACACCTTTGAATGCTGCCTTTACTTCTGAATCTATATCTTTACCAAGATATGCTGGTGAATAGCCTATTTTAAGATCAGAACTAATAGAACTTTCCAGCTTTGAAATATCAAACGTGTTAACATTCATAGAATTTGCATCTTTCTCGTCTTTGCCCTCAATAAAACTAAAAATCAACGCTGCATCATCCACATTTCTTGTGATAACCCCGGGACATTCCAGAGATGATGCCATAGCTATGATCCCGTAACGGGAACATCTTCCATACGTAGGCTTGAATCCTACAACTCCGCAAACCGCGGCAGGCATACGAAGAGAGTCAAGATTTTCAGTAGCAAGGGCAAAAAACCCCATTCCAGTTGCAACTGCAGATGCCGCTCCTCCCGAAGAACCACCAGGGAGTCTTTCTAGATCCCAAGGATTGCGAGTTGTTTTGAATGCAGACGTTTCTGTAGTAAATCCGTGCCCGAACTCATCCATGTTTGTTTTGCCAATGATAAAACCACCTTCAGCTTTACATTTCTTCACAACAGTAGCATCAAATGGAGGGATGTAATCTTTTAGTATTTCCGATCCAGCTGTTGTTAGAACCCCACGTGTACTAAGGTTATCTTTCACCGAGAAAGGAATCCCCGAGAGTTTCCCCTTCTTGTTGACAGAACCTGAGATTTCACAATAAGAAATAAAGGCGTTGACCTTTTGCTCCCATTTTCTGATATTGGCCTGGGTTTCCTTATGAATATCCTGACTCGAAATTTCACGAGCACCCAAAAGCTCCATAAGCTCCCAAATTGTTTTTGAGTACAATCTATTGCTCATATTGAGGAAATGTAAGTTCCGGTTCTGTTTTAAAGTAACCCTTTTTAGTTGATTTTGAATTCCTCAGCGCTTCACGTTGAGATAAAGTTGGTTTAGTACCTTTACTTCTAAATGAATTCACGAGTCCAGCCGGATGACTCACCGGACGACAAGATAAGGATCGTTTCAGGAACTCGCTTTCTGAGAACTTTGTAAGCTCCTTTGAAAAACGTTTCTTTTCGCTAGAGGTTAACTTGATTCTTGTGAGTCTTGATAATCGATCGACTGTAGAAAACTTTGATGGGATCATATTATTCATTCTATACTATTCAGGAAGATATGATAACTTGAAATCGAAGAATTAAATGGCTGCCTGGGCAGGATTCGAACCTGCAACCGTCCGGTTAACAGCCGGATGCTCTACCAATTGCGCTACCAGGCATGATCCTATAAATTTACAAAGAACATAAACGAAAAAAAGAAGCCTTCTCTTCCTGAGAGATAGCTTCTTATTATTCAAATAACAAAAAATACTACCTCTCGGCTTGAGAGTTATTATTAGTATTTTGGTTATTTAAAAATTGCTTCATAACAAAAAGATTTTATCACACAGTTAGTACTCGAGCAAGTATATTGATCAAAATCTTGTAACCCCCTTTACAAACTTCAGCTTATATTTTATCTGCCTGTAGATCCATACAATCAGTAAGTCAAGCAGCCAGGTAAATAGTATGAGTATAACAAAATAGACCAATCCCCCGATCGTTACCTTCGGAAATTCTTCTTGGAAAAGATATCTGCCCAAACCTGCAACAACACCAAGTGCTGTTACAATTCGTAATGATTTTATGCTTGCATCAGTGGTTTCGTCCTGTATCTCGACAACTATCTTTATGGCAGATTGAAGATATGAATTTGTCATTGCCCAAATCTCTTTTATGTATTCAAGAGTATTTGATAAAACTTCAAACTTGTATTGAAAAAGATTAACAAGATATTCTTCAATTTTCAGAGATTTGGAAATTGAGGCGCGAGTGGTTACATATGTTCCCATCTGATTGATCCTATGGGTAATCAGGTTAACCGTTTTATTATACATTTCGAGTTTAAATCTCACCTTGTCTACATCTTTCCCCTTGATTGATTTCTGATCTTTTATTTTATCTATATCTTCCCAAACAATTCTATGAATATCAACATACTTTTCCAACTGATCTTTGAACTCTCTAAAAAATATCTGCATACCTACAATATCATCCAGCAAATCAAAATTCTTTTTATCAGCAAGAGCAAAGATATATTCCGGTGTTTTGTAAACGGTGATATCATCGGATGAAATCCTGCTATAAACCTCACCATATAGCTCCTTATCTATCTCGAAATTTGACGGCGTATCACTCTCCAAACTTATCACCGTGGGGTGCACGCTTGTAATATCGGCAAGAATTTTCGGAATAGGAGCACCAAGTGAGAAAATGTATTTAATCGCTGGTTCAAAAGACTTCTCATAATAGTCCTGCAACAATTTTTTCCCTTTTGATATTTCATTTGAACGCAACTTCAGAATATACAAACCATCCTCATAATATTTTATGATTATACCTTCGGTTGTTTCTGCTTGAACATACTCCAAATATCCGACTTCCCGTGTAACTTCTTTAAGTTTTAAGCTGGCATGGAAACTTTTGAGAACAGGAAGCGAAAACTTCAGCCGTGTTTTACATGACCTCATAAAGTCATAGATCTCTGTCAGATGTATAGTTGTTCTCTGATACCAGCCACCATAGGTAATGGTAAACGATTTATTATGATCGGACATAATTTTTTTACTGATGTTATTTCGTTTTAGTTTAGAACAAATTTTATGTTATAACAAATCCCAATCTTTTCAAACATATTAGTAGCAAGAGACATGATTCAATTGTAGTCCAAGGGCTTATCTGCAATAATGTTGCGTAGAATGCAGAAGACAAGTATCTCCCATTCTAAAATGATTCTTTACTTGGTTATATGTGATCTAGTCATCATTTGGGTGATTGCATTTGTACTATCCTCACCTAAAGCCAGGATCCCTCTTCTTCCGGAAATTCCATCAGTAAAATCAGAAGAACAAGCTCCGGATCCGTTCAGTCAAAGAACTATAGTTGATTCCTGGAACTTTGCTGAAAAATATGATTTCATTCCAGTTGACCAAAGACCAAATTCTGTCAGGGTTCCAATTTTGACCTACCATCATGTTGCTCCTCTCCCCAGCTCTAAATCCTCAAGACCATACTTTGTAAGTCCCGAAATGTTTGAGAAACAGATGAAACATTTAGATAAGAAGCACTACAAATCTCTTACCCCAGCCGAACTCTATAACTTGCTTTTGCTTGGTGAGAATCCTAAGCAAAAATCAGTTATGATAACTTTCGATGATGGCAACTATGACAATTTTCAGTACGCCTATCCCATACTAAAAAAATATGATTTTACAGGTGTATTTTATATAGTATCCGATAAAATAGGGATTCCTATTTCGGCGCTGCAGGAGATGTCGCAGAATGGCATGGTTATAGAATCACACTCAGCAACTCATATCGACTTAATACCTGTAACCGATCCTGCAACACTATCTTATGAAATCACAACAAGTAAATATAAGTTGCAATCTGTAACTGGAAAAGGAGTTACTTCTTTTTCTTACCCGGGATGCGGATCGAATGGAAGTGCAGTTTCAACGGTAGCAACCAGCGGTTATCTATTTGCGGTATCCTGTGGAAAATCCATCGATCATTCATACTATGGACGCTTTAGTCTTTCCAGAATGCATGTTTACAGCAATTTTGAGAATTTCAAAAAGATACTATCCGGGATTTGGGAAGTAACATATGATTACGAGTAGTTTAAATACACCATAAATTCATTGAGTTATCCGGTTATCAAGTTAGTATAATTCTGACCTGTTTAACTGCTTTGCTGTTCACTGTTTGCTGTTAGCTGTTCGCTATCTGCCTTTCATATCAATCTCAATCAAATTTCTCAAATATTCGGATTTGTTCATTTTTTTCTTCTCTCCAGCACCTTTCAAATACTCTAGTTGCTTCTTTGATAAGAAACAATTAAATCTTTCTGAATATTGCTTTCCCCTCACTTCTGTCAAAAAGTTTCTGATAACTTCTCCAACATTGTATTCATTGTACTTTGATCCGTGAAAAAACTTGTTCTTTATCTTTTTGGAAAAATCTTCATTGACTGACAAACATAAAACATGCTTTTTTGATTGAATCGCCAAAGTTGCTTCGTGACCCAATTGAAAATCTTCCTTGCTCATCTCAATGATGACAGCATCACTCCAAAGAATCCCTCTTCGAATTGCCTCATAGTGAATGAGATTCCTATAGCCAAGCTGTTTCTTCTTGGAAGCATTTACCAACTCCAAGTAATTTCCCTTTTCGGTACCTATCACCTCAACCTCACCCTCTTCAATCTTCCTTAGAACCAGATCATAGTACCGCTGAAACTTTTCTTTACCATAATAGGAGGCAGTAAAAAAGATTTTAAGTTTACATGCATTCAATTTTGACATTTTCGTTTTGAGTTTTAATTTAATTTGTACATATATACATATCCCATATTCTTTATTATATCAACATATAAACATATAATTCAATTAATATACATATTAATATTAAAAGCAATGGATACCGAACCAAACCCTTTACATATGCCGTTTACAATTATGCATCCTGAAGTAGCTGGATGTGCAAAATCAGGAGAAATCACAAGAGGGATATGGGTAACTTACGAACAAGGTAGCCCTGTAGACCAATATAACCTGGCCCTTGAGCTTTTCCAAGCTGGTGAACAAGATAAAGCAGAATTACTTATACTTTGCCCAGGATGCCATACTCCATATCATGCCGTAGAGAATCAAAAAACTAACCCAAAAACCCTCGAGCCCTGAAAGCCGTACAACCCTCTAATATTTATCGGCGCATATTGGCTGTTCCACAGTTTTACCGCTTCACTGATTAGCGGTTTCGCTACCTATACCACTTCTCCTTCAGCCATTTCTTACTCCTCTGATACATTTTATAGAGCCCTCTTTTTGTCAATTCTTTACGAATAAGGCCTCCTTTGTGTGGATGATTGTAAATCTGCTTCAGAGGAGAAAAGAAACCATGTGCATAATGAACCATTTCATGAGCCACTGTAGATTTAACCACATATTCAGGAACCCGCAGACTTTTGAAAAGTGAGGTTATCGTTATAACAGTAATTCTATCATCATCTTGTCCATCCAACTCCCTCATTTTTGATTTTAGTAATTTTTTTACTCTTGTATCCCCTCGTACCCATTTGATAGATCCGAGCTGTCTTTTTGCACCCCTACCAAACTTTATCAGCACATAGTTTCTCCTGGGTACATCGTTGAAATAATCTTCCCACAAATCATACATCAATTCTTCGAGCCAAGAATTATTTCGTTCCATTTCTGTATCTTGTTCGTTACAATTATATGTCAATTTTACCAAAACCAATATTGACTACAAGCACAAGTCGAAGTATAAACTAACTTATGCCGAAAAAATTAATAGTTAAAAGTGAGTTATTAAAACCGCCTGCGGAAAAACCAAAGTCTTTGCTCAAAAAAGTCCTTTGGATTTCTGTTATTTTGTTAGCGGTGGCCTCTATTTCTCCTTTTGTTATCTATCTGTTTATTAAGAATTCTACAGCTGACTCAATATATCACAATATTGAAGCTATCCCTTCAAAGAGGGTGGCCATTGTCTTTGGCGCTCAAGTCAATAACAACTCCGAACCATCAGATGTCTTAAGAGACAGAATACACACAGCTGTGGAATTGTACAATGCAGATAAGATAGAAAAAATAATTATGTCCGGAGATAATCGCTTTGAGCACTATGATGAGCCTTCCGTTATGGTAAATTATGCCCTCAGTCAGGGTGTTCCGAAATCAGCTCTGCAACCGGACTACGCGGGGCGAAGAACATATGATACATGTTATAGAGCAAAGGAAATCTTTGATCTAGATGAAGCTGTATTGATCACTCAAAACTTCCATTTACCAAGAGCAGTATTCACCTGCAACGCATTGGGAGTAAAATCGGTCGGGCTTAGTTCTGACCTCTCAATCTACCCGGCAGAGAAATCACTACAAATGAGAGATATCTTTGCTTCTACCTTGGCCGTATACGACATTTACATCAGAAAACCATACGTAGTTCCGGGAGAAAAGATAGAAATCTAAGTAAGCTATGTTTAAAAAATATACTCACTACCTCCTTCTTGTCCTATTCCACGGCTAAATTTCTCACTTGAAGTATTCTTTGACAAGGGCTTGACTTTTTTGATCACAAATGAGATTATAATATTGGACGGTGAAATGAAACTTCGGTTGAATTGATCCGTCCATTTTTTTGTACCTTATCCCCCATCTTTTTGAAGAATCCTATTAGGAAATGCAACAGTCAATAGAGTGGCCATTAGTAACTTGTTGGATGTCGCAAATGCAGCAGATAGAACAGACCAAACAGAACAAAGTTCCAAGAATAAAAGAGTTAAATCCTATTACATACAAGCTAATAGGTATCTGCTTTGAGATCCATAATAGACTAGGTAGTTCTTATAAAGAAGTATATTATCAACGAGCTTTTGAGAAAGAATTACAAGGACAGGGGCTTGATTTTCAACGTGAGAAAGAAGTGGAAATAATGTTTAAGGATACATTCATTGGCAAACACTATATCGACTTTATCATTATGTATATGATTATCCTCGAGTTTAAAACCGTTCCATTTCTTAAGGATAGCGATACTCACCAACTGCTTTCCTATCTTAAATCGATGAGAAAGCGTCTTGGGCTACCAATAAATTTTCGTTCCCCCAGATTACAGGTAAAACATGTAATATTACCGAAGTCTTTTTTAGTAACTTTTCCCAAAAAAGTGAATCTGATAGATCTGCTCTATCTTCTAAATCAATTCCCAACACAATTGCACCTAGCTATATCAGCGTATGCCTGTGAACTATCTTTAATTGTACGCTCAAGCGTTTCCAAATCAACAGAAATCAGGCCGAATTTCGCATCATACCCTTCGCTCCATTCAAAACTGTCAAGAAGTGCCCAATAATAAAATCCTCGAACATCAACTCCATTTTGGATTGCATAATACACTTCTCTGGCATGCTCCTGTACAAAGACATCTCTAGGAACCTCATGATAATCCTGTACACCAATTTCAGTAATATAGATCGGCAAATCATATTTATCAAATCTCATGAGAACTTCATAAAGCCCTTGGGGATAATATTCCCGATCAAGTCCGGTCTGCTCAAAGTCAACCGCATCTTTTGAAAAAAGATCCTTTATCAGGCCCAATCTAATTTTTTGCCTATAATAATAATGAACTCCAATAAAATCAGTTTGTGTTCTTACTCTACTCACAAAATAATGAGTCCATGACTTATCGATCGAATATGCAACTATATTCTCAACGATATTTTTATTATTGCTTGAAACTACATAGGATGAATATTCTGCAATTCCAACCTCAGCCTCACTATCATATCTATGAATAATATCATATGCGGCCTTATGGGCCTTAACAAGGTTTTTTTGTATACCGGGAACTTTCAAAGGAGACGCTTCTCCCGGCGGCCACTTAGCCATAAGATAGCCGCTCGATATGTAAGCTGTCGGTTCATTCATAGTCAGCCATAGTTCCACATCTTCTCCCAGATTCTCAGCTACATACTGCACGTAAGCTGAAAAATATTTCACAGAATTTTTACTCTCCCATCCACCCTCCTCAGCAAACCAAGTAGGAATTGAATGATGCCACAAGGTTACCATGGGAATAACATTTTTTTCTTTTAAAGCTTTCAAGACATTCTTGTAATGAGTTACCTCCGAGTCATCAAAAACTCCCTTTTCCGGTTCAATCCTGCCCCACTCGAGGGAGAATCTGTAGGAATTCAGATCAAGATCACTCATAAGATCGAAATCCTCTTCGTATAGATTATAATGATCTACACAAACTTCGGTTCGATCACCGTTTTTGATTCTTCCCTCCTCTTGTTCGAACTCCCACCATATACTGTGTTTATTACCGCCCTCGACCTGGTACGATGCAGTAGCCGCTCCCCATAGAAAGCCGTCAGGAAATTCCAGAGTTTCGGCGGTTGCATCTTCATGCCCGACCGGCTTGTTGTATCTATACGCTTTAAAGGATAAATTTGAAAAAAAGGTACAGAATAAAGTACAAAGAACTCCTGTACCTATTAACAAACTTTTCTTTTTTTCAGATAAAATTTTTTTCAAGAATACTATTGAATAGGTTAAATATTGTTACTAGTAATATCGCAACTCAGATTCTTTGTCCCAATCACTGCTCCTAGAATACAAAACCGGATCTGAAAATACCAACTCAGATCCTATCACACCTTTCTGAACTAAGTCTCTCTTGATCCTATGACTTTCTTCAGAAGATATATCAGATCCTATAGAAAGATGAGGAAAACTATCCCAATATTTATCTCCTGCCCTTCCTTCCTCGACTTCACCAGTACGGTATTTATTTATCATTTCTGACAAAGACATCCTCAACATTTTCGCTTCCTTAGGAGCTCTCATAGTAAGAAATAGAAGCCCTTTGTTTACCAACTTACAGTCACTAATTACAAAGGAAAATGTTCGTTCTCTATATGTCTGTTTCAGATCAAGCCACTCTGCTCTTAGTTTGTCAAATAGAAAATTTCGGACATCTCTTGAAGTCAGGAAATGTATCTTGGGATAGAAGCTGGAAGTCCTCTTTGGACTTCTTCCAAATACCTTCTTTACACTTCTACAGCCATAGACAATTTCATCTATTTCCCTTATCCTTTCGAAGTCATCGGAACACAGTAATAAGGCAAAATAAGCGGTCATTGGTATCCTTTTCTACATATTTAATCAATTATATAGATTAGGATGAATAATAACAATTCGCTCATTTACTTGAATTTAGTTCCGGAATATATACAATAGCTAGTACTTAAGTAAAAATAAACACATGCCCAAAGCCAATAAAATTCTTCTTCTTGTATCCATTTGCCAGTCAGTTGCAATTGTTCTATTAATACTCACGATAGTCTGGATACGACAGAATGTACGTAACCAAACTAAGAATAATATGATAAATGTCACTACACTTAGCAGCAATGCTGAAGACATTACCGATTTGGCAGAAAAGATTCCTTTAGAACTGAATGTCTCTGCAAATCTTGTTTGGTGGGACCAGGATAGAGGGTTCGAAAGCATAGAAGCACATCATGAACTGATTGATTCAATATCCCCTTTCTGGTACGAATACACTTCCGCAGGAGAAATAGACACATTCTCAGGAGCTCAGGACCAAGATATTATCAGGTATCTTAAATCTACTGGAATATCTATTACACCTGTAATCTCCAACGAATTCCAAACAGAGCCCCTATCTTCTACCCTTGGGAAAATACTTGAAAGGGAAAAGCTGAAACAAGGTATACTTGAGATCGCAGAAAACTATGACGGAATAAGCTTGAATTTCGAAAATCTTTCGACTGAGGCTAAAGATGATTATAGTAACTTTGTTGCAGATCTTGCAGAGAAACTTCACGATGAAGGAAAAACCTTGACTCTTCACTTACATGCAAAAACCTCAGAACCGGGAACTTGGAATGGGCCGGAATCTCAAGATTGGCAGAAACTAGGCGAATCATGCGATAAAATGAAAATTATGGCATATGATTATCACTGGTCGACTTCTGAGGCCGGAACAGTAGCCTCTCCTGACTGGGTCGAAGATATCATCAAGCATGCTATAGAACTGATTCCTGAAAAGAAAATATATCTTGGAATCCCGTTATACGGTTATGACTGGATCGACAAGGAAGGAGAAGGGGTCACTTATGGACAAGCACTGGGATTATCAGAGCAGTATAAAGCGAAAATTAAAACTGATAAGAATAGTTTTTCTCCATACTTTTCTTATTCTGCCAAGGATGGAAAACATACTGTTTGGTTCGAAAATGCTGAAAGTACTAGCTACAAGTTGGAACTAGCTGAAAAATATAATATTGGAGGAATAGACCTCTGGCGACTAGGTGATGAAGACCCTGATACCTGGAATACTATTTTAGAGATACTCAAGAAGTAAACTCTGGAATACTTCTTACTGATTCCCACTTGCCATGTACATTGCAAAGTGCAACAGCTTTAAGCTGTGCCCCGGCCGTGAGGGGAACCTGAAAATCAACCTCTGCACTGATATTTTCTCCCGGTTTCAGATCGGTTTTTCCTATCGATTGATCATTTGAGAACAGCTCAATCGATTCTATATGATGAGCCTCCTCCATAACATGACCTATCATTCCAACCTTTACCTTTACATTTACCATCTGCCCCATCTCTAGTCTGTCCGGTAATATAATTACTGGCTCATGAGTTTTTTTTAGTTCTTCTGCTGCTCCAGTCGATGGTGAATTATCAGTTGACTGTTGTGGATCAGATGCTGGTTGTCCAGCTTGTGCTGAAGTTGCTGTCAATGGCACTGGAGGCTGCTGTTGCGGAACTGGCGGCACTTGGGTTTCATGTAGTGCACCACCGGGAGGCATAGACCCTCCAACATTTGCCGGCATGCTTGGAGGTTGCTTTACAGTAGCTGCTGGATTCGGTGATGTGCCAGGAGAATCACCCCCCTCCCCGCCTGCCTGCTGAGGATTTCCTGGAACAACTGTTCCTTCTCCTCCATCAGGCTGCAAAACACCTTCACCCTGAGACTGTATTCCAGGAGATGAAGTCTGGACTGCAGGCAGAGTTCCTGCACTTGTAGGTGCAGAAGGACTCAGCAAATTTTTATCTGTACCAGGTTCTGCTGGAGGCGGACTTACTGGCTTTGCCATATCTGAAATACTCGGCACAGTGTGCACTCCAACACCGCTCGTCGTTACGGATTGTGTATCTTCTTCAGAAGGCTCTTGCTGAGGCGGAACAGGTGGTATCGGATTACTGGGTAACTGATTAGGATCAGCTTGAGCTCCTTGTGGCTGAACAGTAGGATTTCCTTCATCTACACCAGAGGTCCCTGATGATTGATTTGGATCTACAGGCAAATTGGGATCTTGCATGAAATGTTTATTATAAGTTTAGATAGCTCATAATAACAAAGGATAGATTTGAATGCAATCGCAAGAATCACATCCAAAATCACTTGATCATTCCAGAAGAAAATAGATAAACAGCTACTATTGCAGCTGTCTATGCTCGCATTGTAAAATTTCCAAGAGATACTAACCTGAAATCATTCTTCCTTGCCAGATTCAATTCCTCTTCAGTCCATCCTCCCTCAGGCCCAACCCAAATACCGATCTTTACCCTTTCCGTATCAGGTTTCTGTTCTCTGTTTGCCGTCAGCTGTTGGTTATAAGCTAATCCTCTTCCGCTCTCGTCAAAAATCATGTTAAAAGAGTTCTGCCCTGCAAGTTTTGCCGCCCCTTCCAAGCTAACTATGCCAGATATCTCAGGAACATATCCCCTCCCGGATTGCTCCGCCGCCTCGCGTGCGATTGAAGACAAACGCTGCAGATTCAGATTCAATTTTACTGTTCGATTTGTAACAATAGGGATAATTCGGGTAACACCTACTTCTGTGGCCTTTTGAACAACAAGCTCGAAGTTGCTTCTTTTTAGAATCGCACCATAGAGATTGACCTCATTTTTATTTTGAGGCAGTTCGTATGGACCTTCCAGAACACAAACATCTATACTTCTGGAATTGATTTCAACAATTTCCGCTAGAACTTCTTTCCCTCTTCCATTAGAGAGCTTGATTTTTTCTCCCGTCTTCATTCTCAAAACCTTCCGGATCTGATCTGTGATTGTTCTTTCTTTGATATTTATCTTTAAGGATTTCAGATCTGTGTCGATGATAAATCTATGAATCTTCATATTCTGCAATATAAAGTTAACTTTTTGTTGAAATAATGATATATTTTTTAACTGTTATTGTCTAGAAACTTTAGAAGATAAAGATATGTTAAAACTTGAAAAAGTCACGAAACAATATCTTGATGTATTATTTGAGGACATATCCTTTTTACTGGGCGACAGCGAAAAAGTTGGTCTTGTAGGATTGAACGGCTGTGGGAAAACTACTTTGCTGAGAATTATCTCGGGAGAAGAAAATGCTGATCAGGGAAAAGTTGAAGTTGTAAATGAAGTAATAGGCTATCTTCAACAGGAATTTACGTTTCCCAATGACCAGTTAGTTGGCGAGTTTCTTGAGAACCTTGTTGAAGACCCCTATACCGAAATGTACAAAGTAAAAATTATCTTATCAAAGCTTAGTTTTGATGATGCCGATGAATTTCAATACATACACACTCTCAGCGAAGGTCAGAAGATGAAGTTGAAGCTGGCCGAATTACTGATCAAGGAGCCAACTATTCTGTTACTTGATGAACCCACAAACCATCTTGACATCGAAGGTATTCTTTGGTTTGAAAGTTTCATCAAAGAATTTCCCGGTGTTTGCATTATCATTTCACACGACAGAGAATTTTTGAATAATACTGTAAATAAAATATTTGAGATTGATGAAAAAAGCCTTAATATTTTTGAAGGGAATTATGATGACTATCTTGTCGGTAAACAAAAATTTATCGAAGACAGAGCTCGGCAATTTTCATTTCAAGAAAGAAAAAGAGAAAGACTCGAAAACCTGATAAACAATGCCCGCAGGATAAGTAATGGTAAAAAGCGAGGGAAAGCTGTCAAAGCGGCTAAGAAAAGACTTGAACGTGAAGTTGTTTCAAATGAAATCAATGAATATGAAGAAAAAAGGGTGAAAAAATTTGGACTCGACGGATTTGTACACAACAGCAAAAAGGTAGTTGAAGTAGAGAAACTAACATTTGGATATAAAAAGGATAAAGAAATTCTTAAAGATACCGATTTTTCAATTTACGGAAAGGGAAAGATCTGGTTTTACGGTCGCAACGGTATAGGTAAAACGACTTTCATAAATCTACTTAGGGGAAAGCTTCAGCCAAGTTCAGGCAATATAAGCTGGGGTGAGAATATTACCTGGACATATTTTTCTCAAGATCAAAGTCATCTTGATATGGACGCAACTGTAGAAGATTATTTTCTCAAGAATACCGGTATACCTTATGACAAATCATTCGGTGCACTCGAAAGATTTCTTTTCTCTAAGGAATTTAGAAACAACAAACTTAAAGTATTAAGTCCCGGACAAAGAGCTCGATTATCGTTCTGCATTTTTTCACAGCATAAATATGACTTTCTGATACTTGACGAGCCAACGAATCACTTAGATATCCAAACAAAGGAAATTATCGAAGATGCGCTTTCAGAATTTGATGGAGCAATTCTATTGATCTCTCATGATAGATATTTCGTCAGTAGTATCGGTATTAGCAGAACGATAACATTAACGGAGAGGAAGCTTCTTGATACAACGAGCACTTTTATGATCTAAACAAAACCTTCTCATTTGAATATATTCTTGTTGCAATGAATACAGCCGACAGCGCAAAAACGGCTAAAGATATAGCTGTTGTAATGATATGCCCCCAGTCGTATACTCCGATTAAAACCTCCTTGAAAAGCAATATCGCGTTGACAGCCGGTACAGCAAATAAACCAAGCGGGGGCTTGAAATCAGGAATAGAGTTTACTATAACAACAGGAAGAATGATAAACATGTATGACGGACCAAGATAGTTTTGTGCTTCTTTATAACTTTTGGCAAAGATTGATATAGATAGAAGCATAGCAGAAAAAACAAGTACCAAAAGGATACTCACAATTAAAATTACTAATAACGCTGCCGGTTCGACCGAGAAATCGATTACGAAACTGTCAGATGAAGTTCCTGTTTCCGAAATATTCCCATTCTCATTCAGCTTTAATCCAAAGTGATTTATCACCACGTAGATACCTGCCAAAGAAATGACAACAGAAGTAAGAGCCGAAGTGGCTACAGCAAGAAATTTCCCAAAAACGATTTCTATTCTTTTGACAGGAGTCAATAATAGGGCCTCAAGAGTCTTTCGCTCTTTCTCCCCTGCAGAAACATCTATTGCTATGTACTGCCCACCTACATTAGCCCACATCACGATAAAAAGAGGCAGTAAATACCCCAGACCAAATCCTCCTATTTCCTCACTTGTAGCAACATCCTTTCTCTCAACTGTTATGCCAGTCAGAATGCTCCCGCTCACCTTTTGTTCTTTAAACCTGGATGCTAGTATTTGACTGTTGTAAGCTGTTACAGCCTGACTGACTCGCCCAAAGGCTACTTCAGACCTGCTATTCAAAGAATGTCCCAATATTTGAAGACTTACAGGTTCTTCTGCTTTGAGCCTTTGCCCAATGTCAAAAGGAACAAGAACTGCCAAGTCAATCTCTTTGTCTTTTACTGCAGCCGAAAGATCGCTGGGAGCATCTACGACAACTAGGTTTTCCTGGGCCGAGATAAACCCTACCAGATTTTCTTCTTTCTCCCTATTCTGAACAGCAATCTTTACTTCTTGCTTCTTTGACTGACTGACCTGATAATCGATTAGTTTAAACATGCCGACTATGATCATAGGCATAAGTACCATGGGCATGACTATCATAGCCATCAGCGTTCTTCTATCTCTGATGGCATCCTTCAGTTCCTTTTTCCAGATAGTAATGATATTTTTCATGTTACTTTTGATTTATCATTTTAAGAAAAGCTTCCTCTAGATCACTCGTTCCGGTTTCTCCGAAAAGTCCTCGCACAGTATCAATTTTTATAATCTTTCCCTTGTACATAATAGCTACTCTATCACAAAGCTTCTCAGCATCAGGCATTCTATGAGTTGACAGAATAACAGTTTTTCCGGCCTCTTTCTCCTTGCGCATAAAATCGACAACTGTAATTGACGCCAAAACATCCAATCCCGTAGTTGGCTCATCCAGAATAACAACTTTCGGATCATGAATTATAGATCTTGCAATTGCCAGCTTTTGTTTCATGCCGGTAGAATAATTTCCGGCTTTCCGATCTATGAAATCCCCCATCTCAAGCAGCTGTGTCAATTCTTCCAATCGGCTTCTAATCTTATCTTTTGTAAGGCCATACAGCTCACCAAAGTAATTTAGATTCTCATTTCCGGTAAATCTATCGTACACACCTATCTCGGTTGTCAGTATCCCAATGTTTTCTCGAACCTTATGAGAATTCTTTACAACGTCAAAGCCGCAGACTTCAGCTTTTCCTCCAGTTGGCTGTAAAATCGATGAGATAATACGTAACGTAGTAGTTTTGCCGGCCCCATTTGGACCCAATAGACCAAAGATCTCGCCCTCTTTTGCATCAAAATTAATAGAATCAACAGCTAAAAATTTATCAAACTTTTTCGAAAGATTTTTCACACTTACAGTTATCTTCCCCATTTTATTGGAATAATAGTAACTTCGAGTTTACCGAGTTCCTCAATTAGTGTCAATTCCGAGCTCCCGAGCCACTTTCACTTGGGGCAGATTTTGAGGTTTAATCTGTGTAAGAGAATTCCCCTCAAATCTTTGAATTATCTTTACTCCCTCGACATCGATTTCAACCCTGCTTGTTGAAGCAAGGAGCAGATTTGGCTCACGAATCTCACCGCTGGAGGGACCTTTATTTATAAAGCACTTTCTGGCATCCATGATAACAAGATCAGGAGCGAATAGAGTATTTAATTCGGCAATTTTTTCCTGGACCTTACCCATATGTAGTTTCAATCTTTGAATGGGCCTCATAAAACCTACTGCAAGCTTCAGGGCACCAGTATACTGAGCAATAAAATGAGTTTTAAGACAAGGGAGTAGTATCATTCTATCTACTTCTTCAAGTATTTCAGGGATGTAAACACACTTAAAGTATTTTGCATCTTTTGATTCTTTTTTTATCCATTTTCCTTCATCAAACGAAATAACTTTCAGATTCATAAATTCTTTCTCCAGCTCAAAAATCCCCTTCTTCTCCATTACTTTGCGTGTATTCTGACTGAACGTACACGAATCTCCAAGAATCATATTTCGAACCCCATAATTTGATAATACTTCTGCAACGGCCCGGATAAAATCAATATCTGAAGATGCCGGAAATGGATCAGCTGTGTTGAAGTTTGGTTTAAGGAGAACTTTGTCCCAGGGATTTATCAATTTATCCCTCTTCCATAATTCTAATAATAATCGTTTAATGGTTGTCCTGAGATCCTTCCCTGCTTTTTGCCTTATGACCCTATTCATCAGATTTCCCGGAACTTATATATCATATAAACAAATAAAGATACCGCAATAAAATAATACTGTCAAAAAAAAGAAAAGCCCTCTTCTCCAGATGAAAATATGATTGCCAATATGCTATAATAATTAACCTAAATTGAACTACAAAAACTTCTAATGGAACAACACTTTTATGAGATGGCAACCGAGAGCCCGCAAGTTATAAAAAGGATTGCTCGAAGAATTAGACCTCCACCGAATATAATAGTTACCGTCGTGGGTGGTGAACCATGGCCGAATTTATTTGCGAATATATGGCCAGAAGCGACAATAATTTCATTTGACGTCAATAGAAGACAGATTAGTGAATTCGAATCCCAAATTGTAGAAGTTACCGGTTCCAGACCGCTCCTAGTAGATGTCACAAGTCCTCAATTTGATCGACTCTTAGAAGAACATAATCCGGAGTTTGTCTTTTTATCAAATATACCAGATTATCTCACGATAGAGGAGCTGATCGAACTTGCAAATATACTGGCTGATTATGGGGTCCGGACAATTCTTTTTTCCCAGATCGATGACCCCATGAAGATAGAACACTACGAAGAAGGGGCAGTTGATGTTTTCCTTACAGCATTTCAAGATGAAGGCTATGACATCGCAACTATTCGAACCCAAGATCCATACGATATAAATACCTTTTACCTGCTCACAATTGAAGATGATTCCGAAGCCCTCGAATAGAAAGGCACTAATTGAATTTTATATTATGATTTTACCCTTACTTCTTCCAAGTTTCTAGCCCGCTTTATACCACTATCACTTACTGATATCAGATGATAAAATCTTACTTCTTCTTAGACAACACATCATTGATCTGCTATATTGGAACAATGAACTTAGTCTACTCCCATTATGCGTCCACACATAGCCGAAAAGTTAGAAAAATCAGACATCAAAGATGTCAAAATATCAGTTGTTTTCAAGAATCTGGGACAAGGGCTTTACACTCTTTTTGAACCTATCATATTCTTCAATATCCTGGATCACAGGTTTGAACTGGTACTTCTTTACTACGGACTTCAAAGCTTTTACTATGCGACTTTTGCTCATGTAGGCGCTAGAATCATGGGGAAAATCGGCATCAAAAAGAATCTTATCTGGGGAACTATTTTCCTAATTCTTTACTGCCTAACCATCCTTTCAGTGTCCAATCTTGGTTTATCTCTTGCTTCAAGTCCTGTCCTTACAATCTTTGCCTTCATAATCCTAGCGACGATAGCCACTACCTACCAGTCTTTCTACTGGCCGGCATTTCATACAGATCTAAGTCTGTTTATGAGAAGAAGGGAAAGCGGAAAAAACATCGGAACATTCTATCTGATCGGACAGCTCACATCCGTTGTTGCCCCGATAGCAGGAGCAATTATACTAATAAAACTCTCATTGACTCACCTTATCACACTCGAAGTTCTACTACTGTTAATATCAGCCATACCTCTCCTAACCGGTCCGGATGAGAGACCTCACTCGTCGCTCACTTTCAAAGGCTTTTTGAAATTTCTATTCAGCACAAAGAGGATCAAGTACTATCTGCCTTTTTATGCAGAAGGAATAAATGCTTACATCGCAAGCGTTTTCTGGGGACTGTTTGTTTATACTGTCCTTGAAAACATCCTTGATCTTGGACTCATAGCCTCAGGGGTTTCTCTCTTCACAGGCATTTTTGTATTTACCCTTGGATACCTAATCGACAAAAAGAAACACCTAAAAACAAAGATTTTGAGAATAGGTGTGACCACCTCATCGATCGGCTGGATCATCAAAGGCCTCCCCACAAGCGGGCTCTTCTTTTTTGTTGCAGATAACATACAGAAATTCGGGGATATGGTCGCACGAATTCCCTTTGAAAAAGCTATGTACAACAGATTTAAAAGCATAAAGAGTCTAGCAGATGAATATGTTGTACTCAGGGAAATGGCTTATCACATCGGAGGAGGATTGATAATGATAATTCTTGCCATTATTGTTTGGCAATTCAACTATTTATATTCTGCATTTATAGTCGCCGCCATAAGCTCGCTAGTTTACCTTTTCATGAGATAGATAGCTGCCAATCGAATTTTCTAGAATGCATTTCCCATTTTGTTTTATTTGAGAATTGTACTTTACCGCTCTATTAATCTTATTTAGATTTTTGCTACTATATTCGAGATGACCGTACTTGACACAACCGAGATAGAAATCGTCTATGAGCAAAATATAGTGCAAATCTATCGTTTCTTCTATTATAAAACACTTTCAAAAGAAAAAGCCGAAGACTTAGCAAGTGAAACCTTTCTTACATTTATCAATCAGATTAAAAAGAACAAAACCATTGGAAATCCTAGAAATTTTCTGTTTGGCATAGCAAAAAATGTATTTCTCAAGTTTCTGCGCAAGAAATACCGTGACGAATTGACTTTTGATGAGAATCATATAGAAAACTTTGCCCAATATACTCAGAATTTTCTTCAGGAAATCGATCAAAAACCTACGCTTGAAGACAAAGCACTTAAGTTTATTCTCAAATTACCTGAAAAGCAAAAACAAGTCCTTTACATGCGGCTTATGGATAAAATGAAGCTCAACGAAATAGCTGAAAAACTTGGAAAGAATATGAACTACGTAAAAACTACCCAGAAAAGAGGCATTAAAAACTTGAAAAAACTAATTGCTCTTAGTTAACAATTACTTAGCTCAACAAGAATTATTGGGCCTAATGTGTGAATTAGATAAGAACTTTAAAAATAAGTAGAGAATCTATAGTATTAATGGACTTAAACTATTAATACTGCTCGAAATGGACAAA
>JAQVGX010000004.1 GCA_028696515.1 Candidatus Dojkabacteria bacterium | reverse complement strand
TATTTCTTATAAAATTTAAAAAGGGATTATATATCCATTTAATATTTATTAAAAGCAGAATTTGAAAATTTCTATCGGCCAGATTTCACCTTTGGAGCTATTTTTGATAATATCAGTCACAGCCCCGGTTGATATTAATATTTAAGATAACCTTCCGATGAGTAAATCAAAACCTATCTTCTCACTAGAATCCCTATATAAAATTTGTTACGATCTAAAGAAGTATGGAAAACGAATTGGGCTGACACATGGTGCCTTCGACCTTTTCCATCATGCTCATTTAGACCTTTTACAGAAATCTGCTTCTATGTGTGATTTCCTAATAGTAGGAGTAGACAGCGATATAAGTATCCAGCATTACAAAGGCTGCAAACGTCCCATAGTAAAAGAGGAGCACAGAATGGAAATTATCAGTGAATTGAATTGCGTTGATGCAGCCTTTGTGAAAAATATCCCCCACGATTCTATAAGCCATACTGAGTTATACAAGAATTTATTGGTTGATCAAATCATCATCGGAACACGTTTTGCCGATAGATATAAAAGAGAAATTTACGAAGAAGCTAATTCTGTAGGTACCCGGCTCATCGAGATAAAAGTAGAGGATGATCCTTCAACAACTGCAATGATCAATCAGATTGTCGACAAATACTCCGAAGAATATCTCCCAGTTGAGAAAACCAACTAATCCTTTAAGCGATTCAGAAAATCGAGGAATTTGACAGCCAAGATTAACCTTGCATGTCAAATCTGCTAAACTATGTCTTATCAGTTCAGTTCATATGCAGTATAAAAATAAAGAAAGAATACCTATTCTTGACATCCTTAGAGGCATTGCCGTTGCCCTTATGGTACTAGCACATACGATTGCTTTCATTTACGTAGGGAATTCTTCTCTTCTTGCCTTCTTTATGGATTTTGGGAACACTGTTTGTTTCACGATCTTCTTGTTTACGTCTGGAGCATCTTCATACATAGCTTATACCGGAGTGAAAGAACAAGACTGGTCTATAAAAAAGAAATCACTTGCTAAAAGACTGGGAGGATTGATAACTGGATACTATTTCGTTGCTTTCATATCAAGCACTGGTAATATTGAATCTATACAAGATATTCTCAAAATACTTTTTCTAATTGAAATCCCCGGCTATACCGAGTTTCTTCTACCCTTTATCCTCTTTGGAACTATAATCCTTTCAGGGAGAAATCCAATCAGAAAAATTGTACGCACTTTCCCGTCTACACTTATATTCTCAATTTTTTTCTTTGTTTTGGGAAATACAGTCTTCGATCTAAACATATCGGGAGGGATGCAGCCTTACATTTCAATTATTGCCGGATCAGACAGTTTGTACAGATTTCCATTATTACAATACTCCCCTGTTTTCCTTCTTGGGTTGTACTTCGGAAAACTTATAAATAGAAAAGGTCACAGTATTCGTACAATCAGTATCCCTTATATTCTTACTTTACTTATTCTAGTATCAACCCATTTTATTACACCTAAGATTTATCATCTAAATACTTTTGATAGATGGCCTCCCTCTATAGCATTTTTGTCAGCCGGACTTCTGGTTTCGTTTTTTATGATATACTTTTCGAGTTATTTTGAAGAATACAACAGCATCAAACCCCTAGTCAAGCTTGGGAAAACTGCTTTGGGAATCTACATCTGGCATGATATAATTCTGCAGATCAATGCTAAGGTGTTCAAGTTCGAAACAGATTCACATTTTTTGATCTTGACAGCTTTCGGAACAATTCTTTTGGTTTCATTTGGAATAGTTACACTTTATAGACATATTCGTTACAAATAAATGGGGATGGATAATAACCAGAACGGTAAAACTAAGTACTTTATAATAGCTGTCTTAGCCCTCATATTCTCAATAGCAGGGTTAATTCTTGGTATCTATTCCCTCCGCAAACAAGTTGTTTCACCAAGTAAAATCCTTGGTATAACCAGCACCGCAGAACAGGAAGAAGATCCCGATTTTACTTTCTCTTCTAGTCGTACCTGGCACCTAAAAGGAACTTCTCAAAAAAATTATTCTACTATCAACCTTCATTTCAAGATAAAAAATTCACGCACCCCTGACAACAGCCCTGTTTACCAAATTGAGAGTTCCATAATAAAGGGATCCTTTGAAAAATCAAGCGAAGGAGAATACATCGCAAGAATTCCAACGTCAAAAATCGAACCTGGATCATATAAAATCAGTGCCTCTGCTGAGTTTGGAGGCAAAAAATATAAGGCAGATCCCGTTCAAGTAAAAGTATCTTACCCAGTATATGTTGTATGGACTATGGACTGGGAAGGCGGAGATACCCCAGACACAGAGCTGGCAAATCTTCATAACTTCTCAGATAAATACAAAGTACCAATTACCCAGTTTTTCAATCCGAGCCTTTACACGGGAACCGTCAGCACACAAAGAGCCGATTATCTAACTAACTGGCTGCTCGATCGAGAAGCGGCTGGAGACGAAATCGGCATGCATCTTCATATGCATAAGACCTTAGTTAAAGCCGCTGGACTCGAACCAAAAGAAAAACCTCAATGGACTAATTACCTTGACAATGGCCACGACGTTCCATGTACTGCTTATTCATACAAGGAATTTAAACAAATACTGGAGTGGTCGATCAATAAATTTGAGGAAAATGGACTAGGCAAACCGGTATCCTTTCGTGCTGGAGGATGGTTTGCAGACCTTGACAATCTAAAGGCATTGCAAGACACTGGCTTTTTGATCGATTCTTCTGGCCGGGAATTTTACATCTGGGGCAGCCCGGATACAAAAATTACTGGACCCTGGAACCTGAGTACCACAACACAGCCGTACCCAGTATCTGCATCCAATCAGAATATCTCTGCCTACCCAAACCTCAACTTGTGGGAATTTCCAAACAATGGAGGTGATTCCTTATATTACACATCAGACGTCCTGATCGATAGATTCAATACAAATTATCCCCAAAAAATACTTTCAGAATACCGCGTTGTTACTTACCTCACACATCCACACGAGATAAGTAAAGACATACAGGTTCTAGACCCAGTTTATAAACACCTCAACAAGAGCAGCATAGAAAGAGACAAAGGTCCTGTTATTTACACCACACTGCTTGACACATATAATGATATCGTTTTAAATAAGTAGGCTGAGTGTAAAAATTATCTTATCCTTGCGTTTTACTTTAAACATAATTTAACACGCTTGTGCACAACCTGTTCATAAACCTAAAACTCACCGCTCAAGTCTTTCCGGCTTTCGTAAGCCATTTTAGCAAGACGCTTGAACAGTATAAATTTGAACTCGCAACTATAGCTATTATCTATATTTTATTCCTTCTGCTCCTTTTCAACTCTAGAGAATTGGTAAGACTTATATATGCCGAGATCTTATCAAAGCGCAACAAAACAGCCTCCTGCAAAATTGAGCCCGAATTATTGCCATCAAACTTATTCGAAAAAATACACCACAAAATCAAGATTCTACTGAGAAGAATGATCAATATTACAGCTTACACCAGTGATTCAACAAATGGTGGTTCGGAGTTTAGATTTTTGAATTACAAGCTTCGCCTCCCCTATTTATCAATTCTTGCTGGCAAATTTATTCTCATAAATCTTTTCTTTCTAATCTCGATCTTTGCGATAGCCAAAAAATACGCACTTGCTTATCCCAATTTTACAGTTCTTTATCCAAAGGAAACCGAGGTCTGGGATGACTTTCGCAGACCCCTAGAGATAGTTTTTGACGGACCTATCAACAAACAAGATTTGATCATCAACATGGCACCCGAAACAGATGGGGACTGGGTATTTGAGAAGAGCTTCTCTTTTCTTCCATTCTATAGAAAAGTTAAATTTTATCCTAAAGAAACAATCATGCCGGGTGATAAGGTAATGATATACCTGACTGATTTGAATAATTACTTTGAAACCTATGCAAATAGCGAGCACCTGATAACGCTAGAGTCTCTCACTCTACCAGGAATCATAGACACTGCTCCGCTAGATAAGGCAACAGATGTTCCAGTCGAGAACGATATAGTTTTGTTGTTGAACCAAAATGATGGCTACTATGTAGAATGGGATTTTGAATTTAATAGAGATGTGCAATACGAACAGGTTAGAGAATACTCAAATGAAGTCAAATTACACCTATCAGAACCATTAAAGCAGGGGAAAGACTACAAGTTGAAGATTTACCAGTCTCCAGTTACAACGAATTTGGAAAGCGGACAAATACAAAAAAGAGGAGAAAGGCAACATATCAAAACTATCACGTTTAAAACCGTTACCCCACCACTGATTAAATCCCTCTACCCCGAGGGAGCAGGAATTATGCCCGATGATTTTGTAAAAATCATCTTTGATCGTCCAATGGTCAAAGAATCCGTTGAAGAAAATTTCTCGATAAAACCGGAAATCGCTGGGGAGAAAAAATGGGATGATGAAAAGACCTTTATTTTTCAGCCCACTACCCTAAATAAAGAAACTCATTACGAGATTGCACTTGCAAAAGGAATTCGAAGTCAGGCTGGAGGATTGACTGAAGAGAAAATAAACTACTCATTCGATACTATAGGGAAAGTCAAGGTAGTTGGATGGAATCCCTATTACAACTCATCCGGAATAAGTGTTGGCACAAATATCAACGTGACATTTGATCAGGCTGTAGACAGAACTTCTGCACAGGGAAAGTTCTCCATCAGTCCCTCAGTTGCAGGAGCTTTCAGCTGGAATGGAAACACTATGATCTTCAATCCTTCATCCAATTTGAGATACAGCACAACATATACAGTTACAATAGGTGCAGGTGTCAAAACAGTTTACGGGCTTGATTCTGCATCAAACTTCTCATTAATCTTCACTACAGAGCATCAAACCGTTATCCTCAATGTTCCGCAGTATTACCAAACACATGCATTTACTTGCAATATTACAGCTGCTGCCATGGTGCTGGGATACAAGGGAGTTTCGGCCAGTGAAATGTCAGTCTACAGCGGCATAGCAAAAGATAATACAGTCTGTAAAAAAGACGCAACCGGGAAGATCACTGTTTGGGGAAATCCTCATAGCGGCTATGTTGGCAGCATAGATGGGACGGGAGACTGTGGCGGTTATGGTGTTTACTGGGGGCCAGTATCTTCATATATCAGTGGCCGGGGAGTATCCAACCAGGTCTTCTCTGGCTGGAGTGTTTCACAATTAGCCAAAGAGATTGAAAAAGGACACCCGGCAGTTGTCTGGGGACAAAACGGCTGGTCATCCCCCTACGATAAATCTTGGAAAACCCCTGGCGGAACAAGTATCTATGCGATAAATGGAATGCACTCGGAAGTTGCAGTCGGCTTCATCGGACCTTCAAGCAATCCTACACACATCATCACAAATGACCCCTGGAGAGGACGACGTACGCACACAGTTGCCCAATTCAACGTATTCTGGAGTTATTTCGGCCACACCGGAGTTGTCGTATACTAAGACACTACATAATGCACAGTTAATGTACTACTAATGCACTTAAATTCAACAAAAATAATATCACTGTTATTCTTCATTGCAATAGCAGTTTTTCTCTGCTTCTATAAATTAGGCTCTCCCCAGCTCGAACGCTGGGACGAATACACAAATCATAAAGTTATAAAAGAAAGCCTGGCATCTGAAAATCCTTTAGGTCTGAAATATGAAGATACCCCTTTCTTTGAAAAGCCGCCTCTTTGGTACTGGTTGACTATGGCTTCCGTGAAAGTATTCGGGCAAAACAGCTTTTCCGTACGATTTATCAGTGCGACAGCTGGTTTTCTTGTCATAATCACTACATTCACTCTTGGCTGGAAGATGTTTTCTTACAAAAGCGGCTTAATCGCAGGAAGTGTTCTGTTGGCAACTCAACAACTCTTTGTGAAACATAATAAAATATTTGCGACTCATACATTTCGCTCAGCCGACTTAGACTCTCTTCAAATCCTATTTCTACTCATAACCACATTTCTTTTCTATAAATTCAAGGTAAAAATCAAGGAAAGAAAATGGCTTATTTGGGCAGGAATTTTCACGGGATTAGCTTTTTTGGCAAAGGGGCCCTTTGCCCTCATTCCTGCTATAGTTTTCTTCCCGTATCTTTTTATCAACAGAAACCGTCTTAAACTCAAATTTTTGAGTATCTTTACGTTTTTAGGTTTCTATATTTTGATATTTTTAATAGTTACTCTCCCTTGGCATCTTTATATGTACTTCGAGTACAGAGCAGAGTTCATGAATCAGTACTTTGGATATCATTTGATTGGACGAGGAATCACTGTGCTTGAAGGCCATCAGGGGTCGGTTTTCTACTATGTGAAACTACTATTTCTTAGTGATTTCTTTTTCTCCGGAGAGATACTTTTTGGTTCAATAATGTTCCTAGCTATAAAATACAAGAAAAAAATACTTACGGACTTTCCCCTGTTTAGCTGTTTCGCTGTTAGCTGTCTGCTACTTCTCACTGTTTCACTGGTACAAACTAAGCTGACATGGTACTTACTTCCCTTCTATCCTTTTGCGGCACTAATAATCGGGAAAGCCCTTGGTGAAGTACTTACGTCAAAGAATAGGATTATTAAGATAACAGCAGGGGGAATGATTCTATTTACTCTATGTATTCAACTGCTTCGGAACGTAATCCTTGTCAGCTACACTTAATCCTCTATCCGTGCCGTTCTTGCCGGAAGAGTGTTCAGCTTGACATTGCCTAACGACACTTCCCATTTTACCACCTAACTATTTACTGTTTCGTTGTCAACGGTCTTTGCAGCTCAAATACATGCTCATCTTCATCAGGATATCCATTGAGAGATGTCTTATTATATATTTCTCTATGAAGAATATCTGGATGTGGCAGAAGCTTTTTCCTTTTCATAAAAGTAGCCAAGTGATTCCAAAGTAAAGAGTTGAACCGGCCGGAACCTCTGTGAATATGGACTAAGGCTTTATGTGAAGGAACAGTAGCGAAATGCAGTCCTGCAATTGTTCTAAAATCGTTCAATAACCGTTGTACTGCCCTCTCCTCTCCGCCCCCAACCTTCAGGCCTATCTGCATCTTAGCATTTTTCGGCCGGTAAGCCCTCTCATAGAACGCCGTGTAAAATAGCCCCATTTTAGCTACTCTAGCGCCGATCATATCTTTGAGTTCAAGACAGTAGTCTTTAATTTTTGCATAAGATCCCATTCGATCAAAATAGATAACTAAGCATTGTTTCACGGCCACAATTTTAGGTTTAACTAGCAAATCCCCTCCTTCTAAATTTCGATAATACTCCTCAATAGAATTCAGCTTTAGACGAAGTTTCTTAAGTTCGCCACTTATCAAGTTCCTTTTCGTTTTGAACAAAGTTTTAAGTGACTTGGAATTCTTAAGAAACAGCTGTATATCGCTAATTGAGAAGTTCAATTGTCTAAGAAGTGAAACTACCTGATAGTCTATAATCTGCCTTGGTACATAGTACCTGTAGCCATTTTCAAGAGTTTTATAAGGCTCAAGAATCCCCTTTTGATCATACCAGATAACAGTCCGCTTGGTAGTTCGGGCAAGCCTAGCAAATTCTCCGGCTAAAAGAAGATTGTTCATAATGATAACGCAATGAACCAATTGTACAACAAATGCACCATAAATGTACAAGTATTATCGGTAACGGAAATATTTAAGTTTTGAACTTATACATTTGATATTTCTATCCTTGACTACAACGTTACGTTATATATTATCATTCCCATTAATGAACATAAAAATCAATTCACTAATAGAAGTCATATCTCTCTTAAAACCTCTAATGATCCTAGATAGAGTTGATTCAAATATCAAAAACGGGCAGATAGTAATAGAATCAGAGAGTAAAACCTTGATGATAGTGAGATCAAACTCTATCAAATTAACCATATCCTCTGGGAGATTGATGAAATACAGAAATAACCTTTCAAATGCTCTTTGCAATCCACAACATTTTAAAGGGTTTCTCCAAAAATGCTCTCCCCATATATTGAGCCTTGATCACATAGGGTTTTGCTACAAGGTAAATTCTGCGAAACAAGAACTAGCTACGTTAAAATCCAGCAGTCGAAAAACAAAGATAGATCTCTATATAATGAAATCTGCCGATAATTCTACCTGGTTATTTGCCGGCGATACTGATAAACCAATGATAGAATTTTTGCCTATACAAATTGGCCCTTCTATCCTGTCAACAAATTACTGGCTTCCCCACATTCACATCTGTTTAAATACATCTTTTCAGTTCGATGAATTGGAAACCGTTTGTCATGAAACTTTTTCTGGTAATCGAAGCATTTTCATAAACTATGCAGAAGGCAATGTAGCATATCAGAGTAGACTCTGGCTAGGAACCGTTACGGGAATTAACTTTTGTTTGGATTTTAAGCTGAATGTAGATAATACTTACCAGAGCAGAAAGACTCGATTACAGAAACTGTGAGAGTCCTGAGTTTTAATAGGCGATTTCCAAATCGGATTTGAGATTTAGTCTTTGACTTTTAATCTATCCCCTTGACTATAACGTTACGTCATACTCTATAATTTGTACATAATAATTAAGCTGAAAAGCCGATAAGCCAAATAGCTCATAAGCTTATTTGCTCAAAAAATAATGAACAACTACATCTCCCTTCGAGGAGTCTGCACTAACAATTTAAAAAGTATCGATATCGACATCCCAAGAAATAAGGTTACTGTCATTACGGGCTTATCCGGATCCGGCAAGACAAGCTTGGCCTTTGACACAATATTTGCCCAGGCACAGCTTGAATATCTTGAGTCAATCTCAACTTATTCACGGAAAGACTTTGTCAAAATGAAAAAGCCGAAAGTTCGATCAATCTCAGGACTCTCTCCGTCTATTGCAATCGAGCAAAAAAGACTTGGCAACAACCCTCGCTCAACAGTAGGCACATACAGCGAGATCTATACTTATCTAAGACTTTTATTCTCAAGAATATCAACTCCTGACAGACCAAGGCTTAGTGCCGGCCACTTCTCGTACAACAACCCTAAAGGAGCCTGCCCCAAATGCAAGGGTTTGGGCTTCATTCTAGAAGTAAATATTGGTAATCTGCTCGATCTGAACAGATCAATAAATGAAGGAGGAGTTCTTTGGAAAAGACTGTCTCCCGATAGCTTTGGTATCAAGATATTGAAAGCTACCGGCTTCTTTAACTTGGATAAAAAGCTCAAGAACTTCTCAAAAGAAGAAATGAATCTGCTACTTTACTCTGATCCCGTAAAGGTGCAAGTTCCTGAATATAAAGCACGAGGTCTATCTTACTCAACATTTAGGGGCATGGTAAAGTCGATCAAAAGACTAAAAAAAAGAAGCGATGGCAGGAAAATGGAAAAAAATAGGGATCTACTTGACTATGACAAGAACTTGTACATTAGAAGAGAGTGCCCGAAATGTAATGGAAAGCTCTTAAGTGAAAAGGCGCTAACTAAAAAGATCCTAGGACGGGATATTGCTGATATTGCTGCACTTACGCTAGATGAACTGAACGACCTGCTTACAAATCTCAGAAGCCAACAGGCTCAAGAGCTCATCAGCTCAATGCGAAAAAGAGTCCGCCGGCTGATAGATATCGGGCTTGGATACTTAAGTCTTAACAGGCCTATTCCTACCCTATCAGGAGGAGAGTCTCAAAGACTTAAATTGGCTAAGCATCTCGGTATCAATCTGGTTGAAATGCTTTATATCCTAGATGAGCCAACGATCGGTATGCATCCGAGAGATATAGATAGAATCATACGGCTGTTAAGAAGACTAAGGGACAAGGGGAACACGGTTATTGTTGTCGAACACGATAAAGAAGTAATCAGAAGTGCAGATTTTATCATAGATATAGGACCTAAAGCAGGTCTTGCCGGCGGGAAAGTGGTAGCTAGTGGCTCCTCTAATGAATTTATGAAGCAGGACAGCCTCACAGCAAGATATCTTAAAGGATCCGTGTCTTCAACTAATAAGAGCCAAAGCCGATCAGCCAATAAGCTGATAAGCTTCTCCAATCTCAAGAAGAATAACCTAAAGAACATCGATGTAAAAATAGCTCAAAATGCTCTTAATTTGATTGTAGGAGCGTCCGGAGCCGGTAAAAGCAGTCTAATAGAAGAAATTATGGGCAGAGTTCCACAAACCGTTCTTATCGATCAGACATCTATCGGAAAAACTTCCAGATCAAATCCGGCAACATACACAGGTCTTTTTGACAGCATCAGAAACGAAATAGCTAAAAAGCTCAACTGCTCTAAAGCCCTCCTCTCTTTTAACTCAATCGGCGGCTGCGATAAATGTAAGGGACAGGGCTTGATTAAGATTGACATGAACTTTCTGGAAGATGTTGAAATAGTATGCAGCAGGTGTAAGGGGACAAGATATAAAAAGGAAGTGTTAGAAAATATTAGATATAAAGAGCTGGATATGGCTCAAATAATGGCTCTTCAAGTCAATGAGTTGAAGCGAGTATTTAGCTCAAAAGAAGTTCTAGCAAAGTCAAAACTTCTGGAAGAAGTCGGGCTGGGCTACATGAAGATAGGTCAGGAAGCTACACATCTCTCGGGCGGGGAATGTCAAAGAATCAAACTGTGTAAGTATCTGGGCAATAAGGGAGATCTTCTGATCCTTGATGAGCCAACTGTCGGACTTCACATGTATGATATTGACAAGCTGATGTCTTTGGTACACAAAATAGTAGATTTAGGCAACACCATAATAATAGTAGAACATAACATTGAGGTGATCAAGAATGCAGACTGGATAGTTGAATTGGGCCCGAAAGGAGGAATAAATGGCGGTAAAGTACTGTATCAGGGACAGATAGGTGAAATGATCGAAAGTAAAAAATCTATCATAAAGGAATTTGTAAAGTAATCCTTTCCATCTAGCAACTTTTCTATCTAATTCTCTAACCGTCTAACTATCTATCCATCCATCCATACCATTTTGTTACTAGGTTATTTGTGGTTGATATGTATATTAGGTGCATTCGGTATATTCGGTGAACTAAGTAAGTTAATTTCGTTGGGCAGTTTTTTTGAAGATTTATCCGCGCATAGATACATCTATCAATTAGCAACAACCAATCTCCAATATCTAACTGTCAATCATATAACCATCTAGCTATCTGACTATCTCCTGCCATGTGCGGGTGCCTGTATGCCGACAGGCAGGCGCCTGTGGCACAAACTATCTTTCTATCTATTTTCTTATTTCTTTGTTCCCAACTCCTCTAAATCTCAAGTTTTTTCCTTGCCGTTTTCTTTTGTATAAAACATAAGCTATCGCCAAAACAGGCCACAAGGTGAGATTTACAATAGTAAATCCTTTCCAGAAACTGAAGTCTTTCTCTTTCGGCTGTCCATCTGGTCCGTAAATTGTGATTACTTCCTCGTTTGAATCTTTTGATTCAAGTTCTCCTTTGACAGTTCTGAGAACATAAAAGTATGTTTTTCCATCTTCGACCTCAAAATCTTTGTAACTCGTTTTATCATTTCCTACTTCAGTCAGAAAAACGTAAGAAGTTCTATCTTCTTCACTTCGATAAATTCGATATCCATCAATCTCCTCTGTAACAGAATGCTGCCAGCCTAGTTCAGCATAGTACTTCTCATCTTCAACCCCAGTAACAATTTTAAGACCTGAAGGAGGATATATTTCATCTGAAACATTCTCCTCTGTCTTTGCCTCTTCTTGCGGATCTTTTTTGGCCTTTGTTTTAAAAGTTGTATCTGCTGATTCGGACTTGTTACCGTAAGCATCCTCGCTTGTAACCTTAAAATGATACTTTGTATTACTCTCAAGCTCCGAAAGAAGGACACTATGATTTGATGTATACTCTCCGCTTCCGGCTATCTTTCCATAAGATAGGTTTTCACCATATTCTACAAAACTTGTTGCTTCTTCGTCAGTTTTCCACTCAATTATCACTGATGTCTGAGTAAGAAAGCTCGTACTGATATCTGAAATAACTGGAGGATTTTCATCTGGAACTGAGTATGTCATTGCAAGAGTTGGTTTAATTGAACTTTCCTTGCTGCCAAAGACATGTTCATAATCAGCAGACTTTGTTGATTCAAAATACAAACCTTGGTTAAGTGCAGGATTTGAAAGCCAATTCTCAACCAAATCCGAGAAGTCCTGAGAGAAAGTAATTTTCCCCAAACTCCCCCCGACGGATTGAGCCCCATAAACCACCCCCAAATCTATACCTGGTTTCGAGGACCCGCTAACAGAAGTTTCTGACCAGGTAGAGGTAACCTTATACGCATTCAAGGTAACCGTGCTGCCATTTGTATCGTTCAGGTTTAAAGATAAGGTTGCAGATTGAACGGTTGCATTTGATGGAATCGTAGAAAGATCAAATTTTATAAGGAAAGTGGCAAATGTTGCTGCATCATTTTGACATTTCAAAGTCGCCTCAGATCCATAGTTCGTTCCACTTATGTCCACAACAGTTGCATCTGCAGAAGGATAAAGGCTTACAGACTTTGTTTCCTGAGCATTTGATTGAACAGGAAATAGTGATAGTAGAAAAAGAACTATTATTATAGTGGGTGTTAACTTTTTCACAATTGCTCTCCGACTTACAAGTTAAGCAAAGAACACTACTTCTAGTTAACTATATCTGCTTAACGTCGTGGTGAAGAATCTTAATCATAAAAAACTTATCCCCTTTCTCAGATTCCTGAACCACAAAATAAAGGTACTACATAAAGTCAAAAATAGCAAGCACACGTAGACTGGAAATTGTCATAAAAATCGGGTTTTAAAAAAATATATTTTGCTTTCTACTCATCTATGTACCTTTATAATCATTATGTTAACCTAGTTTATGGTTAGAATTAGAATCCTTTTTGATCTAGAATATCAAAGTAAAGCAACTGAAAACCCACCTTAAACAAAATTCCATGCTGTTTTTTCCCTCAATTCAACTCCTCTCCCTGGCTATTGAACCTATAATGCAAAATTTGATATAATCTTGGAATATCAAGAGACCAAAATGTTAGTACCTATTCGCCCCACAGAAACATACGAAGGAATAAGATTCGGCATATCGAACCTCAAGGATGCCTTGGTACATGCGGCTGGAAGAGTTATTCAAGTAACAGAAGAGGCAGCAAACCAGGCAGTTGAATTTGCCGGTGAAACACTAGCTACCTTCAGACAAGCTTTGATAGGAATCTTTTCTATCTTCCTGGATCGTCAATCTACTTCCCAAAACATCTTAGAAGCTTAAGAACTAATTCTGTAGTTTCAAATTTATATTCTTCAAGTATTTATATCCATTATTGTATGCAAATTCTGTCACAACAAATATCGCCGGAACGATAATCATGTTTCCAATCAGTTGCGGGAGTAGAAACGGAAGACCCATTTCATAGCTCAGCAGTAGACCATCGAAAGTTTTGGGATAGAGGTTTGATACTACAACAACCCCAAGATTTGTCCAAAGATAGAAAAATAAGGTAAAAATTACTCCAGCCAATTCGGACACAAGTAATGTCCTAATCAACTTCGAAGAACTAGCTAAGAATTTATCAGCAAATTCCCTTCTTATAAGTTTTCCAGATAGATGTGCCAGCCCAAAAGCAGACCAGGTAAATATAAAAATGGATGAATTTCCTATAAAAAGATCCGATATCACCATGATGCCAAGAGGTATCACATAGGAAGAATTCTTACGCAAAAAGAACGCCCCGGCGATACTTAATGCCGTGACAAATTCAACGTTAGGAGCTACATGCCACACAGTTCTCGTCATCACACCTAAGCCTACGTATACAACTACAAGAAGAATGTCTCTAGCTTTCATTGGTAATTACTAAAATATTAACTAATTTGAATTACGAATCAAATCTGAATAAGGTTGATTTGCCTGACCTTCGGTTTCAAAGCTACTCGAGCCTGTATTCGAATCAACCTGTTAAATAAGTAAAATCACGAATTCGTAATTCAGGTTAACCATAATTTTTCTAGTTTCGAATCTCGTATTTCGGATTTCTAGAATTCTACATCTTCAAGCTCCAATGTCAACCTATCTCCAGGGACAACTTTATAATCACCTACACCAACCATACTCATCTCTCCATTTACTAGAAATGCCCAAAACTTAGTTTTTACGTCAGGATGATAATTATTTACAGATGATACAAATATACCAAAATCACTCTCCTGATAATCGAACGAGAATTCTTCGCTTTCTTCAGCTAGTTTTTTCATATAGTCAAATGCCGTCTTTCCTTTTTCGAAAGTTATACAGAAGGAACTGATTTCCTTCCCATTCTCAACACCTACCCCCTCAACGAAATCAGTGCAATCCTTCTTAACATAAATATTTACTTCCCAGTCAGTTACCTCAGCAGTTTGATTGTCCAGCAAATCTAGCTCATTACAGCTCTTCCTGTCATAGCCGACTTTATATGACAAGGCCATAAAGCCTACAGTTATGACTCCTGCAAGAATCCCCCAGCGAAGCTGTTTGAAGTCAATTTTCCCCAATAAGTTGCCCATATATTAAATGATAAAAAATAAATCGGGCAGAGTGTACACATAAACAAAAATCCTCCGCAAGAGAGGATTATGTCATTCTGAACTTAGTTCTCCACTTTCTTGCTCGAGAAATTTTTATGATCTCCATCTAAGTTTTCAGACTGTAATCCTGCCAAGCCTTGGCGTAGCAGGGAACTGTTGCGGCACAGTGAGGGAATTTCACCCGGGAATAAATCTTGATCCCGTGATAAAGCCAAAGTGTTCTACTTTACCACTACTTGCCTTAGATAAAGATATTTAATGTTGTTAAAGCATTTCAGCGACATTACGTTTCCGAAATTTCGCTGACATATCAGACGATACCTAAATAAAGTTGACTTGTCAAATGTTGTAAGAAGTTGGATGAGATGATCAAGAATTATACCCATTCAATATGTCCTGCCCTCTCAAAAATCAAGCCTCATTCTGCAACTTGACTGTTAAACAACTGCTGAACAATTATATAACTATTATCCAGTTGCTAATTCACTCTGTTTTCTGGCTTCCCCTTTATCACAGACAAAATACTTTGCACCCATATTCTACTCTTCTCTTCCAAGGTTTCCTTGGTATACCAGTTTACATGAGGCATTACAAATACATTACCTGAATAGTTCCTCTGCTCCGCATTATCACTTGCTGCTCCAAATAGCTTTCCTTCCCCTACCCGCTCTACCAAATGTTTCCAATCTACAACGCCTCTGTGAGATACGTCCACCAGACCCGTAGTATTTTTCAGAGAATTGATCTCTTTGCTCGAAATGAAATTCCCAGTATCTTCATTCATCTCAAGACAAACAAAAACAAAATCTGCTGTCTTCAATAATTTCTTTAAGCACAGATATCTAAACCTTCTGTTTCTTGAGCTTCTGGACCAGTAAACCACATTCATTCCGAGACTTTTTGCCAATTCTGCAACTCTGCTTCCGATGTTCCCAAGCCCGATAATGCCCGCTGTCTTTCCACATACTTCAACCAGAGCATTTTCAGGCACATAATCGAACTCCTTACAGTTTAAAATTATAGGCAGCCTTCTTGCAACTGCAACCATCATAAATATAGCTCCCTCAGCTACTGCATTTGTGGAACAGCCGGGAACATTTGTAAGTGGAATACCCTTACTCCTTAAGAATTCACCATCTACCCAGTCGAAGCTAGTCGTAGACAAACACACACCTTTTAATTCCGCAATATTATCGAGAATAGCATTGGGAAGTTTCCAATCCAATGGTTCTGGGAACGGAGCCAGCATTTTGGCGCCGGGTTTTCTCAAAGCCTTAATTTTTTCGAAATCAACTCTTGCCTTTTCAACAAATTCTATATCCGCATGTTTTTCCAGCTCTTGAATTAGTTTTTCAGAAATATTTAGCTTTTTCGCAATAAAGATTACCGTCATAATATTCTATCTAACAATTTAACTCTCTAACTATAAAACTAGTTTTGTAAATGTTAAAACAAATCATGAGACCACAATCTTGACGAATATTGTATTCTAGTTTATGATATATAATCAATTAGTCGTCCGTATTGTGGACCTATTAAAGGTAATAAAAATCCTCAAACAACTTGGATTGGATGAAAAGGAGATCGAGATATACCTTGAGACCTTGAAGTCCCCTTCCCTCTCAACAACCCAGCTTTCAAGAAAAACAAAAATACCAAAAACAAGCATATACAGATATGTAGAATCTCTGATCAGAAAAGGCATTCTTGAAAAAGTTGTCGGGGTAAGAGGTATGCTTATAAAGGCAAAAAATCCCGGGAATCTTGAGATGATTCTTACAGGTAAAATCGACAATCTGAAAAAAGTAGAACATGTTTTTCCTGAAATGTTAGGTTATCTAAATTCAATTCAGGCAAACAAAAGAAGTAAAACCGAAGTTCTCTACTTTGAGGGAAGATCCGGCATAAAACAGCTTTTATGGAATACGTTACGAGCGGAAGGCAAAGAACCAGTTGTTGGATACGGATGCAGAACGTGGAATGATTATGTAGGACGCACCTTCGCTGAGAAGTTGAGATTTGAGTATATACGCCGAGGAATACATAACAAAGAAATTCAGAATAGTCCCTTATCTTCTAAAAGTTTCACAGACGTTAAACAGTATATTGATACCAACTACAGAATGCACACAATTCCCAAATCCAAAATGGAGATCAACTATAATACAATAATCTATGACAAATTCTTCTCGTTTTACAGTATGCACGAGGATGAGATTTTCGGAATCGAGATTAAAAACACAGAAATTGCTAGAAGCCAGAGGCAGATATTTGAGCTGATTTGGGAGGGTCTGACCAGGTAGCACAATTGTTTGAGTATCGTAATACCATCGTTTAACAATTGTGTCACTTAGCTTCAACCTCCCAAATCAGTTCAGGAAAACGTATTACTCCGCTATCCTTTGTAAAATGTCCCTTTTTCTTAAGTATAATACAATTTGCCTTAATTCTTTTTGCAAATTCACGTGCAGTATATTCTGTAAAATAAGGATCGTCGTCTGCATGAATCACTGTCCTCTTTGAAGTTCTGGCTATTATCCTTTTATGATCAATATTATTTTTAAAAAATGTCCTATGCTCGGGAACAAGACTCCAAAAATCCCACCCGCTGACAGTAATGAGTCCGGCAATTTTAGTTCGCGTCTGTTCCACAAGCCTTAAGGCTAGGACAGCTCCGAGGCTATGACCGATTACAAGTGTGTTCTTGTCGAGTTTATGATTTCTAAGAGCACTCCTCATCCAACTTGCAAGTGTTGGCTTTTCATTGTCACGTAGGAAAGGAACTGCAACCTCATAACCCCTCTTGGTTAATTCATCCCGTAGCCAGGGATACCAGTGAGAGTCTGGAGTTGCAAACCACGCATGCAGGAGAAGGATTTTTTTAGTCATAAAGACTCAGTCAAATTTATATTTCAAAGGCTCAATCTGGGCATTTTCAAATAAGAATGTACTTAAACTGTCCAGATCCGCAAAGTGCTTTTTCTCCTTTTCTGTATATCCACGCCCATCCGAGGCTTTTACTGACATTACGAGCTCATAATCCGAATCTTCAAAATCAATAGTATAAAGCCTGTATCTGTAATCATTTGGCTTCCCGAAATATTCTGTTTGATTGTTGTGAAGCTGTGATATTTCCTTGTCATACTTCCAACCCTTCTCCAATAAAAACATTTCTTTGAGAAGCTTGCTAATGTCCTTATCATTCTGGGCATAAATAACTTTATATGTCCCAGTTGTAAGATATGGACCTCTTGTCTGAGCAAGTTGTGAAACAAATGTCTCTAGAGTCTTCGTCTTCTTTTTATATCTTGTTAATAAGTATAATCTTTTCATAAAATATAGTTATGAATGATAAATAGAAATAACAGCACCAATCTTTTCAACTAACTAGATTTATCGGTTTTCCCTTTATATACCCAAAAATATTCTTTAACACCATTTCTGCCAATCTTTCCAACCCTTCCTTAGTATACCAGGCAATATCTGATGTCACAATCGCATTAGGCATATTCATGATTCCCCAAAGATATATCGGCGACTTTTTGTAATCTCTTGGGTGAATTCTTATCGTATCAAGCCCTACTCCACCAATCATTTCTGTAAGAAGCATTTTATAGAGATAATCCATATCGACAATTTCGTGCTGTGATGTATTGATGAAGATCGCAGAATGCTTCATAAGGTTCAGTTTTGATTGATCTATCAGAAGCCTTGTAGAACTATTCAAAGGGATGTGTACGGAAACAAAATCGCTTTTTCTAAGTAGTTGATCGAGTGAAACAAAGCTCTCAAGTCTAAGCTCATTGGCACGTTCTTTTGAGGGATGGGCCGTATGAGCTAAGATTTCCATCCCGAGCCCTTGTCCTATCTTTATAACTCGACTGCCAATATTCCCTGCTCCGATAACTCCAAAGGTTTTACCCTTGATTTCAGTCCCGCAGAATAAATTGAACGCCCAAACACCTGCTTGCGCCAGTTCTGCTATTTGCTTGGTATTTCTACATAGGGAAATAACCATACTGAAAACAAATTCTGCAACTGATTGAGAAAACACTCCGGGGCAGTTGCAGACAGCTATCCCTCTTTTCCTTGCATACTCAACATCAATATTGTGAAACCCTGTTGATGAGGTTATAAGACATTTTAATTTGGAACAGACATCTATGACTTCTTTATCAATCTTAGAAACCAAATCGAACACTCCAATTTGAGCATTTTTAAGCCTTGAGATAAGTTCTTCCTTGTTCTCTGGAATACTCTCGTAATATTCGACCGAAATCCCTTTACGGCAGAGACTTCGAACATGACTAGGCTTCAAAGCTACATTATCAGTTATACTTATTTGCATACTTTATTATTTAACACATTAAATTCTTTTCCCTTTACAAATCGTTTAACAACATCAATCGTCGCTTTGTTTTTCTGCCTTATAGCTTCGGCTGTATTGAAGGCAATATTACTTGTTATAAGAACATTGGGAAGTACAGCAATGCCCCTTCCCTTTGCCCCGAACTTTCCCTCTAACTGCAACGGGTTCAGGTCAAGTGCTGTAGAAGATATTTCTTTCGTGAGAATAAGTTCGTAAAGTGCACCAATATCAACTGCGTTAAGACTGTCGCAAATACTTATAAGAGAAGCCTTTTCTTTCATTAGTTGAAGTTCCCTTCTTCCGATCAAGAATTTACTCCCGTAATATTCACTTGGATCAAGTCTGACGCAACATACTATGATATCCGCCTCAGACATAACTTCTCTAAGAGATGAGAACTTCTCAACCCTTAATTTTATTGCTCTATTGCTGCCAGGATTTTTGGTGCAGATTCTAATATTCATACCAAATCCACGAGCTATGGGCAGTAACGCACTGCCAACCTTGCCTGCCCCAATGATCCCAATCGTTTTTCCAGCCAGTTGTTCTCCTTGAATAGCATACACATCATCCCCTCCCATCTTTGAGTACTGATTTGCTACATGAACTTTTCTTAGGAGCGTCAGTATCTGTGCAAATACAAACTCGGCCGTAGACTCACTAGCATAATCACCTATATTTGCTATCAATAATTTTCTAGAATGCAACAGTCCTTGCGACAAACCCTCTGTAGATGTTCCGCTTCTGATTATCAGCTTCAGATAAGGACATTTTTTGGTGATCTTTAGTGAAAGCGAAACCAAGGTATCCAAGATTGCTACCTCCGCAGCGCCAATGTTCTGAATAATTTCGTCCTCTGTCCTTGGAATTATCTCATTGTCAAATACATGAACAATGTCAACTAACCTGCCTAAACTGTCAATCTCATCTTCACTAAAGTGAACATTATCAGCAATACTGCATCTATATTTTCTCATCTTCAGCAAAAGTATGAATTAATCTGTCTATAGTGTTTATTTTGTTCTCAAAAACCGTCATACCAAACTTTAACGCCTGTAATTTCTGTCTGTGTTCATAAATCCCTTTAATCCATTTACCGCAGGATCTGTGAAGCACCTCCATACCAAGGTATTTTGTGAAAATATCTTCATCTACGGGTAAGATGCGCATATAAGATTCAAAGCACTTTTCAAAATAAGCAATTCCGAGTTTCTTGGGAATATAACCTGCTAAAGAGTATAAAAGAATGTGGGCGAGAAAATTTGCAAGAATGTATCTTTGATCTGAGAAATTCGATCGACCGAAATCTATAAAGCAGCATTCTCCCCCATCTTTGATAAATATATTCTTTGGATCACCGTCAGGCCAATTCAGGTATTTGTTATTCCCAGTAAATTCCTTTCTAAGATCTTCGTGCAATTCGGCAGACTCGGGCAAGAGAAGCCTCATCTCTAAGCTTCTTTCGTAAAAGCACTGCTCGGCTGATTCTTCAGTATAAAATTTATTCCATTGTCTTGTTATTTTTATAAGTCTAGCCAGTTCCCTTCCAACCTTTTCAGCAGACTCAATTCTCAATGATCTTGATAGAATAATATTTGAGAGTAATCTATATCCGGATTCTCCCAGGTCTTCTAGAACTGTGGTTGTCACGTTTGGGAAGTGCCTGAAAACTTTTGGAGCAGAAATTGAACCTTGTGCTAATCTTTTTAGAATTCTCGTGTCTAAATTGTGCCCCCTGCGCGACTCAAAAAACATTGTCGGTTCTTGAGGCTGGAAGTCTTCAGTATGTTTCACAACTACCTTTTGATCATTCCAATAAGCCTCATATACTCGAGAGACGATTCCCCCTTTCAGAACTTTTCCTAGTTTGATACCTCCCAACCTCTCTTCTAGAAATTTCTCCAGCACCTTACTATCTTCAAATACAGGATTTTTTACCTTAATCGGAGACAGGCTTGGCCGGACGTTGTGTATGTATTTATTTCTGTTCATGATAAAGACATGTTTAATTGACATTTGGATTTTATCTGAGATAATGGAATCAATAAAACAGTTGTTCAAAAAAATGAACACCATCGGTGATGATACAATTCTAGAGAAATTGGGCCTGGATAAAAAAGAAATCAAGATATATCTACACCTTGTCAATTCAGGTGTTCAGAGTATCAAACAGGTAGCAGATGAAACTTCTGTCAACAGAACTACAGTATACCGCTACCTTGAATCGCTCTCAAATAAAGATCTGGTTGAATGGATCATCAGTGAACGGGGGAAAAAGGTTCAGGCTACTCCGCCCAATAACATACGCTTATTCCTATCCGAAAAAAAACAAAAGTTAGAAGAACTAGAGAGAGCACTCCCCTCTTTCATAAGCCAGCTTGATACAGTAAGACCTGTAGAAAAATTTGCTACACAGATAAGATATTACAAAGGAGAAGATGGGATCAGACAAATGATCTGGAACACTCTGAAGACTAAAGGTCCCTTACTTAGCTTTACACCATTTGGCAGAAGACTTATCATTAACCCCAAATTTGAGGATAACTTTGAAAGAGAATGGACCAGAAGAGGTTTGAGCGACAAAATAATTACTAATGAAACAAAGCTTGACTACGTCAAAAAACAACTAGTACCCAACTATAAGCAAACCCTAAAGATACGTGTTATCAATTCAGACAAGTATAGAATAACAAACGACATCGCTATTTATAATGATATTATAGCAATAAGTTCTTTCGATAAGAATGATCTAGTTGGAGTTGAGATTGAAAATAAAGAGATGGCAAACTCGCTTAAATCAATATTCGATATCGTCTGGGAAGTAGCAAAACCACTAAAGCAATTGTAAAGCTTTTGCCCTACTACCTCAGATAATCCTTAAACGCCTGCTGAATCTCAGGAGATTTAAGCGATTTTAGAGCCTTTGCCTCGATCTGCCGTATTCTTTCTCTGGTCACTTTAAATTCGTGCCCTACCTCTTCAAGCGTTCGTGAAACTCCATCCTTCAAACCGAATCGAAGCTCTAAAACTTTCTTTTCCCTATCTGAAAGATTCCCAAGCATACTATTTACTTGTCTTCTTAAATATGACCAGCTGGCTATATCAGAGGGTGAAACACTATACTCATCGGGAATAATATCCCCAAGCTTACTGTCCTGATCTTCACCAATCGGTGCATCGAGAGATGATGGTCGCTGAGCTATCTTTATAATCTCATGAATTCTTTCTACATCCAAATTCATCTCATCTGCTATCTCCTCAGGCTCCGGACTTCGACCTAGTTTTGCAGACAACTTGTTGATAACTTTGCTCAGCTTATTGATAGTTTCGATCATGTGAACAGGAATTCGAATAGTCCTTGCCTGATCGGCAATCGCCCTTGTTATGGCCTGACGTATCCACCAGGTAGCATAAGTCGAAAATTTAAACCCTTTTCGGAACTCAAACTTTTCAACAGCACGCATAAGACCTATATTGCCTTCCTGGATAAGATCTAAAAGGTCTAACCCTCTTTTAGCATATTTCTTTGCGATACTTACAACAAGACGCAGGTTGGCAGTAGTAAGCAAATCTTTTGCCTCCAAATCTTTTTTTTCAATTCTTTTAGCTAAAATCACCTCCTCTTCTGCCGTGAGAAGTGGAATTTTCCCTATTTCATGAAGATAAGCCCGAATAGGATCGGTCGAAATATGTGAACGGATTTTCTTTAGAACTTGAATCTTCTGATCAAAATCCATTCTTTCCGGCTTGACAGCCTCTTGTGTCTCCTCAACCGGTTCGATGATTTCGATCTCTTTCTCTTGCAATTTTATGATTATGTACTCTAGAAGTACCAGATCCTCCTCAATTTCAGGAAATTTTTCGAGAACCTCATCCTGTGTCAGATAGCCTTGTAATTGCCCCTGTTTCACAAGTTCACGAAGAAGCAATTTATCCTTTTTCGATACTTTCATATTGAAAATCAATAAAGTAATTTAAGCTCAAAAGAGCTTGTGTCATTATAAAAAATCTACTATTATGTGGCTTCTAATGATAATACAAAAGCACATAAATATGCAATCTTTTTTACAAGAGCATATTGTGCTATGATATTTAACGAAAACCTAGACTATTCAGCACAAATGACACTATATTATTACAAAAAAGCTCCACCAAAAAGTCCGAGTGAACTTGCAGATTTAGAAAATAAAAAACACAAGCAGAACTCTCCAACCCTCGCGACGGTACTGGATAATATCACTTATAGTCTGAAAAGCAAAATTTCCACTCTGCGACCAATTTCAATTATTATTCCGCTTATGTTCATAGTAAGCGGACTGGGTATCTTATACAGGCAGGTTAAACCCTACGCTCTTCACTACCTGCAAGCTAAATTTACTGACAGATTGGATCAGGAAGTTATTTCTCTTGTTCCGACTAGTTACGACCAGATAAGAGCAGAATACATCTCAGATCCAGCCGCAGGTTCGTTTAATGAGCTTGTCTCTGGAAATAAAATCAATAAGGAGGCCTTGGATTACAGCAAAACATTTTATCTTACCATTGATAAAATTCAAATATATGATGCCCCTGTCATAGCAAATGTCGACAGCACCAAAGAAGATATTTATAAAGATGCACTTGGAAGGGGACTTGCCCATTTTAGGGGAACAGATCTCCCTAATGGCAATAGAAATGTTCTAATATACGGTCACAGCGCCGCAGGAGATTATGCCGAAAAGAATCCGGGAGATGTCATAACCGCTTTCACCAGGTTATTCAAGTTAAATATTGGCGATCCGATCACTGTAAAATTTGAGAACCAGGAATACAAATATACTGTCAAGAAAATCAAAGAGGTTTATCCACAGGATGTTGATGTCATAGTAGGAGAAGGTTCTAAGACTCTTACACTTATGACATGTTCCCCGCCAGGACTGAATAGTCGAAGACTTGTCGTCATAGCCGTACCTTCAATATAGGAAAATATCACTTGCAAGCTGGATTGATTTACCCGTTTCCATATCAATCCTTTTTTCTTCTCAAGAATGCGGGTGTCTCCAGCCACTCGTCCTCATCTTCCCCTCTATTCTTCGATGGAACCTTCTTTCGACTATCGTCTGCCTCTCCCTTTTCTGTTGGAACCGGCCTACTCTGAATCGGAGCAGATGTAACGGGTGTCGGTCTTCCTGGAACCGAACTTATTGAATCATCTCTTTTGGGTTGCTTATCAAATCCGGTTGCAAGAACCGTTATTTCAAGGGTATCATCAAGATCAGGATCTATTGTTGCCCCAAAAATGATATTCGCACTTGGATCAGCAGCGCTAGATATGACCTGTGCCGCTTCATCAACCTCATGGATTGAAAGATCTTTACCGCCAATAACATTGAACAGAACACCTGTCGCTCCTTCAATTGAGAGTTCTAAAAGAGGACTTTCAATTGCCTGTTTAGAAGCATTTGTTGCTCTATCCTCACCATTAGCAGAACCCATACCCATGAGAGAAGTTCCTGCATTGGTCATTATAGACTTGACATCAGCGAAATCGACATTGATAAGTCCTGTCTGGGTGATAAGGTTAGAAATACTCCTGACAGCATTTCCGAGAACATCATCTACCTTCTTCATGGCATCAAGAAAGGAAACATTCCTGTCAACAATTTCTAGAATCCTCTGATTTGGAATTACTATCAAAGTATCAACCTTATCCTTCAAATCATTTATCCCGAGTTCAGCAGTACGGAACCTCTTATCACCTTCGAAGTTAAATGGTCTTGTAACAATAGCAATTGTCAGTGCTCCCAAATTCCTCGCAATACCTGCAATTATAGGTGTGGCTCCTGTCCCAGTACCTCCACCCATACCAGCTGTTAAGAATACCATATCTGACCCTGCTAAATTTTCATGGATTATGTCTATGCTCTCTTCTGCAGCTTTTCTTCCTATATCAGGATCCCCTCCACTGCCCAGTCCTCTCGTCAAGTCCTCTCCTATCCGCAGTTTCAGTTCAGCCTGATTTGCCGCCAGCGCTGCAGCATCAGTATTCACAGCTATAAATTCAACGCCATCAATATTGTAATTATTAATCATATTATTGATAGCATTACCCCCACCACCTCCCACTCCAATTACCTTTATTTTAGCTAATGACGATGATTGTGGTTTTATGAGCATAATCAGTTTATTGTTTTAAATAAAATTCTGTATCAATTTTATTCCGTACAAGAAACCTGCTACGGAATAAGATTTTTGAAAAACCTGCCAACTTTCGAAAATATACCGCCGACTCCATCGCCTTTAACGGATCCAACGCTATCACTTATTCTACCTTCTCCATTGCTATTTGCACCATAGAGAATCAACCCTTGTGTTGTTGAATACGCCGGACTGATAATCTCGTCGACCAAACCCTCTAGTCCCTTTGGATAACCAACTCGTGCTGGAACCTTGAAAACCTTTTTTGCAATTTTAGTAATATTTGGAAGCATTGAACTGCCTCCCGTCAAAACAACCCCTGCAGGCATCGAAGTCCCGACTCCTGACTGCTGAAGCTGCGCTATTATCAAATCAAAAATCTCACTAAATCTAGCCTCGATTATTTCTTCAAAGAGTGTTCTGTCTATTTCTTTTGTCCCATCTATGCCTAAAGAAGATACATCTATGACCTTAGTCTTTCGAACCCCTTTCTTCTTATCATTGGAAGCCTCAGAGACTATCTCGCCCCCAGAAGCCTTCCCTTTCATCAGATCAAAGGCGTTTACCTTCACCCTTTCAGCATCATCCAGACTAACACGAAGTCCAATTGCAAGATCACTTGTAACGTTCAACCCTCCGAAAGGAACACATCCGCTATAAGAGATCGCCCCCTCAACAAACGTTGCTATTGAAGTTACTCCCCCACCAATATCCAAAAGCATGACTCCAAGTTCCTTTTCAGTATCAGTTAATACTGCACTTGAGGATGCCCAGCCGCTGAAAACAACATCCTCAACTTTTAAACCCAATTGCTGGACACATTTCAAGAGATTATGAAGCACAGTTGAAGTAGCTGAGACAATATGCGCATCTACTTCCAGCCTTGTCCCCGTCATGCCTACAGGATCCTTCACACCTCCCTGGGAGTCAACAATAAACTCTCTAGGAATAACATGAAGAATTTCTCTGCCGGGAGGAATAGAAACTGTTCTAGCACTTTCTATACTCCTGAAAACATCATCCTCGATAATCTCATCAGTGGATACAGCCACAACTCCCTTGTTATTTGTACTTGTAATATGTTTACCAGAGACTGATAAAAATACTGAGGGGACTGTAATTCCAGCCATTCTCTCAGCTGCTTCTAAAGTTGATGCAATAGAATTTATGGCATCATCGATATTTACAACAACACCTTTCTTGATCCCAGAGCTTGGCTGGCTTGCAACACCGATTACTTGGGGAATTCCATCTTCTTCAACCGAAGCAATGACTGCACAAATCTTCGATGATCCAACATCCAAGGCACTTATTACTCTCTTGGCCATCTCGAATATTAAAAATGTTAACTATTACCAGATTTCCTTCTTAAAGTGAATTTAACAGCACAAAACAACTACATGTATTTTTTCGCACTTAGGCTATTTTGTCAAGTATTTATCATAATTTACGAACAAACATTTATATCACCTCCCACGATGATTATCAAAATTATTCCTCAAACTCATAAACTATAATATCGCTGCTCAAATCAACATAGCTAAATCTACGGTCTTTTGCTTTCAAATCGGCCAAGAAAATCTCTAAATCATATAATTGTTCCTTGAGGTCTCTTTTTGTAGAGAATATGATTTTCCTGTCATTCTTGAGATATAATACAAAGCGATACTCACTCTCCCAAACATATCTCAATACTTCTTCACCTTCCAGATCCAGATTTATTACCGATGTACTGGCATCCATAAGAGTTAGATCAACATTGTTTAACACCATAAAATTATTTGAGACATAGTTGTATACAAACGGATATACCTTATACTGGTCTCCCAAATTTTTTAGGTTCTTACTCCAGAATTGATCTACTCTCGATATTACCTCCTTTCTACTCGTTTCGATTATCTGTTGTTTCTCTTCGGTTGTAAGTTCCCTTTTCTCTTTTTTATCTTCTTTTTCTTTGTTATCTTTCTTTTTCTTTTCGTCAGTATCAACTTCTTCTATGTCACTAAGATTCCCATAGCCTTTGAGCAAATCAACATCCTCTTGATCCAGTAACAGATCTTCATAATCTAAGATCACATTCAGCACTACCCCCTCGGTATCAACTAGATAAGCCCCAGAGAGATTTACCCAAACAAGCTTTGGCTCTCTTTCTGAAATGGTTATGCTTATAGAGTCTGGGAGGTGCTTCTCGACTTTAACTTCCTTTATATAAGAAGAAGCATTCTCAACATTTTCTTTAAGAGTAGAAGATCTGATGAGGAAAATATTTACACCATAGAGATAAGCAAGGTCTTTATCGATATCGGATGAATCTAACTGCCTCAATCCATCAACCTGTATGTTTTTGATATCAAATCTATCACTAAATACAAAATACCTTCCCGCAAGAATAAGGGTAACCAATACAACTGCAAGCATTAAGAACTGGATTATTTTGCTCTTGAAAGTTTTCGCTAGAACATTTGAGAGAACAAGCTTAGTCTTTCTCTTTTGAAGCTTAAGACCTGATGCGAGATTTCTTATCGCACGCTTTTTCTTAAATTCAACGGCTGCTCTGGATGGTTCTATTCTCGTTTTTGGCAGTTTCTTTTTCCAAAACATATGAACAAAAAATGGGGCATATTCCATCTGCCCCTGAACTTTTTAGATATTTTATGATTTCGGAATTAATCAATTTTCAGATCTTTTTTCAGCTTTTCAAGTGATTTTGTATCAGTTTTCTCAAGATACTTCAAAAGTTTTCTCCTTTGTCCTACTAGCTGAAGCAACCCCCTCTTTGAGTGCAGGTCTTTTTTGTGTCTGCTCAGATGATCTGTCAGTTCTTCAACTCTAGCGGTAAGAAGAGCAACTTGAACTTGAGGAGATCCAGTATCACCATCGTGCAACTGATACTTTGCGATGATCTTTTTCTTTTTTTGAGCATCAAGCGCCATAGATACCAACTAAATAAATTAAATTACTCCAGCCAACAGGATGGATACCTAAGCATTATATCATAAGTTTACAAATTTATTGAAGCCCACTGATTTTTTCAGCGATAGCTTCCTTCGGCTGCAAACCGACAATCTCATCCACTATCTCCCCTGCTTTGAAGAATTTCATCGTCGGAATACTCATAATTCCGTATCTCTGAGCAATTTCTTGATTGTCATCGACATTCAGCTTGCATATCTTGACCTTATCGTTGTCTTTATACTCATTTGATAATTCTTCTATGATCGGAGCAACCATCTGGCAAGGGCCGCACCAGGGAGCCCAGAAATCCACTATAACAAGTCCTTCAAATTTTAGGACTTCGGTATCAAAACTATCATTAGTAAGTTCTAATGCCATAACAACGCTTATAACAATTTAAATCAGCCAGGCTATTACTACTTGGTTACCTTTATACCCTTCTCGAATCCCTCTTTTACATCTTCTACTTTCTCGACAACACCTTTACGAATTCCTTCAAGTGCTGGTTTTATCTTCTTACCAGCCTCAGCTGCGCTGTCTTTTACTTCCTTTAAGGCCTTTTTTCCCTTCAAAGCAATCTTCCTTCGGGTTTCTTTGCCCTCAGCAGGAGCAAATAATACTCCCAGGGCTCCACCGACTACTGCACCAAGTATTACTCCTGAGAGAAACGGAATAGTCCCTTTTTCTTTTGTACTCATTGATTTAATGAAGATAAAAAATAAAATTAATCTTTCTTTTTAGCACCTTTAAGACCAAGAGATTTCAATAAAGCTATTACTGATCCCAACATAGCAAAAATAGTATTCAACGGCTTGATGATCTTGTTTGTAATCGAATCAACCGCACCCTCAGCCTTTTTCACTATTCTGCTGATAGTTTCAACAGCAGCCGTCAGGCTTTTTTGATTCTCAATTAAACCGTCAGTTATAACTCCTACATTTTGTACTGTTTTTCTGAGATCTTTAATATTGTCGGTAACAGCCGCGAGTAACTTCGCTATATAGATGCTGACTGTTACTATACTGCCTCCTATTGTTACAGCCAGAATTAGTTTGTAGAGTTCATTGATTTCCATTCTCAAATATTGTGAAAATTAAACATCATATAGTATGACACAGAGGGGTGTTTACGTCAAATGAGCACGCTAGTTATCAGATGTCGGTTGTTTGTAGTTTGTATATAAACAATGTACCCGATTAACTTAACAACTAATAATAACAAGACAAGTTATTGGGTTGTCAGCTTTTCGGCTCCACCGTTACCTGTTGGTTATTCGCTACTTGTTTGTAAAGTGTATCATCCCGCCCTCTTTTGGCGTATGTGCCGGTGCCTTTGGTGTTCGTATCTCTCCATGTTCCTCTTCATACTTCTCAACATTCTGCCTGAGAACAGCAAGAAACAGTTTTGCATGCTGAGGACTCATGGCGATGCGGGAGATGATATTCACCTGCTGTCCACCTGGCATTCGCTGTCCGAAATCGAGATTGAAGCCGAGGGCATTCTTGCCAATGATAGCAAAATCTGAATACTTAGCTTCGACTTTATCTTGAGCAACATTTATTTTGAGTTTTTGTTGTGGCATAAGAATGACATAAAAATATACTTATAAGGAAATGATATACTAGGGAACAAATAAAGTCTAATGAATCAATTTTTAGATCCGTCGAAGCCGTCCTGTCCTTGTTCCAAGCTCAAACCCTTCTTGAAGCCTTATGGAAGGGATTCCGATAGAATCAACTCCATCTGCATCAATAGCACCTACTATCTCATCCAATTTTAGTAATAAATCTCCTGAAACCTGAGGCATCCCCGCAGTGAATTCTCTCACCTCTATCATTTTAAGGAGAGAGCCTAAACTATCAATCATTCTGTACAACTTCTCCAAGTCTGCATTAGCCATACTACCAATAATGTTAGTTATTACATCACTCACACTATCCCTCATTTCAGGGAAATCGACATCTGACACTTTGTCTCTGCGCAAGTCACAAGTTGATAATGCACCAAGTAGGTAGGACAATAATCGTTGAGCATTCTGCATTTCGTTTAATCGATTATTATATCTTATTCCCAGAAACATCACCCCACTTATGTACCCCTCTTTAAGTAAGCCCTTACTTGCTATTTCTGCAGGCATAAGTTCGGCCGGGTTTAGTAATTTATCCCGCGCGCTTCTCCAGTCCAATATAGTGACCTGTCCTTGCTCCAAAGAATTTATTGCGTTTTCCACAACCTGTCTCACAATGCTTTCATATGTTCTTCCTAGCTGATAGCGCGTTTTCCGTAGTGTTTCACCAATCGCACAAGCGAATCCGACAGGATAAATTGATACAGCCGTAGTCGCAACCGTCCTAGATGCCGAGCCCGCACCACCTGCTGCAACTGTAACCATGATAGCTCCTACTCCAAGTACATTAGGAAACGCATCCTTTCTGGGAACTCTTTCCTTCCTTATTCCTTCTTCCATTCCCTTAATATTTATGCCCAGAGCTCCGAAGTAGCTTATTACTCCCTTCCTCTGCCATTGGATTCCTAATCTATCAACAATATAGAGTCTCTCAGCCTCAGCTTCTGCTTTATCCTTAACACTCTTCAGATCTGCTAGCGTTCCATCTCCCAGCACACCTCCAAGAGATTGTAACTGTCTAACTACTTCGTTCCCTCTATCTTCTGGAACTGAACTATAATCTGGCTCTACTTTTTTTTCTTCAGTACTTAGTTCTTTTGCCCTTGCTTGTGCCTCCTCTTTCAATCTTTTTTCTATTGCTGATACATCTATTCCCCAGACCTTTAATTCTGCTCTCAAACCTCTGTCCACCTGTTCCCTGTAGGCTTGTCCGGTAGCCCATCTAAGTATTGGTCCGTCCCGGCGTTTTGCTGATCTCAGAAAAAGGGTTTTAAGATTATTTTTCTCTTCATCCTTTCCAACATGCTCAATCCACTTATCAAATATCTTACCGACTCTCGCAACCCTAACGTCTTCCCTTTGATCTTTTGTATAATGTACTCTAAGAAACATTCTCCAAGGAGAAACATACCTTATTGTAAACATTGCAGCAGTAAAGGCAGCTATCATAGCAGGCTTCATATTTTCTATCCTGTCCCAGGCACGTTCGTAGCCAGCAGTAAAATGCTGTACACCTTTTAGGTCTCTATAAAAGCGCTCAAGAAAGCTAACAATAGGATCTAGGATTAGATCTCTTAAGTCTTGATCGTGTATTTCAGCAGTTTCATACTTGCCAACAAGGGCCTCTAAAGCATGTATTGCTTTTATTCTTACACTATATCTTTCCCGCATCTCATCGTTGTGCTCTAAACTAGAACCCATATCCCTTGCTTTTCTGGAGATCTCTGCTGTAGTACTATCCATGAGAACAACTTCTCCATGCAAAAACCACCCTTTGCATCCCTGGTTTCCTGTCTGTTGCGGTTGGAGATCTTCCGTCATATTAGCAAGTAATTTAATAATCTAATTATACCACCCTCTCACCCCATTTTTCTATAGGCCAATGACCGATAGGCTAATAAGCTGATTAACGAATTTTGATTGCAAGAGGCAATAGCTGATAAGCCGACAGGCTGAAAAGCTAACGAGCCTAAGTCCATTTCATATTCCCCGCATAAGCATTCCCTTAAAAGACAGATACTAGTATAATGCAAAGGACAGTTGAATAGTAAAGTTATCTACTCATCTATTTATCTAAATTATTTAATTCTCTGTTTATCTAATCATCTACTATCATGAAAATATTCGTAAAAGACCTCAAAGATGGAGACTTCATAACTGACGAAGTGTTCTCCGTTGAAGAGATCCAGATGCATAAAACCCGCGCTCAAAACCCTTATTATCGATTGGTTCTTCAAGATAGAACCGGTGAAGTTTCAGCAAAAATCTGGCAGGATGATTTCCCAAACTGCAGAATCAAGAATTTGGAATCAGGAGATGTAGTCAAGATTGATGCGCAAATTCAGTCATACAATGAGCAGCTACAGATGATCATCAAGAAGCTTGATAAGACAGAAGACTACGATATTTCTGATCTTGTTCAGTCAACTGACAAGGACCTGGAGAAGATGTACTCTGAGCTTCTGGCAGTCATAGATGAAGTCAAGAATAAGGACCTCAAGAATCTGCTAAAAGATATTTTTGGCGATGCAGTTTTGGTAAAGAAATACAAAAGAGCGCCGGCTGCAGAGAAAGTACATCATGATTTCGTCGGTGGATTGCTTGAGCACACACTCGAAATGCTTCACATGGCTGAACCGCTTCTTACAAGCTATCCTGAAGCAGATAAAGACCTTGTGACAGCTGGAATAATCCTACATGACATTGGGAAATTGGAAGAGCTTGCTCTCAAGAAAACAGCAATTATTCGGACAATAAAAGGACGTCTAATCGGACATTTGGTTCTGGGTATAGATCTTGTACGGAACCACCTGCCGAAAGAGTTTCCAGAGAACTTATGGATGAAACTTGAACATATAATTATTTCTCATCAGGGTGAGCTCGAGAATGGCTCTCCTATTAAACCAGCCACTATCGAAGCTGCTATAGTTCACTTCACGGATCATGCCTCAAGCCAGATCCGCCAGTTTCAAAAAGCGATCAAGCTTGGCGAAGGCAGAGACCCAGGATTTTCCGAGTGGCAAAAGTGGATAGGAACACAGGTTTATTTGGATTAAGTATGATAGATTTAGATACAGTATGGAGTGCTGTAGGAGCTCCCGCAGCTCGAAGACTTGAGGATTACGAAAAAGCTTTGAGCCGAATGCAGCCCGAGAATCTTTCTCCGTATGAAAGAGCGTTAACCTATTGTTTAGCAAGCCTAGAACCAGGAGTAGATACTCTTGCACCAAATATGTTGTCACCCATTCCATCAGCAGATCTTCTTTCACAAAGAACCGTTGAATCTGCAATAAGAGTTCTTCAAAACAGAGAATTATACTCTATAGCAAGCAACCTTATCCTAAAACTAGTAGCTAGACCAGACCAACTTCCAAAGGATAGCGCCCACTATAGAGCTGTAGCAAGCACTGCAAAAATGGTAGAAATAGAAAAAAACCTGCCCATATTGAAACTCGTCCATACAGACGATAGCGGGAGTATTACGGAAGCAATTCTGAAAAGTTACCCGACAATTGGCCAGTTTTTATCTGCCGTTGAGCGAGTAAGACACCAAATACCAAGGGGAAATCAGAGAAGGATCTCTACTATAGCAGAGAATCTTTATGGAGCTAATCAAGCAGAGACTTGGAAAACAATGGAACAATTGAGGATTACAGCCGAGAGACTGTAGGTTACCCTGCACTTAACTCTATCTCTTCATAGCTTACCCAACTTATTCCCGGAAGGAGAATCCTTTTAAAAGGCAATAATCTTTGCAAAGCATTTCCCAATTTATACCATTTGAATCTTAATATCGGTACTGAAGATAGTAAACCTTTATACGGTCTCTTGTTCCACATACAGAACCCCCTGTTGCCTGTATGATCCTCTTTCCGATCAAGAAAATCTAGAGATCCAGCCTTGAGAGCATATACCAGCCATCCAACTGCCCGATAAGGAAGAGACAACAACCCATCTGCTATTATTGCTAAATAGTTATCTTCGACCAAGTCACTAGGTAATACTCCGATATCTGCCCCTCTAAATTCAGGCAGATACCTGTGTACGCCTTTTATCCTCTGATCTAACTTGGGTTGAACAGCTTCGTATGTAAAATCAACTCTCACAGACACATTGCGATCTATAACAAAGGAGCTGTCCTCTGGCTCCCAGATACATAACCCACCCTACCCTTTCAGTTCTATCTACGAACAAAATAACCTCTTTTCTTGCTCCACCGATTATTTGTTTTGCAAAGAACCGGTCATTGCTTGAATCTATCCGTGATACAGCGATATCTCTAGTATAGTGAATTGTAAAGGTTGTTCTTTCTAAGGCCTGCATCATTTCTGGAGTAAACTCTCGTGGATCTGTAACTTCAAGAACTTCTCCATTTGGATCCCTAACAAAGAAAGTATTAGCTTGCATATATTCGGGGAGTCTAATAGGTTCATTCACTATAGGTACGGCTGAACCTGTCTCAGGAATAGATCTAGTCGCTTCTACCTCAGCAGGAGGAACTTGATCTTTATCTGAATCAGAAGCTGGCACAGCAACTAATTCAACAGCAGAAGAAGCCGGCAAGGTTTCACGTGCCGGCACTAGTGGCACAGTATCACGCTTTTTCCTTTTCACTATTTCTGGATCAAATGGTACTTCTGACATATTTGTTATCGCTCGCCATTATTATATCAAAAGGAATTGGTTAGAGTAACCCTACACATACTAAAACGCAATAACTGCAAGTTATGAAATGCAACGGATAAATTATTATTTATTGAGAGATGCTTCATTTCATTTGAGAGACATTGATTTTATAGTATAATATAATCAATTATCTCATCGTTGCACTGTATATGTACAATGAACAAGCCTTTCGCTCTCCTTCTCTAATAAATTACGGAAACCCTCGCCGAACAGTTCCACTCTCAGAAATTGGTTTACCTCCTGAAATGAAGAAAAAAGAAAAAAAATACCCAAAATGGGTACAACCAATAGTGGATAGGGCAAAAATTATAGGTGAATGGGTGCGAGAGACTTTTACCGGCTCATTAACTGAAGAAGAGCACACTATAATACAAGAACAATATGTTTTTGTAGTTAATGTTTTTCTTCGACATATTCCAGTTGAAGAAAGAGGGGCTCTTGTTAATCGTCTAGTTGCAATGAGCAGCAAATTTGCGAAATGGGATAACCCAGGAACAGACGCTGCTGGAACAATCCATTCGATATTTGGAGTTGATGTGAAATATTCAAACATAAGAAGTAGAAGACAAGTCATGCACGAAGCTATTCATATTCTACAGTCTCTTGAGTTAATGCCTCAAAACAACGCTCTTACATTTGCCATCACGACTGTACAAGAATTAATGGAGAAGCCCCAGGAGTTAGTAGATTCAGACCAGGCCTTTGGTTATATTATAGAGAGATTCGGTACAAGAGATGCTTGGTTTGCCCTTGTAAAGGCAGGGCATACAGACCAAGGGTTAAAGCTCGGAAAAAGGATTAGTGAGAATCCAGAAATGGCTCTATTCGTCAGGTTCGAACCTTACTTCAACAGATTATTTGGCATCTGGGGAGAACGTATTGAAAATGTAAAAGGGATAAAATCTCCTTATAATGTAATGGCTAACGTTGGTGGAAACCGGGGGATAAGAGCATTTGCACTAGGATATTTCTCTGGAGATATGGATTTATGTTATGACTTACTATGGCTTCACTCTCTCGGCTATGATTTTGATCAATGTGAGCGTTTCATTGTTGAACAAGTAGAGACAGGAAATTCACTAATTTACCGAGGTTATCCTGAACTGAAGCCGGAACATATTCTTTAACTGGCTGTGCACAAATCCAAATTAAAGAAGCTATCCATTTTTAACCTTTTTCAACAAAGACTTGTATTGAATAAGTTGGGATAAATATTGCACAGTGGGACGATACAATATCAATGATTGCGTGTTGCGAATCGCACCACAAATAATGGTATCTAAACAACAGCAAGATTAAAAACCCTCAAATAACAAATGTCTGCAACAGGTTCTTAATAAGTTCGTAAAGCAATGTAATAAGAGAAGACTGCATGAAAGCCTGGGCTTGAGGATACCTTTATGTTCCGTAATTCGTAGACACCACATGCGAAATATGTACACAACCTCTACAGACATTAGAGAAAAACGAATTGAAATGATATAATCCACTAGTATATATACTGTTATAAAAATATAACAATGGAAGTGGAACAGGCAGTAAATCTTCTTGATAAAACAAAGTTTCTTTTAAAGCATAGACGTATTTTCCGAGGGGCTTCCTTTTACTTAGGCATGGTTGGCAATGGCCCCTTGCCGGATATCCCCGATTCCTTTAGAACGAGAACACATGGCAATCTTGGTCCCCAACTATTTGATACATTTCACATACAGAACCCTGAAGCCCACATTACAGACACAGATTATGTTAATTTCTTGAGAGTTCTAGCATCTCCAGAGATGAGTAGGCATATGATCAGATATGTCCTAACTGCGGTCTCAACTCGGCTTCCGCTAATTACACCAGACACACGAGGAGATCTACGTACTGGAGCGTGGGCACACTTAGCACAAAAAAAATTCTTCTCTGGGAGTGCTCCACGACACTTTAGAAGAAGAAACATAATTGGCCTCATGACCGGAAAAGGATCTTCATTTATTGATCAGCAAAGCTGGGAGAAATCTGGAGAAAGGGCTATGTATGATGTTGCCTGGAACTATACTACAGCTGCTGACTTCATGGATCAGGCTAGACAGACAATCGATCAGCAAGTAGAAAGCACGTTCTCTCAAAAAAGTGAAAGATACAAAAGAAATTTAAAAAGAACACTCAGAAGAGAAGCTCGATCTGTAGCAAGGGAACTCTACGGCACCCAATATAAAGTATGGGAAAGTTTTGATAGTGCAAGAATCAGAGTAATATTACAACTGAGAAAACAAGGGGTCGATTTAAAACAAATTGCACAAGCACCTGTTTATACAGCCCCTGCC
>JAQVGX010000070.1 GCA_028696515.1 Candidatus Dojkabacteria bacterium | reverse complement strand
TGAAGAGATAACTGCAATGTTTTCTAGCTTCTCGTCTCTCTCCGCCATTCATCTACTCGTCGGATAGAACCTTGACTCAGCCTATCCTTAAACATACAATTTACTCACCAGAATTATAAGTCTATGAAAAATACGATTATCTTTGACTTCGGAGGAGTTCTTGGATCAGATGCTGACACTATATTCTTTGAGATACTATCCAAGTACGGAATTCCTAATGATCTTGCCACAGATATTTGGAGACAGCATTGGCCGAAAATGAAGACCGGGAAGGAGCATGTCGACGCAATATGGGAAACAGTAGGTAAATATATAAAATCAAATTTAAAGACTATCACCGATGAATATGCTCAACTAATAATTATAGATCCGAAAGCAATTGAATTGTGCGAAAAGTTAAAAAAGAAAGGATACAAATTGGGAGTACTTGCAAATGAAGCATTTGAATGGATGGATATAAAGCGGGAAAAGGGTAACTTAGATGCTGTATTTGATATCACGTATGCCTCAGCAGACTTAAAGGTTCCGAAGCCAGAAGCTCCGGCGTATTTAAAAACTTTAGAAAGTTTAAACGCAAAACCAGAGGAAACAATTTTTATTGATAATATGGAAAGAAATACAGTGGCAGCTGAAAAGCTTGGAATAAAGAGTTTGTTGTATAAAGGTCTTCGTCAACTTGGAAAAGACCTTATAAACATCGGAGTGCTTTAATACTGTTATCATGAAACTCAGAATACACCACTTTTTTGACATCATAAAAGATTTCGGCTCAAGGAGAAAGCTCACTCCACACTCTTACGGACATTCATATCATATAGTTGCTCAGAAAATTCAAGTAAATCCTGAAACTAACATCAAAATAGTGCTTGGAACAGATGATATCTGCAAAGGCTGCAAATATATTGTAAATAATCACTGCGAGGACACTATCCTACACAGGGAAGACTTCACTTCTAAAGAAAAATTTAACGATCACATCGACAAGCGAATTCTCAAAAAATGCAATATAATAGTTGGAGATATACTGACACCTGTAGAGTTATGTGAGAAAATCCCAGAATACTTGGATCACATTTTCTGGATTTATGAAGGGAATAATATTGAGCATACACAAGTAAGAAAGTAAAATGTGGAAAAGGGCCTTGAATACTACAAGAATAAATGTTCCTTATAAGTCCATCTTACTCTCTTTTTAAACAAAGATAGGCATATAACTCACTCGACTGACTACTCTAAATGAGTGTTACATCGTAAGGGCTTGGGATTAAGCACCCCCAATTAGGCAGAAATACAATTTACTCCCTCTTCTTCCCCACTCCCCTCAAATGTACTACAATCTATTCTATGTATCCCAAGGACTTCATCAAACTACAACTAGATTTCGCAAGAAAAGCATCTGAAATAACTGGCGAAAACATGACTGCTGCCATTCTAAAATACACAAACATCTACCTCATGTTTGGCCTTGATTTTGACTTCGACACCAAAGTACCTCGATGGCAGGAATATTTGAAGAATTTCAAACCTGATACTGATTATACTTACGAATTCTATAAGAAAACACAGAGCTCCCAGCCAAAGGCTGGCCCGCCTCTTGCGAAAAAGCCAAAAGGATCAATCGATAAATACAAAGAGATAGAATTCGGCTGTTTTTCTTACAGTATTCAGCCAGAAAAACAACGGGCTTGGATCCACATATCAAACAATGAAAAATCAGGGTTTGGTCCTTTTAGCACAAAAAGACTGGGAATAAGAAAAGAGGAAATGACCGAAATGCTCAAACATATAGAGGCGAACGAAGAAGAGATAAAATTCATCAGGGAAACATCTTGGCTTTTTGCTCATGAGAATCATAATAAAGTTTTTCCGCCTGAATTTGTAAAGAATGCCGAAATTGAAGAAGGCGGGGATCTACAGTTTTTGTCATCCTGGGGGCAATTTATCGACAGCAGTGGGAATTTGAGAAATGAACTATCTGATCAGTTTAAATACTGCTTCATCAAGCAAAATGCTATTTCGGACATGGTCAGGTGTTTTCCGTATCGGGTTAAAACGTCCGAATTAACAATAGAAAAATTCTACACATTTTATAAAATTCACAAACAATAATCTGCTTCGAGTTAGAATTATACTGACAATTCTTCTACCTATTTTCGATGAATTCTCAACCTTGAAAAAATTTCCTATCTCACCAGATCTAAAAGTTCTTCTTCTGTTTTTGGTTTCTCGTTATTTTCAATCAGATGGATGTAGAATTTTTTCCCAGAATGCAGCCTAACCTTATTCTTATATTTCTCAATGTCCGACTGGATTTGTTTCAGGTAAGCTTCCGGGCTTACTATATGGAATTCATGAATAGATCCTTTTGATTCTGAGTGATCACTCTCCAAGATATTTGAAATCAGTTCAAGAACATATAGAAAGTTTTCCCTATTCAGATCAGCAAAGAATGACGTTGGATAAATCCCATTTATAGGGAATCTTCTCACCAGTCGTCTCTCGCCCGTATTTAAAACAGCATCCAGCGCAGTGTGATGATGAGGCTGATCAAAAAGCATATCCGGATTCAAACGAACCACACAATCTTTCAAGCCTATTTCTACTGCTTCCTCCTCAAACAGCATTTTGAGTTCTTTCAGCTTCCCGAAGACAAATGCCAGTTCTATCAAATCCTTGTGTTCCTCATCTATCCTAGCTGACTCGTAGTCCTTCGGAAAAACCTGCTCCAGTATATTCGGCAGATCTTTATGAGACAGATACTATCTCTGTAGCTTCACACTCCTCATAACGGAATTCAGAAAATTTACGTCCGTAAAGGTGTCTTTGATAAGGGAACAAACATAATGAATGCCATTCTTGAAAACCTGCCTTTTTGGGAAATACATAGTGGTTCCTTCGATAGGTTTCTTTATTTCATCCCTATAATCCAAGTAGTAGTCCAGACGGATTTTGCCCCAGCCGCACATACGATGAGGATCAAGTATGACCTGGCCCTTACATTCCAAAAGAATCTGCTGCATTTGTTCCTTAGTAAGGAAATCAAACCCCCCTCCGGGCAGATTTCTTTCGATCCGGATTTTCCCGAGAAGCAAAGACTGTGCCGCCACCCTTTCGTCTATACATTCAGTTTCCTCGTATAGCTCAATGCCCAGTTCCTTGACTCTTTGGATGTCTGGCTGGCTGAGCGAATTGTTTATAAACTGCCACTGAAAAGATGATAACTTCTTTTTAGGATTATCTAAGTAATCCACAACCAGCACTTCAATTTTTCTCTCACTCTTACTCATGATATATCGTTAATATTTAACAGGGAAGATATTATACAGGATTGTTGGGTAATATTCATCCTTGCCAATAGTCGAAAATACATGAACAACTCGATAATTTGTAAGTTCGGATTTATGCAAGAATTGATTCCATGAGACCCCGATCTTATGTTTGCCAGAACCTAGATTCGGATTATCTGGTAAAACTGAGTATCAATCCAGTTACCAGTTCGTTCAACTAGTTAAGAATACCCTTCCACTCAATACACCTCTTTGCAAAATTCTTCACAGCACCGCTTTTTACAATAATTGCTTCCATAGGAAAAACCGAAGCGTACATATCTGTAAGTGCTATCACATCAAGTAAAGATCTATAACCGGAAAGACCAGAAACGTCAATATACATCTTATTAAAAGCCATTTTGAAACTTAGCGCAGTTCTAATATCAAATACATCGAGCACTTCAAACTGTATCTTGGGCCGCATAATCCTAGCTCTTTCTATACACTTTAAGCTAATATCTGTTGCCATAAGATTTTTGCATTTTTTATGTATCAATTCAGAAGTTGTCCCCCATTCACAGCCGATTTCTAATATGCAGTCGTCACTAGTAACATATTTTTCTATAGATGCACGATATTCGGCCACACCGCGGGTACCCACGAGTAAGGATTTCAATTTGAATTGCCTTTCGTTTGCCACAGTAAGTTTAATAATACATAATCCGTGCTATTTTACCTTATTCAGCTATCAATTCACAATCAATACCTAGAATGGGTATAGGTTGCCCTGAACCCACCCTCTGAACATAACCGTTATTTGAAGCACTTATTTATAGCTTATCGCAACTTCTTCAATCCCTCTGATAATCACAAGAATTGTTTTTTGTAGCTTTCATCTCTTTGATGTATAATTTTGGAAATAGTTATCAATATCTGCCCATGCAAGAATTTACTATTCCAACACAACCTGCACCAGCACAGGATAATGATCCCTTGAAACAAACCCTTCCTCCAATACCTGATTCGGATGTTATCCCGGATGAAAACAAGCTCATAAAACCTAAAAAGAAAGAAGGTAAGGTAAACTGCCTGGTAACAATTCTTGTGATCCTGAATGTCGTATCATTTGCAATAGCTGGAGTATTTGCCTATCTGTATTTCACAGACAGCAATTTGATGACCCCGAACAGAAATTCCTCAGAGTCAAGTGCAACAAGTCAAAGTACAACAACAACGACCCAACAGACCCCAGCAAAAATGTACTACACCGACAAATACAATATTTTTGAATCAGAAGCTACAGGTAAAAATCCAGCGCAACTTACTCAATACAATACAGAGGAAAGGGGCGAGCTTCGAGAGTTGGAGTTAATTGATGATTCCTTTCTAGGTTTTGTTCGTTGCTTGACTGCTCAAGATTCAGTAAATTGTGTCATACTTTCTCTCAACCCCCAGACGAAAGAGGTCAAAACAGTAAACGAAATTGACGATAACAAGTTCCTTGAGAATATATCCTGGCAAGACAAAGACCGCTATGTCTATAGCATAGTAGATGGTACAAATCTTTCAATTAATTATTTCAACGGATCAACATCACAGGAACTAAAAACTATTGCGCTTCCCGAGGGTTCTCGCGGAAAGTTTATCGAGGACGATGCCCGGCTCAGATTCTCGCCTGAAAAAGATAAGTTTCTATCTATTTACACCACCGCTAGAACAGGTTTCGATTTTACGATAGATGTAATTGATCTAGAAGGAGACTTGATAGCTAAAATCAAAAATGCCACAAATCCTGTCTGGATTGATAATGATCATATCGTCTATAGAAAATATTCAAATAATGAGGCCGGGTATCTCTATAATTATGACCTTGAAACTCAACTAGCTATCAGAGTAGAAAAATCCACAAGTGCAGCCTATTCTCCGAAAGTCTTCGGGAACAAAATGGTTTTTTGGGATGCAACCGGACTCGGGAAAACAAATCTTCTAGATTTTGATAAGAATGAATTGACCGCAGTTTCAGAGAATTCTGCGTACATCATATGGCTATCTGATAAAGAAGTCATCTTTGCCAAAACAAGAGCATGCCAGACAAATGAGTGTGATGATCCTGAGTCCTTGGACTATATAAACCAGTTTGTAACTGAGAAATATTATATCTATAATTTCGAGACCAAAAGTGAAACCGAAATCGAGCTTTCAAAAGATTTGTTAGAAAACGGCATACTGACATCGGCAAACAAGCACATTTGAGTAGTTTAATCGTTGTGAAATAGGTCTTTGCAAAATCATCTTTACGTTTTGATTACTTATTAGTATACTGACTAATCCAAAATTCAAATATCTTTATGTTCAAGACAAACCCTTTTCTACAAGAAGCAGCACCGCAACAAGAATCGAATGTGATAGTCGATTTGTTGCAAACAGTAGTAGTCGCGTTGTCAATATGCGTGGTTATTTATTTGTTTATAGCTATGCCCAATGAAGTTCACGGCCAATCGATGGAACCTACCTTTCATGATAGTGAATTATTGCTGACAAACAAAATAGTGCAATATCTTGGAGATACAAAACTGGGAGGAGTATTCGGCGATTACAAAAGAGGAGACGTTGTAATATTTAAACACACACTATCTCAGGATGATTTCATCAAAAGGATAATTGCTGTCGGAGGTGATACTGTTATACTACAGGACGGGTACGTTTATGTAAATGGAACCCGTATCGAGGAGACTTACTTGCCGGAGGGAAGGAGAACAGAAGGAGGAAATTTTATAGCGGAAGGACAGGTGATCAAGGTTCCCGAAGGAACCTATGTAGTTTTTGGTGATAATCGAAGCAATAGTACCGACTCAAGGAGTAATGTTGTAGGCTTTGTCAAACGCAGCCAGCTAAAAGGCCGTGTATTCTTCAGATACTGGCCTCTTGAAGAATTTGGTGTAGTCAAAAGAGTTGACTATACCAACCAAGAATCCGCTGCCCCATTTTCAACAAGTTTTTCTGTCGCATAGTGTTTCATTCGATTCCAAGCTTTGTTATAATACTTTCGTAAGTTGCATAATATTCGTATATCGTAACACTTATGATACTTTCCTTTACAAATCAAAAAGGGGGTGTAGGAAAAACGACTACTGTACTCAATCTTGGAACATTTCTTGCACTTAAAGGTAAGAAGGTTCTACTCGTCGATCTCGACCCTCAGGCAAATTTGACTTCCGGAATCGGTTATAGGCCGGAAAAAAAACATTCTCCCAGAAACGATACTTTCAAAACTAAGAAAACTCCAACTATCTATGACATAATGATCAAGAAAAGCAAAATCCCCGAAGCATTTGTCTCGACCGATATAGAAAATCTTTTTCTAGTCCCTTCCAGCCTTGATCTTGCTGGAGCTGAGATTGAACTTGTAAATATGATGTCCCGAGAGTCAATTCTCAAAAGAGCCCTGAAAGATATCAAAACTTATTACGATTATATCCTTATCGATTGCCCACCTTCTCTTGGACTTTTAACAATAAACGCCCTTGTTGCAGCGGATAAGGTTGTGATCCCTATTCAGGCAGAGTATTTTGCCCTAGAAGGACTAAGCCAGCTTCTTAAGTCCATAGAAATGATCAGAAATAACTTGAATAGAACTCTAAAAATCGGAGGAGTGATCATAACGATGTTCGATTCGCGGACCCGCTTAGCAAAAGCCGTCGAAGACGAAGTAAAAGTATACTTCAAGAAAAAAGTTTTCAGAAATAAAATTCCCAGGAACGTGAAATTAAGTGAGGCTCCGTCTCATGGTAAACCGATTGTCATATATGATGAAACAGCACCAGGTTCAATTGCCTATCGAAAATTAGCAGATGAGTTCATAAAACGATTTGATAGAAAACCCTGAACCCTATAAAGAACTGCTTTTTTCAGCTGTCTAAAACACAGTCCCTTGCATCCGCCGACCTTACTGCTATAATGTTTCACAAGAACATTGTTAGGTAATGAAAAATACTTGGGAAAATTTCTATAAAACTCGTGGTCGATTTTATCTGCTTCGCCATCCCGATTTTGGCAAGGTAATTAGGAAATTGAAAGCCTATCGAACAAGGAAAGTTCTAGACCTAGGTTGTGGAAGTGGAAGACATCTAATCGAGCTGGCAAGAAACGGATTTACCGTAACAGGGGTGGATTTCTCCAAGGAAGCCCTCAATCTCGCTGAGAAGTGGGCAAAATCAGAGAAGCTGAAAATCACAACTGCTGCTGCTGATATACACAAGAAGCTTAAGTTCAAAGACGATTCATTTGATGCAGTCTTGGCAATTGATTCTCTTCATTACAGTAATAGTGAAAATTTTGAAAAAAGCCTAAAAGAGATAGGTCGAGTTGTTAGACTAGGCGGCATAGTGTTCATCACGACACCTACTACAGCGGGAAACCCTCTTGTTTCACATCTCATTTTCACTAGGGACGAAATCTTCAATTTGATGAACGATCACTTCAAAGTAATTGACAGTTTTACGGACAAACGGAAATTCTTATGTGTTTTTTGTGCTGTTTCAAAATAGAAATAATTAACTTATAACATAAATGCAATGACTGAAAAAAACGCATTAGGAAAAGGGTTATCTGCTCTAATTTCAGATGATTCTGTTCTAAGGGATGACCACTCCTATATACCAAACTTGCCCATAAATCAGATTAAGCCTAATCCTCACCAGCCAAGAATGGAGATAAAACCAGAATCTTTGCTTGAATTGTCTGATACTATCAGAGAACATGGCATCATTGAACCATTGATAGTAACACAGAAAAACGATGATTTATACGAGTTGATAGCTGGAGAAAGACGCTGGAGAGCCGCAAAGCTTGCCGGACTCAAAAAGGTTCCTGCCGTCATAAAGGAGGTAAGTCAACAGGAAATGCTCGAGCTTGCTGTCATAGAGAATGTTCAACGTGCAGACTTGAATGCTCTCGAAGAAGGATTAGCCTTTAAACAGTTAGCTGACAATTACAAGCTGACTCACAGTCAGATAGCAAAAAAAGTAGGGTTATCTAGGCCTGCAGTAGCCAATAAGATTAGACTATTGAATCTCCCTGAAGAAGTGAAAAGGGGCTTGCTGGAAGACAAGATCAGCGAAGGACATGCACGCGCTCTGCTGGGTTTAGCTTCAGACGATTCCATACTTGCGGCATATCAAAGAATTCTCAAAGAGTTTTTAAGTGTTAGGGATATTGAAAATATGGTTCGAAGCCTGAATGAGGGAAGAAAGATTGCAAATACTCCTAAATCAATACAAAAAGACCCATACATAAAAAAGTATGAACAAGGACTTATTGGTGTGTATGGAAATACTGTAAGCCTTCGGAAATCAAGAAAGGACTGGAAATTAACGATGGTTTTCTCTGACAAACAAAAGCTGGATGCGGTATACAAAAAGCTTGTTTAAACACCAATTAAAATGATTCTTTTCCTAACATAATTTTGTTAAAATAAGGTACTTTATAAGTACTATATGGATACATCGATAAAAAACATAAACGCTTTCGAAATCCTTGATAGTAGAGGAAATCCTACCATTAAGACACAGGTATTTCTCGAAGACGGATCAATAGGAGAATTTTCAGTACCATCAGGAGCATCAACAGGTGTTTATGAAGCCGTAGAACTTAGAGATGGGGATCTTGCGCGATACAATGGAAAGGGTGTACTTACTGCCGTCGAAAAAGTAAAAACCAAAATTGCATCCAAACTGTTAGGATTGGATGCAACCAAACAGCAGCGTGCAGGCGCACCGTCACATGGTCATCGCAATCCTCGCTCCCGAAATGATGACAATGACCCGCGCGGTCGATGATGGT
>JAQVGX010000069.1:4076-9206 GCA_028696515.1 Candidatus Dojkabacteria bacterium | reverse complement strand
CTTCCACTGGTATCTAAATGGCAGTAGATGTTTTGCTCGAGTTGGTGTATTATCTTTCATTGGTGTGTTTTGTAATATGTTAAGTCACTATTACTTTAACACACCCTCTTTCGTAATATCTATCCCAACTTATTCAGGTACGCGAAATTGTGATATAATTATTCTGTAGTATTTACTTTTATGGAAGAAGAGGTTTTCCCTGGGCAACTCAAGGAGGAAAAGTTCTATCAATTTAGTGGGGAAGGTGGCTTTCAGCTTTTCTCGTTTCAGAGTTGTAATTGGCTGGCGGCTATTGCTTTAGGATTAAGAATAGGGCAGCCTATTCAAACATCTGATGGAATACCCTATGGATTTAGCAATATGCGGAATGGACTTGCTAATTATTTCTGTACAGGTGGAAGGTATAGTTTAGGTCTGACCCGGGGTGAGGATTTAAGAGTCAAAATCAAGGAGTTGTTTGTTGGATACGGGATTACTGCGGAAGATACGAATAGGTTTAAGGGCACAGTAAAAAGAAATATGAGAACATTGAAAAGTAAATTAAGAGGATTTGCTAAGAAAATGGTTGGTGGAGTCCCTGAGATAGGTGATTATACTTACCTGTTTTACTTAAAGGTTGATAGAACGGGGAATATACTGAATTTGGAGAAAAGCTATTCTGTAGCTACTGACGAAGCCTTTTGTGTGGGAATTAGATCGTTTAGACAAGGAGATGCCTTTCCTGTTTTGTCTGTTGCTTTGCCGGAAGGTGTACAACTTGATTCCAGAACTAGAGGAGTTATCGATGTTACTCTGACCCTTATAAATCTAGATCTCTTGGATTTTTGAAGTCTTGCACTAATAGTATCTTTTCTTTTATATTACAATTAACATTATGGAAGAGGGTTTGAAATTCAATCCTATGAGTGGAGAAAGGTTATCCTTCCGCATTGATGACAAGCTAAAGGTATGGCTTTATAAGATATCTTTCTGTAGAGATTTCAGAGATTTATCTTTGAGAATGAAATTTGGGAGGCCATTGAAAGGATCTGTTCATACTTATGATGGACCAAGGGTCGGGGAGCTCTTAGCTGGTTTTCTCGGTGGACTCTATGATGAATCTCACTTGCCGTCAAGAGAAGGGTTTAAGAAGAAAATTCTAGAGCTTTTTTCACGATGTGAGCGATTGAATGCGGAATATTATCGCAATAGAGTAGTTATACGTTCTATCAACAACAGCTTGAGTGTTATGAAGCATCAGATTCCGAGACTTACAGATACAAGGGGAGGAACTGGAGGACAGATAGGAGAGATGCAAACTATGGGAGCAAATTGTTATGTCAATCTCTCAACTGGGGAAATCGTTGAATTTACCAACACGCCAAACGAAGAACGTGACCGAGAACCACAGCTTTGGGCATATATAACATTCAGAGTAGCACTTGGAACAGTATTAGGAGTTTCATCTATCGATTTTGATGTACAAAGGAATGATCTTTCTTATTTCACTATAGTTTCAATTGCTAGAGAGGCTGAGGCTTTAAGATTTACAAATAAAGAGGCTGAGATTGCTTTTGACTTGGCTGTTGCTTTATTTAATTTGGGGGTGGATCAGGTTATGGTTAGTTCAAGAGAAGGCAGTGACAAGACCGCAAATATTTTGGCAGGTCAAGGAGGACTTCCTGGACCAAGGCTTCCAACACCACGAAGAATGCCTTCTCCGAGAGTAGAGTACTAGATTTTTGTTGACTTTGGTGTCCACAAGGATTCTTTCAGATTTACTGTGTATTTTCTTGTCACTCTTATCCCTTCCTTCTCAAGCAGCTCTTTCTGCAAATTCTTTGTAACCTCAGGATTTTTTATACTTATATAGCCGGTTGCGTTTATTACCCGCCACCAGGGAATATTGACTCCTTTTGGAGTATTTCTCAATGCCCAGCCGACCTGTCTTGCAGACCTTGGATGTCCGATAAGTGCCGCTATGAAGCCGTATGTAGTAACTTTGCCTTTGGGGATACGAGAGACTGCTTTGTAGACGTCTGCATGGAAGGACACGAATCTAGGCAAATAAACAACTTTAAATAATTGAAACGAATATAACTAATGTAAACCAAGCTTCTGAAGGATCTCTTCATGAACATCTTCAATCGGTTGCTCGCCGTTTATCTCTATCAGTAATCCCTCTTGTTTGTAATAATCAACCAAAGGATCTGCCTCTTCGTGATACCGTGCAATATCTCTTTTGACTACTTCCTCTGTGATATCTTTTCTGGGAGCTAGGGGAGAGCCGCACTTATCGCAAATCCCACCTCGTTTTGGCTTTGGTTCAGTTAGTGTATTGAAGATTGCCTCACACTTTTTATTCGTACAAAAAACTCTTCCGGCCAGGCGGTTGAATACTTCCTCATCACTTATGGTTAGCGATAACACTTTATCAAATGATAGAAATTCTTTGATAATTTCGGCTTGATCTCTGTTTCTAGGGTAACCCTCCAAAACTACTCCATTCTTACAATCTTCCTGCGATAATCTGTGTTTTAGAAGTTGTGTAACAAGATCATCAGGAACAAGAATTCCCTTGTCCATGTACTTTCTGACTTTCATTCCGAGTTCTGTGCTTTGGTCTGTTCCACGGCATATCTCGCCTGTCGAAACGTGCGGAATGCCCATTTTTTCAGCAAGCAGTTTTGCCTGTGTGCCTTTTCCTGAGCCTCTTATGCCTATGATTAACATATTCATATCAGATTCATAAAAACTAAATTGAACTAGCTACAGAGAAAGCTTTTTGGCTTATAAACTCATCAGCCTATCAGTACATTTACTCCCCAGATGGACAGGAACCAGAAGACTGCAGTTATAGCTAAAATTGCAACCGACAAGATTCCGAGAACTTTTGGTAGAATCCGTTTTACTGATGAAGGATCAAATGACAGGGCAGGGTCAAAAACAAATCCAAGCAGGATTCCTCCAACTAAGCCGCCAATATGCGCCCAGTTATCTATACCAGGAGCTATAAAGCCGAATACCAGATTGTATGCAACGAAGGGGAGCAACTGTCGTTCATCTATTGGCAGGTCAAACACATAGGTCTTTTTAGCCCATGCATTCCCTAGGATCAGACCTACAAGTCCGAATAGGGCTCCTGAAGCACCAGCTGAGACGTTAAAGGGGCTGCTCAAAATCAGGCTTAAAATTCCAGCTGATATTGCAGTAAGAATGTATGTGGCTATTAACTTTGTTCTGCCAAAAAAGTCTTCAACAAAGGTCCCGAGCTGATAGAGGGTGTAAGAATTTACCAAAAGGTGGAAAATACCGATATGTAAAAATGCACTGCTGACAATTCTCCAAACCTCTCCTGCATAAACGTAGCCTTTATTCAAGGCCCCAAATCCTATTAGAACAGCTGTGTTGGTAGAGCCTCCGGCTATTTCCATTGCCATCCAAATCAATACATTAACGCCCAATATGATGTATGTGATTTTAGTTTCGATTTTTAGTCTTAAAAGTATATCCTGCATAAAAGGATAATATCAATGATTAAGAATTTTAACAATTAATTGAGACAAAAGGCAAAGGAATGTTATTTGTTGTGCGTTATTCTGCAGTTATTTGATGAATGGAACTTTTATTTTGCGTCCACGGTTACTGTTTCAGTTTTTTCTTTTGTGCCGTCCGGTTGAGTGATTTCAACCCAGACATCGTATTTTCCGGCAGCATACTTTGACCAATACGTTTTGTATTCTCCCTCTTCTGTGCCTTTCTCGCCAAGTCCTATTTCGAATGTTTCTTCCAATGAGTTCTTTACTACAAATGTAACCTCAGTGTCCTTTGGATAGAACCCGTTTAGCGACAATCCAACAACTTCATCAGGCAGGGTAATGGTTGAATACTGTTCGGGATAAATAAGGATAAAGTCTTTTGTTATAGTGGTCTCTTCCCCGGTCTGCGGTAAAGTGAAAGTGCTGTCCGGGATGAAAGCAACTGAAGAAAGGTAGAGGAGAGATCCCAGGAGTACAGCGGTACCGATTACGACTACAGGCATGGTTTTGCTCAGGCTATTTAAGATATCTAGTTTCTTTTCTATCCTTGCAATTCTCTCAAGGAGACCGCTGATTGACTTCTTCTCCTTGGAACTTTTTTCTTTTTCCATCTTTTTCGGCATTTGTCTTAACTTTGTTAAATGTATCTGGATATAAGATACTAAATTCAGGAGGTGGTGTAAAGGGAGAGGAAGCTTATTAGCTTGTCGGCTTATCGGCTAGTTAGCTTGTTGGCTAATGGGCTATTCAGCTTATCCGCCTAGCGACCAGTTGGCTTTTCGTCTTTTCGGTCTATCAGCCAGTCATCCATCCAACTATCTAGCCATATTAAACAGTTACTGTGTTATTAAGCAACTTACTACTCGCAACTATCTCTAATAACTAACAACTAACATCCAACAATTACTTCGCTGGTACTCCGTCCGGCCAGCAGTGACTTTTATAATCACAATTCTCACAATGACGGTATTCTTGTGTCCGATCGAACTTCAGATCTCGGATTTGAGACATAGTTTCACGAACAAGGGTCTTTAGGTTCTCTATATCTTCGTCTTTATATTCAAATTCTTCCTTCTTTGCTTTCTTGCCAGGCTTTGATTCCAGAAAATCAAATTCTCCTTTAACCACATCAAAATTGAAATTTCTATCTAACTCTGAGAGTAGTTTGTAAAAATTAAGCTGCCTTATCAGGTCTCCGTCAGAGTATTTTGTTTTGCCTTCTATTTCTCCCCGTGACTTTGGGGTCCCGGTTTTGTAATCGACCACTTTCACCTCTTTTTTATCCTTGTCAACCCAGTCAATTCTATCTATTTTCCCCGAAAGGGGAATGTCATTCAGGTAAACTTTTCGAAATCCAAATGAATACTCTGTATAAAGCGGTTCCTTGAAATTGCCATTATTTGCTTCAAAATATGTCTCTAAAACTTCCCGGCCACGGTCTAAGATAGAAGAGAATTCCTGCTCAGTTAGAACTTCGGCTTTGAGTGCCTTTTCATATTCATCCAGTAGAAAGCTTAGTTCTGGCTGTTTGTGGAGTTTCTTGTATGTCTTAAAAAAGAGCTCAAGGGCTTTGTGCACTGCAGTTCCGAAGGCTAGATGAACAGCCTTTGCT
>JAQVGX010000069.1:0-4066 GCA_028696515.1 Candidatus Dojkabacteria bacterium | reverse complement strand
TGCGAAGAAGGTTATTGATCTTAAATTTATAATGGCATTTTAGATAAGTATTAAGCGATGTGACACTCAGTTTCAAATCGGCTATTACCGATCTGAGGAAATCTTCTTCAGAAAGCTGCACCTTTTCAACATTCTTTGTTACAGGAAGCTCGAGTTGAGAAATATTACTTTGTGAAACAGTTTTTTCAAATTCTTCAGTGGTCATGTTCTCAACTAAATTTTTATCTATTTCGCTTACGAACATAGAAGGAACCGCTTGTCTTGTATATCCTCCCGAAGGATAGTTCTCCGAGTAGGTCATGACGACCTCTTTTTTAGCCCGGGTGAGTGCTACATAAAAAAGCCTTCTTTCATCTTCATTCTTTTCTTTTTTATCAATCTGTGTATTTTTGATAATTCCTTCGGGTAATTTTATGGCTTCGCGATTAGGATTGTTGCCCCACTTTTTATCAATGCACTTTGCTATGAATACATATTCAAACTCAAGTCCTTTTGCTTTATGAGCTGTTAGGAGTTTCACAGCATCAGCATCTTGTGCGAGAGCCTGCTCTTCTATCTTTATACTGTTTTCCTTCATGAGCTCAATATTTGCAAGGAATTTCTCTAGATTAAGTGTATGATCTGCTCGGTTCAGGCTTTTGATCTCGTCGAAGAATGTGTTGAGTGTCCTTATCCGTGAAGTATTTTGTTTATCCTCAAGAAGCCAGTTGAGAAAGTTGCTCTCTTGTATCACAGTTTCAAAGAATCTTGTGAAAGTGACATTTGTGTCTAAACTCTGCCATTCATTGAACCTTTGTACTAACCTGATGAACTTTTTGGGCTCTTTTAGCTCAATTTCATTGAAAACGTCTTCGTCAATAATTGTATCTAGCAAATTTTGCCTTTTTTGGGATGAGAAACGGGCTAGTTTCAGGATATCCAGCTTATCAAGCTCCAAAAAATCAAAATTAAGAAGCGTGAATATGTCTATGTCATCACTAGGCTTCACTTTCAAATCTCTGATCACCTCAAGAAGGATCAGAAGCCTGTTTATGTCTCCATCTTCAAGTATATTTGCCCCTGTAGCAATTTCAAACCGGATACCGGAGCGCGACAGGGAATCTTTTATATCATCTACATCTCGATTATTACGGACAAGGACGGCGATCTGGTCAGAATCGACCTTTTTCTTTAACAATTTTTTTATTTTATCTGCGATAAAAACATTCTCAAGGGATGCATTTGAGAACTTTGCCACCTTTAATGCCATATTCTCGTGTTCTATTTCGCTTTTAAGATTCTTATTAACTTCCTTCAGTTTCAGTAAATTCTTTCTGATCAGACTTCTTGAGGCGTCGAGAATATGCTGACTAGATCGGTAATTTGAAGTAAGAGTTATGATGATAGCCTTCGAAAAAAGCTTTTTGAAATACAGCACGTTTTCGAGTGATGCCCCTTGAAATCGGTAGATAGACTGCTCATCATCTCCAACGACAAAGATATTTGGGTTCTCCCAGTGATCTGTAAGCAGTTTCACGATCTGATTTTGGGCGGAGTTTGTATCCTGATATTCATCTACTAAAATATAAAGATATTTTTCCTGGAGAGTTAGTTTCAGATTCTCATCCTTTTTCAGTGTTGCTACGACGAAATTTATCATATCTTCAAAATCATACCGCTGAATTGCTTTCAATTTTTTCTGATAACTTTTATAGATGAGGAACAATTCTTGTTGCTTCTGAAAATCCCGCTTCATTTTTACGTATTTTGCATAAGGTTTCCCTGTTCGTGGATTGATTTGCTCTTTTTCATTTTTTAGAATATTTTCCTCAGTCTCTATAAGGTGTGAGTAGTCGCTTGGATTTATTCCTTCACGTTTAAGGTTCTTGATATTTTGGATAATATCCTGCAAGTAGTAGTATGGCGTATTTGTGGGTCTGAGAGCATCCAGATTGTTAGAGTCTATGAGCTCCTTAAAAACTTGAATTCGCTCAAGCTCTGAAAGGGGAGTAGTGTCGTCCGAAATTTGAAAGAATTCACCATATTCTTTTATGATCTCAGTGCAGAATGAGTGAAAAGTGTTGATGTTTACATAATATGCAGTCGGTCCGATGATCTCAACCAGCCTTTCTCTCATAGCCTTCACTCCGCTTTCAGTGAAAGTAAGAGCAAGAACTGACCTTGGATCTGTATCTGTTTTTTGAAGAATATTTGCAATTCTCATTGTAAGCGTCAGAGTTTTGCCAGTTCCGGGTCCGGCTATGATCATGACAGGCCCATCCAGCGTATCAACTGCCAGCTTTTGTTCTTTGTTCAGCTTTTTGTAGAGGGTAGAGAAGTTTGGCATAATGCATGATAGCATTACTATCGTTTAACGCAAATCGAAAAGAGGTAGAATATGCTCTACTGCTGATATGCTGAATCAGCCAAGATGCTTTGGCTGTCCATAAGAACTAATCCCAGTGGCTGTCCATGTTCAGCAGATGTTACTCCTACTGCTACGAAACCGAAACCGTGTTTCTTTCCCTGTGGAATAACATGTCCTGCCTGTCTCATTTCATCAATGAGTGCTTGCCTAACTCTTGAAGCATGAAAATCGTCTATTCCTAGTGCCTTGTTTGTATCTCCAGATGAATAAGGGCCCATCACTATGACATCATTTTCTTGTAATTTGATGCCTCCGGCAGCAACACTTACAATGTTTCCGGTTCGTGCATGAAAACTGACCCTTGTCCTATCCCCAAGTCTTTGTCCTTGGATCTGCTCTAGTTCTTGCTGCAAAACAGGGAGCAGATCAATTCTCTCTAATTTTTTTCCTGCCCGTCTCACAACTGAAATTCTAGATTCTGGATTCTATGCCGGTGCACGCTGTACCAAAGAATTCCCATTGGCAGCTAGGACTACCTGTGCGGCTATTCTGGATACTGCCTCAGGGCGTTCTCGATTCCTATGCCAGGGATATTCTCAGGTCTCAACTCCGCGTTACTATGTCGTCCTATTGTAACTGGAACATTTCGTTGCATAGGAATAACAACTCTCTTTTGGTGTTCATTTAACATGAGTTGCTCCATAGTAATTTTGCTAGCAAATATTGTATTCCTGAAGGCGAGTTCCTCTAAAATAATCTAATATCCAGCCTTATCAGAAGGGTATCATCTTATAAAAACCTTTCCTTATGTTAACATCTAACAGCGGCCATAGTGGCATCATCATGAGCTGAAAGTCCACTAAGCTGAGCTTGGACCATTCCCATAAATGTGGAAGTAAATTCCTGGACATTAGGAGGAACTTGGAAATTTCGAGAAGCTTGTTGATATGCAGTGTATAAAGCACCTTGAAACTCAAAGTCACTGTTAAAGGCGGCAAGTACCCCATCGGTTATGCTTATAAATATATCTCCGGGCAGAACATTTGCCTCAATTACGGTGATATCATCTTTTCTTTGAATTTTTGAAAGATATCTTGTGAGAAAACTTCTTTGTGGATGGATTCTCATAGTCCTTTTTCCTATTTGACCTACTTCATAAAGGGATCTTACTAAGGAGTCATCCCAGGTGAGCTCAGTTACATCGAAATTCCCTTTTCCTATTCGAATTCTAATTGTTCTTGAATTGCCGACATTTGGTATAGCGGCTCTTCTTTCTCCGCTGGCTAGTGTGAAAATGAGGGCTGCAGTAAAAGTTGTTCCAATTTCGAGATTACCTTCGCGTGTCTGAACGTCTCTATTTCTATTTGCAGCTTGGAAGAGAGTTCCCCATATTCTATTGGTTGCGTCTGTGAACTTTGCGATGTTGGGAAGATCTATTCCTTGGGAAACAATTGTTATAAGCTCCCTCACAACCCAACTCGATTTCTTACCTCCTGCAGAAACTCCGTCGGCTGCAGCTACCATTGCCTGTCTGCCATCAGCACTTACTAGAATCAAACTCCCATCATTGTTGTAGTCGTGGGAGGGGTTCTGAATAGACATGCCTGCAGCCTCAAGTTTATTATAGCTAGCAATCTCACGAGGTTCTGCCCTTTCTTTATCAAGAGACCTTCCTCTTGGTCTTGTGTGATGTCTTTGGAGTCCTGTCGATGGAGCGGC
>JAQVGX010000068.1 GCA_028696515.1 Candidatus Dojkabacteria bacterium | reverse complement strand
GGAGGAAGTAGTAAGAAAATGCAGGAGGAGTACCCGGAATTGGAGGAATTTGTGTGGGGAGGGAAATTCTGGTCAGACGGCTACTTTGCCGAGACGAGTGGAAAATTAAGTGAATATAGGTTGAGACCCTATATTAAGAAACAACGTTCAAGTATGACACGCGAGGGCTAAAGCCCTGGGCTTCAGCCCAGGGATGGCTTACTTACTCAGCTACACTATATATATGTCAATTTGGCTACTTGGATTTGCATTTTTCGGAATTTCTGATATCATCATGAAGACCCCTATTGGTCGTGAACTTTAAGTTTAATTTGAATTTAAAGGACATACAGGAACATGATGTCCGTTTTTTTGGCTTATTAAATTGTTATTTGATTTCAAATGTCCACTCAAAAACTAGATTACAAAGCTGTAAAAGATCTGAAACTATATAGAAATATTGGGATCATAGCTCATATTGATGCCGGAAAGACTACAACTACTGAGAGAGTTCTTTATTATACAGGTAGAAAGCATAAGGTTGAAGAAGTCCATCACGGCGAAGCTGAGATGGACTGGATGGAGCAAGAACAGGAACGGGGAATAACTATCCAGTCAGCAGCAACTACCTGCTTTTGGACTGTTGATGATATTCTGCACAGAATAAATATTATTGACACCCCGGGACACGTTGATTTTACTGCAGAAGTTGAGAGATCTCTGAGAGTTCTTGACGGAGGGATAGTAGTTTTTGACGGGAAGGAAGGAGTCGAGCCTCAATCAAGCAAAGTTTGGTTTCAGGCAGAAAAGTATGGTGTCCCAAGACTTTGTTATATCAATAAGCTTGACGCTATAGGTGGTGATTTTGAAATGAGCCTCAAGAGCATTCAAGAAGAGTTATCTGAAGATGCGGTGGCAGTAGAGCTGCCTGTAGGCAAGGAGAGCGAGCTGACCGGAGTTGTAGATCTTATCACCAGAAAAGCATACATATATAAGAGTGAGATGGGGGATGAGTTTGAAGTTACAGATATTCCTGAGGACATGAAGGATCAGGTGGAGAAATTCCGCGAAATTCTTCTCGAGAAAGTTTCGGATATAGATGATACTATTGCCGAAAAGTTTTTAGACGGGCAAGAGATAGCAGATGAGGATATTTATGCAGCTCTGAGAAAGGGAACTATAGAAAATAAGATATTTCCAGTCTTTGCAGGATCGTCACTTAAAAATAAAGGAGTTCAGATGATACTAGATGGTGTCTGCAGGTACCTTCCCTCTCCTCTGGATCTTCCTCCTGTAAAAGGAATGGATCCAAAGACTGAGGATGAAATCGAAAGGAAAGCTGACGAGAACGAACCTTTCTCGGGTCTTGTTTTCAAGATCGTCATAGATGAGCATGTCGGGACTCTTTCCTATTTCAGAGTTTACTCTGGGACATTGACAGCAGGATCGACTGTATTGAATTCTACAAAGGGATCAACAGAAAGAATCGGGAGAATATTATTGATGCATGCAAATCATAGAGAAGAAATTCAGGAAGTAAGAACAGGTGATATAGCTGCCATAGTAGGGTTAAAGAACACTTTAACTGGAGATACAATTTGTGAGTCATCGTCTCCGATAGTTTTTGAATCAATATCTTTCCCGGAGCCGGTTATCTCGATGGCGATAGAACCCAAAACAAAAGGTGATCAGGAAAAGATGTCGACTATTCTTCACAAGATGTCTCAGGAGGATCCGACATTCCAGCTTAGCGCAAACGAAGAGACGGGACAAACTATCATCTCAGGTATGGGAGAGCTTCATCTTGAGATAAAGGTCGAGAAAATGAAAAGAGATTATGGGATAGAGGCAAATGTCGGCAGACCCCAGGTTGCATATAAAGAAACAATTACTCAGACTATCGAGGCGGAGGGTAAATACATCCGGCAATCTGGTGGGAGGGGACAATATGGTCACTGTTATTTAAGACTGGAACCTCAAGAGCGGGGGAAGGGGTTTGAATTCGTTGATGAGATCAAGGGAGGTTCTGTTCCAAGAGAATACATTCCGGCTATAGAAAAGGGTGTGAAGAAGGCTATGGAGAGCGGTATCCTTGGAGGTTTTCCAGTTGTAGATGTGAAAGTTGCAGTTTATGATGGTTCATATCATGAAGTTGATTCTTCAAGTGAGGCATTTATCGTTGCTGCAAGCAAAGGGTTTAAGCTGGGAATGAAGATGGGAGGACCAATTCTTCTTGAACCTATCATGAAAACTACAGTAGTCACTCCTACTGAGTTTGCTGGTGACATTACGGGAAACATTAGTTCGAAGCGAGGGAAAATTCTCGGGATCGAAGATAAGGGAAAGATCCAAATTGTAAGTGCCGAAGTCCCGCTAGCAGAACTTTTTGGCTGGGTAAGTGAGCTTCGGTCCATGACAAAAGGTAAAGCAAGTCCAAATATGGAGCCAAGTCATTATGAGAAAGTTCCAGAGAATGTTGCGAATGAGGTTTTGGGGAAGAAAGAAGATTCATAATGGGTGTGTTGAAAAAACAACGGGAATGAAGTTTTGAAGTGGTCTCAGAAATTGTTTACAAGACTGTTGCAATATTTGGATTCTTTTGCTAGAATCCAGTTCGTTTGTTGAGATTTATACCGAGTTGAGAAGATTTGTGTTTTCTGCTAAAATGCCTTGACTTATATTTAAAGTTTAGATAAATTTGACTTTACGCTCATTACTTATAAATTAATTATTATTATTTGAAAAATGGCAGATGCAACTTATAAACGAGAGAAACCACATGTTAATATAGGAACTCTCGGTCATGTTGATCACGGAAAAACCACTCTATTGAGAGGTGTATTGAATGTTTTTGGCGGGGATAGAAAAGAAGAGTGGAAAGGTAAGCTTGATAAATCTCCAGAGTCTAAAGCAAAGTCGATGACAATATCTGTAGCCCATGTTGAGGCAGAAACTGACAATCGGCATTATGCTATTATCGATTGTCCTGGTCACCGTGATTACATCAAAAACATGATCACTGGTGCAGCACAAATGGACGGAGCAATTCTGGTCATAAGTGCATCTGATGGTCCGATGCCTCAAACAAAAGAGCATGTTTTGCTCGCGAAGCAGGTTGGTGTTAAGCACTTTGTAGTGTACATCAATATATTTGACGAGAGTATGGATGAAGAGCTTATAGATCTAGTTGAGGAAGAAGTAAGAGACCTTTTGAAGAAGTATGAGTTTGAAGGTGACAAAGTCACAGTAATCAGAGGGAATGCACTCAAGGCTGAAAAAGGTGAGGAAGAAGGTTTAGAGAGCATGAAAAAGCTCATGGAGGCAGTAGATAAGGATATCCCAACCCCGGAAAGGCCAGTCGATCAAGATTTTCTCATGGCCATAGAAGATGTTTTCTCCATAGAGGGGAGAGGTACAGTAGCAACGGGAAGGGTCGAAAGAGGGAAAGTGAAAGTAAATGATATCGTAGCGCTGGTAGGACTCGAAGAAAAGAGCCGAGATTTGACAGTGACTGGAGTTGAGATGTTTAACAAGTCTATGGATGAAGGAATTGCTGGGGACAATGTCGGAGTCTTACTAAGAGGTATAAAGAGAGAGGAAATTCAAAGAGGGCAAGTACTTGCGAAGAAGGGCAGCATCGAACCGCATACCGAATTTGAAGCTGAAATATATGTTTTGACAAAAGAAGAAGGCGGAAGGCACACAGCGTTCTTTACTGGTTATAAACCACAGTTTTATATCAAAACAACTGATATAACTGGAGAGATCACCCTTCAGAAGGGTACGGAAATGGTGATGCCAGGAGACCACGTAAATGTTTCGATCAAACTTATGGTTCCTGTAGCTATCGAAGATAAAATGAGATTTGCTGTAAGAGAAGGGTCAAAGACTGTGGGTGCTGGCGTAGTTACAAAAATCATAAAGTAATTTCGATATAGTATAATTTAATAGCTCTTTTTTAACTTGTAATGCAGAAGATACGCATAAAGATAAAAGGTTATGATCCTAAAGTAACTGATAATGCAGCCTTACAGATCATAGAATCGGCATTAAGGACTGGGGCAAAGACGATAGGCCCAATTCCTTTACCGACAAGGAAAAGGAAGTTCACATTGAATAGGTCTCCGCATGTTGATGCAAAATCAAAAGAACAATTTGAGATGCGGATTCATAAGAGATTGATTGAGATAGTTGAACCAAACAGTAAAACGATCGATTCGTTGACACATTTGCAGTTAGCTGCAGGTGTCGAAATTGAAATAAAATAAAGGAAACTTTGGTTAATACTGTTCTTAACTTTCTTGAAAGGTGAGGATAAGTTACCAAATCAGGATTCTGATGAGGGGCTTTCCCCTCTTTTTTTTAAGTATTGAATTTGTATAGAAATGAGTGTAATTCTAGGGTACAAAAAAGATATGACTCAGGTCTTTGACGAAAAGGGAAGGGTTGTTGTATGTACTATTGTTGATGTGTCTGATGTTATGGTTGTCGGTAAAAAGACAAAGGAAAGAGATGGATACGATGCCTTGATTCTGGGAATCGGTAAAAAGAAAAAAACTAAAAAGACTGAGAATTTTAAAGGTTTAGATGCTATCCCAAAGCAAAGATGTGAATTTCGTACAGATAAAGTAAAAGATCTTAACCTGGAGAACTTCAAGGAAGGTGACAAAGTAAGTATCGAGCTGTTTAAGGAGGGGGAAAGGGTTCAGATAACGGGTCTCTCAAAGGGAAAGGGATTTCAAGGCGTTGTAAAAAGATACGGTTTTCACGGAGGTCCGAGAACACACGGACAATCTGACAGAGAGAGAGCACCCGGTTCAATAGGCGCAGGAACTGATCCGGGAAGAGTCTTTAAAGGGAAAAAAATGCCTGGAAGACAAGGGGCAGCCAATGTTACATTGAAGAATATTGAAGTAATCAGAATAGACAAGGACAATTTCTTGATGTGCTTGAAAGGTGCAATACCGGGTGGGAGGAACACTTTGGTGAAGATATATAATCGAAAGTAGATCTTTTTAAAATTCTTTATAGGTAGTTGACTTTAAAAAATGAAGGTATTTGGGAAGATTATTATATTTGTTTTGTTATTGATCTTTGTCGCTCTTTTATATCTATTCGTGAGAACTTACAGGGACATAAAGTACTCCGAAGAATACGTAGATACTGTAACGACTACAGCAAATGACATATTGGCTGAAGTCGAGAAAATAAATAACGAACTCAATACTCTTGAATATGATGAGGATGAAAGTGATTTAACGTCAGTCGAAGCAAGTCTAGAGGAATTGAAGAGACTTGCCAGTGAGGCAGATGATGTTAGGGAAAAATATCAGGACATTTATCTGTCAGAAGGGGTTGATGGAAGTTTTATTGAGTTTTTGACAAGAACAGGTAATCTTATTAGTTCTTGTGAAGCTGTTGTTGATTCTATCGAAAATCTTGAGAAAAAAGAGGATTTCGATAAAAAGATAGAGTCATATATCGCAGAATCTGACAATCTGGAACTTGAGTCAACCAATTTACAAAATGAACTCAATATATATGTCGAGAACTACTCTAAATTTGATATGAATAGGGTTTTAAATGAAATTTGATTTATACAACCAAAAGGGGAAAAAGCTTGATAAAAAGATTGAACTAGAAGACTCGATCTTTGGTGCAAAGATAAACAAGGATTTGCTTAACTTATCTGTGTATATATATCAAGCCAATCAGAGGCAATCTACGGCTGATACTAAGACTAGGAGTGATGTAAGGGGAGGTGGTGCAAAGCCCTGGAAACAGAAAGGAACGGGGAGGGCAAGGCATGGATCAATCAGGAGTCCTATCTGGAAAGGTGGAGGAGTTACTTTCGGTCCAAGGAAAGTACGCAACTTCAAGAAGTCAATGACAAAGAAGATGAAAAGGGCTGCCATTAGAAGTGCATTTTCTCTTTTTGTTAAGGACAATGCTCTTACAATTGTTGATAGAATTGAAATCAAAGATAAACAACTCACCAAGCAGGTAGATGAGATGAATAGAAAGCTTGCTGGAAATAAAAATGCTCTTTATATTCATGCTGGGGACAATAAGAATCTATATTTGGGAAGCAGGAATCTAGGAAATGTCGATGTAATACCTGTTAACGAGGTAAGTGTGTACAGACTGATTAGTTGCGATCATATTATCATGATCCAGGATTCCCTAGATATCGTGTCGGAACTTTGGGCAAAGGCACAAAACTCAATTGAACCTAGTAAGGAAAGAATTGTTCGTGGGGAACCACAAAAGAGAACAGTCGAAAACAAAGTTTTGAGTTCTGATGATAAAGGTCTTGAGGAATTGAATCTTTCGGCAAGAACAGTATCAGCTCTTAAGAAGGAAAAAGTAGCTACAGTTGAAGAATTGAAAAATAAAATCGAGGCAGGAGAAAAGATAGCTGGAATCGGTCCGAAAAGTGTTGACGAGATAAAAAGAATCTTAACTAAAGAATAAAATGGCAAAGAAACTAAAATACGAAATTTTGATAAAACCGTTATTAACTGAAAAAAGCCTTAAACTTGTAGAGGAAAGGAATCAATATGTTTTTGATGTTGATCTCCGTGCAGGAAAACTGGAAATCAAAAAAGCAGTAGAGGAAAAATTCAAGGTCAAGGTTGAAAAAGTTAGAATTGTCAGAAAAACGGGAAAAACTGTTACCTGGGGAAGAAATAGGTTAAGTGGCAGAAGGAAGGATGTTAAAAAAGCTATAGTGACATTAGCTAGTTCTGATAATATAGCAGATTTTAAAGTAGAGTAGGTATATTTGAATGGCATTAAAGAAACATAAACCAACAACACCAAGTATGAGGCATACAGTTCTTCTGACTCACTCTGTTCTTTCGAAAAGAAGAAAGCCGCATAAAAAATTGGTAAAAAAGGTGAAGTACAGTGCTGGAAGAAATAAAGGCAGGATATCCATGAGGCATAAGGGCGGACGAGTAAAGAGATTGTATCGGCAGCTGGATTTCAAAAGAGACAAAAGAGACGTTGTTGCCGTAGTAGAAGCTGTAGAATATGATCCAAACAGATCTTCGAATATTGCTCTTTTGAAATATAAAGATGGAGAGAGAAGATATATCACTCATCCAGCAGGGTTGAAGGTAGGCATGGAGGTTGTAGCAGGTGGGGATGTCCCAGTGAAAGTTGGAAATGCAACAAAACTTGCAAATATACCTAGCGGATTAAAGGTGCATAATGTAGAATTGAAAAAGGGTGCGGGAGCAAAGCTTTGCAGATCGGCGGGCAATTCGGCTCAAGTAATGGGTGGTGATAAGGGCTATGTTCAGTTGAAGATGCCAAGCGGCGAGATAAGACTAGTATCTGGAGAGTGTTACGCTACTATCGGGGAGGTCGGGAACTTTGATTTTTCAAATAAAAAACTTGGAAAGGCCGGAAGGAATAGATATAAAGGTATCAGACCAACTGTGAGAGGCCAGGCAATGGGAGCTCATGAGCATCCGCATGGAGGCGGCGAAGCGAAAGATCGGGTAGGAGGACAGAGGAAAAGTGTTTATGGGCACAGGACTGATGTCAAAACAAGAAGGAATAAAAGAACAAATAAGTATATTATTTCTAGAAGAAGAAGTAAGACAAGAAAGGAAGTTAAAAAGTTAAATCATTAATTTTTAATTGTTTAGTATGTCTCGTTCATCAAAAAAAGGTCCTTATGTCGATGAAAAGTTGCTTATTAAAGTGATGAAATCGAACGAAGATGGATCAAAAAAACCAATAAGAACCTGGAAAAGAGCAACATCAGTTTCTCCAGAAATGGTAGGTGTAACTTTCGAAGTATATAATGGGAAAACATTCGTACCAGTATTTGTAACTGAGTCTATGGTAGGTCATAAACTTGGGGAATTTGCTCCAACAAGAAAATTCTCAGGGCATAGCAAGAAGGGAAAAATAGCAAAAGTGACTGGTACAGTGGGTAGAACAGAAGAGTAGTTTTATTTTAAGATATATAGTAGTGGCTGAAAAAGTTAAAAAGAAAACTAAAAATGTAAGCGAAGGCAAGAATTTTGGCAAGGAAAAGAAAGTACTAGCTGATAAAAAAGATGTCAAAAAGTCATTCAGTGACAAAGAAAAGAATGAGGTCAAAGAAGAGAAGACAGTTACAAAGAAGAAGATTACTTCAAATAAGGATACAAAAATTGTTTTTGCAAAGGCTAAGTATATAAATATGTCAGCCAGGAAAGTGAGGCTTGTAGTCGATTTGGTCAGGGGGAAGAATGCACTTGAAGCAGTTCATATACTTGACTTCATCAACAAAAGAGCTGCTCTCCCTGTGAAAAAGGCTATCAATTCTGCTATTTCAAATGCCGACAATAACTTTGAATTTGACAAGAAAAGTCTTATAATCGCTGAAGCATTTGTCGATGATGCCCCGATATTTAAAAGAGGGAGGGCTGGATCGAGGGGGAGATATCAGAAGTTGTTAAAAAGAAATTGCCATATTATTATTGGTGTAGCTGAAAAATAAAGTATTTTAATTAATAAAAAAGAGAGAATGGGACAGAAGATAAATCCCAGAGGATTTAGGATAGCGATAAACAAGAACTGGAGGTCAGTTTGGTATATGCCAAAGGAGAAATATGGTGATATGGTTTATGACGATTATAGGATCCGAAAGTTCGTTAAAAAAGAGTTGAGAGCGGCTGGTGTAGAGCGTGTGATCATTAAAAGATACGTAAGCAAGATCGAAATTGAGATTAGAGTTGCAAGACCAGGTGTAGTTATCGGAAGGGGAGGTGAGCAAATTGAAAAGATCAAGGAAAGTTTGAACAAGATGTTAAAAGCAAAGGTCGAGCTAAAAGTTGTCGAAGTAAAGGATCCTGATTCTTCGGCGCAATTGATTGCTGACCGAATAGCTGAACAGCTCGAAAGAAGAATAGTTCCTAAGTTCATCATGTCCAAGGAGCAGGAAAAGGCAGTTAGTGCAGGGAAGATTAAAGGACTGCGCATTTGGGTTTCTGGAAGAATCAAAGGGGCTGAGATAGCTAGGACTGAAAAAACAGAGTGGGGAACAATCCCACTTCAAACTTTAAAGGCAAAACTTGATTATGCAACTTCTGAGGCACAAGTCCCAAATGCTGGAAAACAAGGAGTAAAAGTCTGGATATACAAAGGAAAGGGTGTTGACGAAGATTAATTTAGAATTCTTTAAGATACTTCAATGTTAGAGCCAAAGACAGAAAAATATAGAAAGAAGTTTAGAGGAAAAAGGCGGGGTTTGTCGCAAAG
>JAQVGX010000067.1 GCA_028696515.1 Candidatus Dojkabacteria bacterium | reverse complement strand
TTGTCATTTGAAATCAAAAGTTAACATACACAGGGGTCTTAGAATTGATAGAAAAAAGAAAATTATCGAAGAGCTTTTGAGCCAAAAAAGTAGTTAAAAACCCACACATTTTTTTAATTACGCCTAATTTTCTAAACTCCAGAAAATTCTTAGGGGACATCGAATGAGTTTATCTTATCCCATCCAATTTTTGGCATGGTTCAGGTTACATATGGAAATTGGCTTACCTGTCTTTATAAAACGAAGGCGGCTTTCCCAGCGTTATGATTGAGATCACTTTTTGATTATGAGCTGAGTTGATCAAATTTTAAAAGAATCCGCTGTGTTGTGAATAAACTACTACCGACCAAATGCTTGTTAGGTTTATTAAATATTGACTTTCTCCAGTCTAAAATCCTGAGAACTGTATCTAGTATGTGAGACAGATACACCACTTAGACAATCTCAAGTTATAAGATAAACTGACTTTCGAGAAAAATTCAATTATAAAACTTCCACGTGGATGAACTTTTAAACTCGGGCCAGAAGCTTGTGCGTTTGAACTTGTCAAATCTATTTTCCGAATTTGTGCTTTCTATAAAGATCCCGTATCATAAATTATGAAAAAACTACTCATCATATTTTTATTCTTTAAGTTTCTATTTCCTCTACCGGTGACAGCCTATACTGAAACAGCCACAAAGTTGATAAGCGGGATACATGCTTCAAGTGATGATCCATTAATCATTGAGAGTTTAGAAATGACTAATGATAAAGGAGATTGTTTAAAAATTCTGGATTCAGAGAATATTATCATTCGCGGAAACTATATACACGATTGCACCGGTGGTGACTATGATGAGATGGGAAATCCAACAGTCGGAAGGGCTATCTACATTGAGAATTCAAAGAATATAACTATAGAAGATAACAAACTCGATAATAACGCCTACGGGATTCTCATAGAAAGCAGTCAAGGACTGGAAATATCCAGCAATGAAATCAAGAATACTAAGATCAATAGCTCTCTAAAGTTGTTTGTCAGCTCGAACGGAAGAATTTACAAAAACACTTTGACCGACAACGGAAGTAAAGAGGATTTCTGGATCCCAGGAAATAGAAACATTGGTATTCTCCTGGAAGAATCAGATGATATAGATGTATTTGAAAATACCGTTACACGCTCTTCCAGCGATGGAATATCAGCTATAGGAAATTTCCTGGATGACAAAAAAGGCACTGGTTATTCTGAAAACATCAGAATTCATAATAATACTATTCTTGATAATATGGAACAGGGAGTCTGGCTTATATTTGCCAAAAATATCCAAGTATATGAAAACAATATACGTACAGGATGTTACACTCCAGGTGCAGGTGTATTCCTGGAATTAAATGTTTCCGGTTCAGAAATCTATAACAACATCTTCACAACTTGTATGGTACCTTCCCCAATAGTCGCTAGAGTTTCTTATAACAATAAAATTTATAGTAATCAGGCACATACACTTGAGCTGCAAGATGAGTTTGTCAACCTGAGTGAATCTTCTGATGACGAAGAAAGATGCAGAATCGCTGGAATCAAATATATTTCCTCATTTGATAATGAAGTTTATGAAAACACCTTTGATATATATAGAGGAGAGCTATATCAGCAGTTAAAATGTCAACTTATAGACGCACAGCATCGAAGAACTGCAGAAGGCAAGGGCAGATTTAACTGCAAAGTTACGCAGATGAATCTTGCCGATGAATGCGACAGCGATGCAACAAAACAAGACCTCAGCTCGGACGGTCTCGGCCTTAAGAAATTTGGAGAAAGTATTTACGAGGACTGTATGGATAATTTTGAAAAATATACAAAGGAGGAACCAGAAGAAGACAAGACAACAGCGGACTTAAATAACAAATCTTTTATTTACGGAATACTAACTGTATTGTCGGTAGCATCGATTTCGCTTGTAACTGCAACACTTATCATTCGTTACCGAGGAAAGAAGAGGAGAGCAAAGAAAGAACACACTGTACAGTAGAGTTCAAAGGAAGTTCTCAAAGCTGGAGCTTCAGAAATTATTTAGGGTGTATATTATCTAGATTATTTCAGACCTTTATCTCAACAATAAGATAACCCTATACCTTTTCTGTCTTCAATAATCGACTCACTTCACTAGATGTTAGCTCATCAGCTTCTGTACCATCAGGACCCGGCATACTTATCGTGCTACTGGGAAAATCGCATATTCCCGATAATAGTTTTTCCCTAGCGTTTGGAATACAAAGAAATAGAAAGGGCGAAAGAGTCTCATTGATACCCAAGAGCACTTTGTATTACTTGCTATGATGAATAATTATTAATGTTAATTATTGATTAAGTTTTAATAATAAAGAATTAAAATAATAGCGAGATAATCTACAGATGAACAAAAGACTATTCGATCCTTTCAATCCTAATCCCACTTTTTCTAATAGTTCTCGAATCACCCTGTTCATTATACTCAACTTCTGTACGACGATATTCAGTAATTTGTAATGATTGAAGAGATCCAAATAATTGACCGATATCAATCTCAGCAATTAATGGGTATATTGATGCTCGACCACCGACTTGTAATATTCTAGAAATCTCTGTTAAGTAATCTATTAATATTTTTCTCTCCCTAAAATAGGTTCCTGGACCATAGACATCAACTACCCATTTCACAGAGGAATCTTCAAAGGGAAAGTTAGGCGCCAACGCAGGGATAACATTCCTAGTTCTTCTTGCATTCTCTAAACGGGTCAACTGAATACCAGCAGAGTTTTTGTGCACATCTGATACTCTATCAGCTAAATAATAATCAAGTGTTCTTCTCCCAGTTCCCTTAGATCTAGTCAAGTTTATTTTAGCTTCTGATGCCAAGATAGCCAACGAAGGATCGATTGAAACTACGGCAATATCTCTTCTAATTTGCATTAATCCATTAGCGAACTCTTGATTAATTCCACTTCCGACCTCAACAATTATTGAACCAGGAACAAGACCTCGCAGAACACGTAAGTTAAAACAACTTAAACGAAGGATCTCACTAAAAGGACGTTCTGTTACTCTATACAATTGTAATGATTCTTCTTCAGACATTTTACCAGTTTTAAATTATCTTTGATTATACCGAACACTCACATCAATCCGTTAAACTAAAACTTTGTCAACGAGAACCTGCCCATAACCTAGATAATCTCTTATCTCCCTATTCGACCCTGTTGTGTCACTCGAATCATAAATCAGCGTCTTCCAGCCTCTCCTTTTTGCTGCTTCGATATGCCTTTCCGTATTTTCCACAAAAAGAATATTCTCCGGAGCAACCTTTGATCTATCCTCTGCTAGGACAAATATCTGCTCACCCGGCTTGCTGCATCCTTCGATGCTTGAATCAATGAAAACATCCCAGTCAACATCCGGAAGAATATTCTTTCTTTGAATTAGTTCAAACATTCCGGGATACATGTTGGTCAGCAGTCCAATCTTATATCGCGATTTTAAGTCTTTGATGATTGGATGAATACCGGGATTTATCTCAAAACGGTCGACAAAGTCCTGAAGCATAGAATAATTCCTGGGATATTTAATCTTAAAATCTTTCCCGACTAATAGTTGATACTGGTCTAGACTCATCACTCCATCACAAAGTTTTGGCTCGTACCTGAAAAAATGTTCATTGATATCATCCCACATGCCGCTATCCACGCCTAGGTCCACAAGCAGCTCTTTCCACTTGTCTGTTTTCGAAAAATCCTTAACTACAACCCCGCCAACGTCGAAATAAACAAACTTAAATTTTTTTGCACTTTTTTGATTGGTCATATGTTATTCTATATGTATGAATTCTATTATCTGAATCCAATTTTTTCAAGAAGGAATTTTTGTTCTTTAACTCAAAATTTATAACTACTATAATTTCTAGTGGCATGGATAAATATGTCTCAAAAACAATACTCTCTTACAACAACTGTGCGGATATGTACAATAGTTTTCAAACACCTATAAAACCTGTTAAAAAGCTCTTAGACAAATTTAGGAATTTAATAATTGGAAAAAGAATTCTAGATGCAGGCTGCGGACACGGCAGAGAATCGAAGTACCTTTTAGAGAAGAATCTTGAAGTAACAGGGATAGATCTTAGCGACAAACTCCTAAAAATAGCTGTAAGCAAGGCTCCGGGATGCAAATTCATAAAAATGGATATAAGAAGACTGCAATTCCCAGATAACTTCTTTGACGGTTTATGGGCAAGCACTTCTTTTCTTCATATTCCGAAGAAGGATTCAATCAAAACTTTAGAAGAATTTCATAGAGTCTTAAAACCTACAGGAGTAATGTACCTAGGAATACAGGGACATCCAAATGAAAAATCGGTTGTTACAGAAGACATTGCTAGGGACGAGAAAATGGTTGCTACAAAAGAATTTGGAGAGCAGAATCCAAGACTATTTGTATATTACAGTGTTGATGAGATCAAAAAACTATTGCGGGATATTGGCTTCAAAATGATAGAAATTTCAACCAAAAAAGAAGAAGATACCAAAATCCTTTGGATCAATCTTTTTGTAGTGAAGTAGATCAATTCTATTTTGCTTAGAGAATTTTTGTTGGTCATAATTCGAATCTAATACTAAATTCCATCAACAGATCTCTGTTATTAGTTATCTGATCTTAGTTTTGAGTTTTTAGTTATTTGCTATCAATTCACCTAACATGCGACTAATTTTCTTAACATTTCCTGATATATCCCCGTCTCTCATAAAAGCATGCGGAACATGGTTCAATTCTACATATCTGCCCTTGTTTCTTTTAGGAGTGTTTGAATAAAAAGATTTCACCATTTTATCATTAAGCCGCGGATCACCATTCTCAAAATCTTTCCCTCTTTCAGCAGAATCAACGTATTTGCCATCAACACAATTTCTAATAGTCAGATTCACAACTTCGACCCTCAAATCCGGATTGTCAATCTTTGCTAATTCCTGACTAACGGTCGGGTACTCGGGAGGATATTCATCACCACCGGACCAAGTTGATATTTCATTTCCCGTATGATCAAGATGATAATCAGCCGGATCGACGAAAATGACATGTTTTATGACTTCTGAATACTTTGCTTTTGTCAAAACGATGGAAGTACTATACGCACCCATGCTTGTAGCTATAAGAGTTACACTCTTGCAACCATGAGCAAGAATGTAATCCAGCACAGAATAAAGATCGTCTACCCGATATCGAAGAGGCATAAGCTTTGGATCCGAGAAGCTGCTATAGGAGAATGCAATAACTTTCGCATCCAAACCTTTATCAAGTAGACGTTCTATGATTTGGTTAAACTGATCTTTGTCATCGCCATCTCCACCGATGAAGATAATTGCTTTGGGAGAACTGTTATCCCAGAAGTTTATTGCTATTTTATCAGTTATGTTACTTGTTCTCACTCTGTTTGAAAGACTTAATCATAAAATGATACCAACTGGACTTACTGTTATCAAGCGTTTAACTATGACCTCGATTAGCAATAGGGACTATAAAATTTTATGAAGAAAGCAACCCAATTATTTGATCTAGTGTTATGGAACCCGATCCAAAGAATAATTACTCATACAAATCTATCTCTATATCTCCAGTTAATTCTGTATAGGAACTGCCAGCTGCAGCACCACGCAATTCCCCCTCGCCAAATAAATCAACAACATCTCCCTTATTCAAATGCATCAAAAACTCTATCTCACTCTCATACTTTTCATCAATCATGTAATAATAGCACTGGGAAATACTTAAGTCACAGTTTTTGAAAAAGTGATAACTAATACTATCCCCCATGTCTGACCTCATGCCGTCATATTCTACCTTGCCAAAGTACCTTACAAGCGAGTTTACAATTTTGTTCCACTCATCTCTATCTTCGAAGTATCCCCCTTCTAAAGCTTGCTGGTCACCGTTTACTGTCCACTATTCGATATTAACTATTCGCAGTTTACTGTCTCTGTTTGCACTGCTTGTGATGAGCTTGTCGAATCAAGCTTGCTTGCAGTGAGCTTGCCGAACTGCCGAAGTGCCCGCCATCTGCTGTTCGCTATCTAGCAGTTGAAATCTCTCCCCATCTACAGTAAACTATACACCGACTGAAAGGTAGAAAATGATAGAATTCATAAATATATCAAAATACTATGACGGGAGAGCAGCCCTCAAGGACGTAAACCTTGAAATATCAGAGGGAGAATTTGCTTTTCTTATAGGTGCATCAGGAAGCGGAAAAACTACACTCATCAAACTTTTGATAAGAGAGGAAAACCCTTCACATGGAAAAATCTATTTTTATGACACAGAAATTACCAAGCTTAGGGAGTCTCAGATATCAAAGTTGCGAAGAGAAATAGGAATTGTTTTTCAGGACTTCAAATTACTGCCACATAAAAATCTATATGAAAACATAGCCTTTGCTCTGGAAGTCTCGGGAAAAAATCATCGGGATATAGAGGAAACGGTAAAATACGTACTGGAATTAGTAGACCTCTCAGATAGAGCAGACGCTTTTCCAAATGAGATATCAGGAGGGGAAAAACAGAAAATCGCAATAGCAAGAGCGATTGCCAATAATCCGAAAGTTCTTATCGCTGATGAACCTACCGGCAACCTGGATTCAAAATCAAGCTGGGAAATTGTAAATTTGCTTCAGAAGATAAATGAATGGGGCACTACTGTAATCATGGCCACACACGGAAGTGAATTTGTCGAGAAACTGGGGAAAAGGGTTATCGAGTTAGAAAGGGGAGAATTGATATCTGACAGCATCAGAAGTGAAAAACCTGCAATACCGGTCACTTCTGCTCCAACTTCAGAACCCCAGGCAAAGGATAAAACAGAAAAACTTGAGAAAGTAATTCCAAAACCCATCAAGAAGAAAAAGAAGAAGAAGAAAATCATCGAAAAGGAGTTTGAAATCTCATTTTCTACCAAGCAAAATATTCAGCAAATTCCTAAAGTTACTAAAAAAACCAAAAAACGCAAGGGAGAAGATGTTGTTGATCTGCACAAGTTAAAATTATCTCCTGAACTTGAAGAAAGGCTTATTTTGAGAGGCATCTCATCTATCAAAAAACTCAAACAACTTACCGGTAACAAACTCCTAAAGAGCAAGGGCTTTGTTTTCAAGGAGATCAAAACTATCAATAAGGCACTGGAAAAGAATTCCTAAATCCTGTATCATATACACTGCAACTTTGAAATTTGAATTTTAAGTTTGTTGCTATATTTATGTTTCCTAAGTTAAAAAGAATTTTAAATACAACATTCAAAGACCTCGCAAGAAATAGATCAACTACCCTAAGTTCATCGGCTGTAATGACTCTTGTTTTTCTCGTTTTTACCTGTTTTGGATTCTTTGCATTTGCTGCTATCAAGTTCATGAATTACGTTGAAACAAGAGAACACCTGGAAGTATTTTTTAATACTGATGTGGATGAGAATACAATTCTAGAAGTCAAACAGGAGCTAGAATCTACGGGCAAGACAGCATACATCACCTATACAACTCAGGAAGAAGCTGCAGAATTTCTAAGACAAAGGCACAGTGAAAATCCTCTTATCCTAGGAGCAATAACACCGGAAGCGCTGCCTGCAAGCCTAGCGATAAGAGCCAAAAAAATCGAATACGTAACAGAATTGAATTCAATGCTTGAGTCAATCGACAAGGATCAGGATCTTATATATAAAATCGGCTACAACGAAGATACAACAAACCTCCTTAAGGATCTTCTTACATGGGTAAAAATAATAGGAGGAATTCTCTTCACATTTCTTGTGATAGTTATATTCCTTGTTTCTCTCATCACTGTGGAAATGGGCATAATCTCACGAAAAGATGAGCTGTCCATCATGCAGCTAGTTGGAGGGGGCAAATGGTATATCAGAGCACCTTTCATAGTCCAGGGTATGTTTTACGGAATAGCCGGAGCATTTTTTTCCTCCTTGATAATCTTCAGCCTGGGAACTGTCTTCTACCTTGTCAAGGACCAATCAGCAACACTGGGGTTCATATCGAACTTTTTCTCAGACCTTGACTGGCCTGAATTGACACCCCAATTAGTAATCATTTGGTTCGTTGTAGAGATTCTTGCCGGAGCAATTATCGGCAGCATCAACAGTTTGATCGCTGTATTCAGAAGACTTTAGAGGTATTTTCAAAAGAAGATAATTACACTATAATATTATAAGTCTTATGAGTAAAGAGAAATTAAAACAAATAAAACCATTTCTTGGATTCCTGATAATCATATCCATAATACCAATTGTCGGCTTTTTATATTCAAACTTCAGCTTAGTGAACGCTAATAACGACGATCTATATGAACAGCTGGAACAACTAGAAAAAGAACTAGCCGAGATCAAACAACAGAAAATCGATCTCGATTCAAAGATATCTGCTGAAGAGCAGCTCCAGGGCTCACTAACAAACCAGATACAGATTCTAGAAAACAGTATCGCCGAGCTAAAACTGAACATCAAAGAAAAGGAAATCGATATCAGGAAGAAGGAGACCGAAATAAAGATCCTTGAAGAAGAAATCACTGAAACAAGGCTTCTTGTCGAAGGAGTAGAGAAGGATGTTGACGAACTACAATTGGTAGCCAATGATATTATCTCGACTATTTATATTGATGAAAAAACGAATACAATAGTCGACAAGCTCTTGACTGCCGATAAAAGCGAGGACTTCCTGAGTCAGATAGAGTACCATACTTCACTTGGAGCCTATGATCAGAATGCGCTGTCAAATCTTATAGCTCAGAAAACCCTACTTGAGGACGAAAAACAGCTGCTTGAAGATGACAAGCTGGAAGCCGAGAAACTTGCAGAACAAGTCATAAAGCAAAAAGAGCTTCTGGAGAAGGATAAAGAGCAGCTTGCATCACAGGCCGAACAAAAGAATAAGATGCTGCAGGATTCACAGCTTGCAGCTATTTACTATGGGAATTTGTATGCCTCTCTTACAGATGAGGAAAAAAAGATGCACGCCCAATTAGACATGATTCTTCAACAATTACTTAACTCTGCTACTAAGCCAAAGGGCTATGTGATGAAAGGACAGGTAATAGCTACGGAGGCATCCAATGGTTGTTCAACTGGTTCTCATACTCATTACGCATACAATCTGAATGGCTCCTGGGTAAATCCATGCAATTATCTAAAATATAGAGCAGGACATCTATGTTCAGGAAATTCTTCAATTGACTGGCCTTATACAGGAACATCATTTTATATTACACAATATTTTCACAGCAATCATGAGGCACTGAATCTTGTAAAGGACTATGGTTCTTCAATAGTAGCCTCGCATGATGGCTCCTATTTTTAGG
>JAQVGX010000066.1 GCA_028696515.1 Candidatus Dojkabacteria bacterium | reverse complement strand
CAGCAGTCGATCTCATCTGGTCCGCAACCGCCCTCCAGCCGTCTTGATAGTTTATGCGAGCGAGCGCCGTCATATAATTGTCGTGCCCAGCTCCTACACAATCTACCCAAAACATACCTTTATGCACTGTTGCCCTTGCCTCGACCCCAAATGAGTGCCCGAAATCTACCTGTCCAAATCTCTCCATAGCATAAGAATACAATTTAATAGGCAGATTATAGGCAATTATATCATAAGAGTATTTTTCAAATAAGTTTGCAGCTACAGTGATTGAAAAGTTTTAATATTTATGTTATAGGACTACTATGGACAACAACTTCTATTCACAGTTCTTCCCCGGAAGTACTTGGAAAAACTACACCAGGAAAATTTGTGATCTTCTCAAAAAGGAAACTGTTCTCATAACGGCATTGCCTGACGCAGGCATCTCATTTTTTCTTAAACACGTAGAAGAAAGCTATAAGAAAAGAGATTTAGGGAATCAACTATTAGTATCATTTGAAGTCTTACAAGCACAAGAAGAAGTATTCCATCTTTCTCGGTTTATCAAAGAACAAATTAATATTCTGCTTGAATTTCCATCAGAGATAGCCGATCTGAGTTGTACTGATACAATCAAAAAGCTGGTCCAAGAAAAAAAGGAGATTGTTATCATAATCAATCGTTTCGAGAGGCTACAAGGCAAGAAGGAGCCCTTAGCATTCCTTAACTCTCTTCGTGCTATCAATCCGAGAAAAGTTCGATTTTTTATAAGCTGTTACATTTCCTGCGTAACCAGGCCGGTAGAATTCAAAGAAGCAGGCATGCTTACTACGGCAAATGTTGAATTCCTACCTATATTTACGAGAGAAGAGACTACAGATCTCTTAAATACTTATAAAAAAATATATGGGTGGACCACAGAGAAAAGTCTCCATACTAGCATTTATGAATTAAGCGGAGGTTTTCCCGGGCTGATAAAGTACATGGCGAAGTTTGCAAGTGACGATAAGTTAAGCAGTCTCTCTGTAAAAACACTTATCTCTCAGCCCGCTATCACTTTCAAATTAGATAACTTGATGCAGACACTTGAAGGAAACAAGCTGATAGTAAATGGTAAGATTAGCCCGAACAGAAAAGATCTTTTGTTAAAGTTAGGTTTTATAGAAATAGATAATTCGATTCGGATAAAACTTCTTAATAAGTTCAAGCTTGAAAAAATTGAGTTAATAAACCTTGCAAAATATCTTTCTTCTCAAGAGATAAAACTATTTAGTATGTTTACTGAAAATTTGGATAATATTCAAACTCTTGATCAAGTAGCCGATACGTTGTGGGAAGATAAATCGACACAAAAATTCTCCCTCTGGTCAATCTATAAAGTGATTTCCAATCTGAATAAGAAGATAAAAGGATACGGTCTCGAAATAGAGAACTTCAAAGGTAGAGGCTATGCCCTGACTACAGATCCAAACCTGAGTCCATCTCAAGCCAAAAGTCTTCTTGAGAATATCCGCAAAGAGGACAGAAAAAACTAGCCTCTGCAAATATTATCTCTGCTTCACATCTGGGACATAAACCCCTATAGCTGTCAATTACTGTTTTGTACTTGCAACTATTAGTTGTGCTGATAGAGGTGTTGAACATAAATTTGAAAGTATGATAACAAGGGAAGAATTTTGTTGCTTGAGATTGTTTGACACAATCTTGACCGCAACTTGAGGCTAGTCTTGTCACGGTATTACACAGCCCATTTCAAGCGCTAAGTTTCTAACCTTCTGCTCAAAACTGATACCGTCACCTTCATCCTGCAGCTGAGCAACTTGTTGATTTATTTCTTCAAAACTTACCGCAGCTTCTTTGATATATCTAAGAAGTTCTCTGAGTATCCCGCTAGTCTCTCCAGCAAATTCTGCATCAGAAGTTCTTTGTCCGTAATTGAACTTATAAGAATTTAGTATTCCCGCACGGGCTCTAGCAATGAATACTCCCATAAGAATCTGCAGAGGTGTATGCTGAATCAGATTAAGAGCCTCCGACCTAGGTCCCAAAATCATATTTTGTCCGTCATGCTGTCCACGAAGTCTTAGCAACCTATCAATCATCCCTGATTCTCGGGAATCGCTTAATCCCTGCTGGATAAATCTACTTGTAGCTTTATGGGTACATGGAACTCTGAGAACTGTTCCAGGTAGCAACTCATGCACTGCAAGAGATACCCACCTAAGATATTCTAAGTAATTACCATCTGAAAATTTACTTCTAAATACTCGTCTATTCGTATTTGGGTCTTTACTTATCCTACTTGCTATTTGAACTGTTGGATAGTCCAACAGGATCCCTATAGCAGGTCCTACTAAGTGGCTTAACCTGCTCAGGATTCCTGATTGTTGGACAAATTGCCAGGCATAGACACGTAGATACCTCAGACCAGTACCAATTATAGGCTCCGTTCGCAAGAGATCGAGAAGCTGGAGATCATCAAGCCAGGGGTTTCTTGCTCCGAGTTCCTCATTCTCTTCCAGGAGAATTCCCCTACTGCTTGCTTCGAGAATACCCGCATGAGCGGCTATACATGACATAACAGCTAGTTGTATTTCTGAGGCTAGCCAGCCACAATCCGAGAATAGTACACTTTGACCGGGATTAACATCATTCAAGAGCCTCCCTATCTGAATATCTGTATGCAACCGTGCTGCGACTGCTCTAGCATTCTGATCACTATAACGAGATCTTAATAACATTCTTCTCCCTTGCGGATCCAATTCCAATAAATCATCCCATGATAAAGGAGCTCTATGACCAACAGAAGCTGCTCTTCTCTCCTCCCTTAAAAGTGAACCTATATCTCCAGCAGGAAGGATTCTTACCCCAATTCTTTTAGCTAATAGTAACATAGTAGCTAAAGTAGTAGTTCCTGATCCCCCTGGAGAACCAATCGCTTCAATCACATTACTAAGCGAAATACCCCATTTGTCTAGATAGGCCCTTTGCTCAACTAGAACTTGAAGTCTCAGATTCTGGATAAAAGCCATATCTATACTTGACCCCCGATCAACAAGAAGATCTACTACTCTTGAATTGTAATCTAGTAGACTCCAAGACCATATCCAGGCATATTTCGGAATGGATGCCCCAAATTGAGCTCTAGAATAATTATCTGCAAGCATAAAATCGGCCTCTATACTAAGAACTTCAAGGAAACGAACCAATAAACCGGCTGCTTCTTGCGAGAGACTAGCCTGTAATGAGTCTAACATGGAACCAACAGCTACAGCTCTTGACACTCCAACAATATAATCATACAGCCAAGGTGGCTGGGTTGATACCGGTTCTAAAGAATTGATAAATTTCACTATAGAAACTCCTGTAATATCTTCAGTTCTCACGGTTTCTAATGCTCTCCCGAAGTAGTCTAACCACTGATTCGCCATTCTCAGGATAGCTGATCTCATATCAGGATTTCTCATAAGAGCTTCTCTGAGAAGAAGCATCTCACTAGGATATTGACAATCAACTCCAAATTCCGGTCTATCCCCATCACCTATAGCCAGAATCCCACCACATATTTCAACTGTCAAGACTCCCTCAACCCGATCGATCCTCACCTCTCGAGACCCGAGTTGAGAATCTAGCATTTCATTAAACCAAGGCTGTTCCATGATCAAGATCTAAAAGTAAACTTGGGGAGTTAGAAAGATTTTATCAGAAAATTGAATTAACAAATAGTATTATGGGCTACTCCTCATACGTTAAATATTATATAATCAGTTACTTCAGAAGTTACACTATGAACGACATTTTCTTCACTACGAGTAAATGGAGAAAGTATACAAATAAGATAATTTCAAAACTTGAAAAAGAATCTGTTCTGATTACAGGCCTCCCTCAAGTAGGAATAAATACATTTCTTTGCTATTTCCGCGATATCTATGAGGCTAGAACCAAAACTGAAAAGAATATTGTCATTACACTAGAACTTTATAGATTTAATAACATCCCGGATATTCAGACTCGAATTATAGAAATCATAAATCAGAATCTTGGAACTCCAAAATCTTTTGAAGGTCTCAGTGTAGAAGATATCCTTCGTAAGTTGTCAGTTCAAGGATTTAAGATTTTGTTCATTCTTTACCGCATTGATAATTTGGTATCTCATCCGTATGTCTTCACTTTTTTTCAGACGCTCAGAGCTATCAACCCCCTACTAATATCTTTCCTATCAACAGCTGACATTAGTTGTTTAACATCAAGTGGAAAATACGCTCAAGCTGGTCCCTTGGCTTCAACAAATATCGAATTATTTCCATTACTTAAAATAACAGAGCTCAAAGAAACGATCAAAAGATTTGAAGATTTGTATTCATGGGAGGTCCCTGAAGCAAATATCAATCAGATTTTTGAACTTTCAGGAGGAGTTCGGGGACTATGTAAATATATATGCAAATATATAAATGACTATAATCCGAAAACCCTTGATCCCGCAGCGTTACTAGAATACAGCGGAATTGGATTCCGTACAAAGGAAATCTATAACAAGCTAGTTGAAAACGACTTGATTCGAAAAGGAGCGATAAATAGAAGTAAGCAGAATATTCTAGAAAGAATTGGAACTATTGATAAAAAAGGGGAGATTAGAATCCAGCTTATCAAACCATACTTAAAAAGGGCTTTATCAACCGAGATCGAAAGGTTAAAAGATCTCTCCAACCAGGAAAGATCTGTTTTCGAATACTTTAGAGATCACAGTGATAAAATCATAACAGTGGATGATCTTGCGAGGATTTTGTGGGGAGATGCTGAAAAAGAAAAATTCTCGCTTTGGGCTATATACAAGATGATTTCCAACCTTAACAGAAAGATCAAAAATTTTGGATTTGAAATAACAAATTATAGAGGAAGAGGGTATCAGATAATCCCGAATAAACAAACTGCCGTGCTATCATCCAGTAAACACTCTTAGGAAATCATAAAATGGAATCTCCAGAATTAATTAGAGAAGCTGCCACTTTCTACACTCAGCTCAAAGATGATACAGCTCTTGCACTGCAATCATTAGAAACTGAGGGTTTTTCTACACCCAGACCGGAAACATTACCTGGGCTTGGAGTATATTACCCCATCACAGATCCTAGTATCAAACCATCTAGCCCAACAGTATTACATCTTGTCGGAAGTTCATGCTCAGGGAAAACTACACTAGGACATGAGCTGTTTCTCAAAGATCCCCTTAAATCGTTATTCGTAGAGGCCAGAGTTGACGACGTTTTTTTTGTTCTTAGAGAAGACAAATTACTCTGGGATTTATTTGGAGCCTATCCGGAACACAGCTTTACTATATTCGTAGAATACATTCGTGCCCACTTAATTTTTAAAAGAATTGCAGAAACTCTCTCTATTTCCGCACCACAAGCTCTGGTAAGAAAAGATAAAACTATCCATCCAATTCTGCAGGAAGAGCTGCGCATTATAGATACTCATATGCGTATAGCACGAGAGACTTTGCCAGACGAGTATTTCTATCCCTACTTTTACACTATGGTAGAAAGTTACCGTAGAAGCTTCGAATACGATTCTCAAGCATGCCCCGAGAAGCGAATTCACACCTTTTTAATCAAACTAGGTTTAGATATTGATATTTTAACTGTTGAAGATCAGGCTATGGTCCTTGCCATAAGCCAAATGATGCATATTGTAACAGCTGAAGAAGTAAAAGCTATGTCAGCAGATATTGCGAGGCAGACTCCAATCAGAATAGGCTATTGGCTAGACGTTTTAGAGATTGAAAGTGGTGATCGGGCCCGGACTTCTGAGATTCTGAAACTTGCAGAAATGTTGATGGCCCTCAGAACTGAAAATTATAAACGTGCATATTCAACTATGGCGCTTGATCCACGATACGATTTCAAAACGAAATTAGGAATTTTTGATGAGGGAGAATATAATAGGTCGGCAGTATTTTCGGCATTAGCTTTACTAGACGTTATGGTTCCTGACGCCGCCTCATGGGACAATTTTTCCCTTAGATCACTTCTTCGAACAAGTCGCTTTTATGGACAGAAAGGGTGGACAAAAGATATCATCATTTTATTTCTGACTCCTCCAGAAACAACTCTTCACAGAGCTGGTCGCGCGAGCAAGTTTATAATGAATCCGCCAACACTAGAGGCAATATACTATCAACACCTTCATTTATTTCATCATTTAAGAGAAGAAAGCTCTAGAGTCGCTGGGCTGATAGCAATTGATGCATCAAAGTCTCTAGAAAATACAAGGAAACAATTTGAGAGAGCCATAGAATCAATCCTTGATTAAGGAGATATACCAAATTCTTATTAAGCGATACTCTTACACCTCGCAATAATACCCGCACTTCTGGCAAAAATGCACTCTGCGCTGAGCATTCAAGTACATTTCCAAAAGCTCCCCGCAGCGCGGACAACTCACATCTACCATCTCCAAATCATCCCACTTCTCATAATCAGCATTGGAACGGCTATGGTACATACGTACAGATAAACAATATATGTATATAATTTTAAACGAAAATGAGAACTGGCCATTACTAGGCAGTAGGCAGAAAGTACATGTAAGATTTTTAGTTATCAGATATTAGGCTCATCTGCTCATCAGCCCATTGGTTTATCAGCTTGTCCCCCAGCGCTCAAAAGCCCCCCAGCTGCCAACCTATCTCTCGTTCTTACATAATGTTCATTCATATATAGATATTCATAAGGATTGTGCTCCAGAAATTTCCAGAAATCCCTCAGCCAGAAAAAGGACAACAAATGCATCATCAATGAACTATTTATATACTTTAAGGACAATTTATTTTTACCCCTTCTGTTGTATCCGCTGATCAAAAATCTTTTTTTCACAGTTTCCTCCTTCTTGTACTTACAGTCAATAATCAGAAATGCAAGTGACCTTGCAACATCGGCAATAACTGGACCGATGCAGACTTTTTCAAAATCAAGTATGCCAACAATAGGATAGATATCAAGCTTCTTATCTAGCTTGTTTGAGAAAAGAATATTCCCCCGCACAAAATCATAGTGTAAAATAGCTTCAGCCAAAGGCGGACCCGCCTCTGGTGGGGACAACTTCAATGTTGACTTAAAAACCTGCTCAATCTTTTTCCTGCTTAACTTCACCTTTAACTTCTTTTCAATCCAAGGCTCAACTTTTTCTAAATACTTTCGCATTTCATGTATTTCTTTTCTTGTAATCTCGGTCCAATTTGGTAATTGAGTAATCTGGAATTGGTTATTAATTTTTAGTTGGTAATTGCCTGCCTGTCGGCAGACAGGTGATTTGGTCATTGGGATTTCCTGCAAGGCGTGGTGCATATCTGACAAAGTCTTCCCCATCGACTTCAGATGCCTCCGAGTATACGCCTCCCAGGGAATAGTCAGACCTTCTAGGTAATTGTAAAGTGCGCAATAGTGGAATTCTTTAAAGACTCTAATTTTGAAAACATCATCGTTTAAGATTGTTTTTACAAGGACTCTTGTTGAAAACCCTTTCTTTTGAAGCAAACCTGCTACAAGATGTGCATTCTGGATACATGTTTTCACGCATTTTTCTCGTTTGTAAATGATGAACACATACTTTTGAGCTCGGGTCTCAATTCTAAAACAGTCATTTCTGAAACCACCTTCGAGTCTTACAACTTTCTCAACATCAATATTATAATTTTTCTTGATTACATCTTTGATAAGTTTCTTCATAGGACTTCATAAGTAATGAGTAGATTATATTACAACTTGATTTAGAAATTGAAATCGACTAATCTCTTCTTATAATCTTTTTAGAATAATCTATATGGCTACAAATAAAATCTTACAGATCATTGCTCCTTTCGACTACCGGGATGAGGAACTTGAAGTCCCAAAGAAAGTTTTTGAAGAAGCTGGATACAAGATTGAAATCGCTTCAAAAAATGTTTCAACAGCAACAGGTATGCTCGGAGGAAAAACTACTATTGATCTCGATATCAGCGATGTGATAGCAAGTGATTATGCTGCCGTGGTTTTCATTGGCGGATCTGGAACAATTGAATACTTCGGTGACCATGATATTATGAGAATAGCCAAGGAAAGCTATAAATCAGGATTGGTTTTAGGTGCTATCTGCATAGCCCCAACAATTTTAGCCAAAGCAGGTCTTCTTCAGGATAAAAAAGTAACCTCCTTCCCTTCCGAGAAAGAGACTCTTGAAAAGAATGGTGCACAATTTACAGGAGAATTAGTTACTGTCGATGAAAAGGTCATAACAGCGAAGGGACCGGAAGCTGCAAGAGAATTTGGAGAAAAAATCGTAGAATTATTAAAAAATTAATCTATTTTGAAAACTTGTTCAAAATGAAAAAAATTGGAATTTTAATCTTTCTCATAATTGCTGCCTGTGCTTTAGTTTTCATCTATGTTTCGAAAAATAAAAGCTCAGATAACGAAACATCTCAACAGAGTATGCCTACTCAAGAAAGCCGTATTGAAGAACAAAGCTCTCCACTCGATACCCTAGATCATAATCCTCAAAAAAATATTCTCCTCATTCTTGCCTTCCAGGATTTCAATGATACGGAGTATAAAGAGGTTAGAAACACACTTAGAAGTAACCGATTTGATGTAATAACTGCATCAACTGAAACCGGTTCAGCAACAGGTATTGAGGGAACAAGAGCAAGAATAGATATTCGGCTGGACAAAGTCTCAGTAGATGATTATGTAGGAGTGGTATTTATCGGCGGCAGTGGCGTAACCGCTTACTTTGATGATCCTATTGCTCAAGATCTTGCACAAAGTTTTTTTGATGCCGGTAAGCTTACATCAGCAATATGCAGCGCTCCTGTTATTCTTGCAAATGCAGGTTTACTTCAAGACAAGAAGGCAACTTGTTATCCTGAATATGAGGGGAGTTTAACAGCAAAAGGCGCCATACATACCGGAGATAACTTCACCGTTGATGGACTGATAGTAACAGGGAAAGGTCCGGATGAGGCAAGAGAATTTGCTGATAAGATAGCAGAGTTACTTAGCAATGACTGACAGCCCGTTTTATGGTTTAACAGTTCCCCCCGAACTTTTAACCCTAATAAAATAACCTGATGTCGGAAATAATTCATAATCTTTTCCATAGGTTAACGTCCCTTCCTTTATATAATTCTCATACCGTCCCGCCCGCCAGCTTGTCACTACATCTATTCCGACATTACTCTCCGAACTCAAGGTCATAAACATGTCAGCTGTATACTCCTTCTTAGGTGAAATCACCCCTATTAGATTCCAGCCACCCGACAAATCAATAGGATATGACTCTTCGTATTGATTCCCATTTAAGCTGATTTTGACTGAACTATAATTCTTTATAAAGTGCCTAATGTGTGAATTAGATAAGAACTTTAAAAATAAGTAGAGAATCTATAGTATTAATGGACTTAAACTATTAATACTGCCCGAAATGGACAAAGAAACTCTACTTATTGAAATATATTGTAA
>JAQVGX010000065.1 GCA_028696515.1 Candidatus Dojkabacteria bacterium | reverse complement strand
TGAGTGGGGACTTATTGACAACAAAAGACTGACTCAGAAGAATGTGCAAAAGACCCAAAAGGTGTGGTAGAAGGCTTGCAAAAAGACGGGTATTTCCTGGCTTGAATTTGATAAGGCTTTATGGCTGCTTGGAAGCGAGGGGATTCGAAGCCTGAATCCGCTCGATGATCTTAAGGAAAATTTAGAACTGTCGGATATACAAATAGCACAGAATGAATAACCTATTCACTATTCACTATTCACTATTCGTAATTCATGAAGAAATACTGGCAGACGTTCAAAACATCGATTCAAAGTGCTCTGACATATAGATCAATTGAATTTATATGGGTTTTAATAGCATTTCTATCTCCATTGCTATTTATGCAGATCTGGACACAGAACGTTGAGGACACATCCGGATTTAGTATTCACGAGTTGGTCACTTATTATTTCATCATTACAATTATCGATCAGGCTCTTACACCTCATATAGAGTGGAATGTTGCAAAAGATATCAGTCAAGGAGAACTGAATAACTACTTGCTTAAACCTTACAGCTATTTTTTGAGACGATTAGTAGAAGAAATCCCTTGGAAAATTGTAGCCACCGGCATGACAATTATCCCGATGATTATATTCTTTGTGCTTTACAGTAACTATATTGTATTTCCTACATTCGGAATATTCAAATTCTTTGTCTTTATTTTTTTGCTTGTTCTCAGCTATATTCTGATGTTCTTGTTAGAATTCGTCATTGGCTGCTTAGGATTCTGGATTACTGAAATTCGTTCTATCATGAGAATATTTTTTATGAGCAGTGATTTATTCTCGGGCAGAATGTTTCCATTGGTTTTCATGCCAAAGTTGCTGCTCTCGATAAGCAGGTTTCTGCCCTTTCCATACTTCTGGTATTTTCCTACCATGTACTTTCTCGGCAGAGAATCCCCTCGGGATTTGCACCAAGGGATTCTAACAATGCTTGCATGGATAGCTGTACTAACAGTTTTTGCAATAGTTATATGGAGAAAAGGAATCCAGAAATATAGTGCATTTGGAGGTTAAGTCTTAGAATAACATACATAATGAAACTGATAAAGATCATAACAACAAGTATAAAGCAGTCATTGATATACGATATGCAGTACCGTACAAATTTGATTGTTAACGCATTTGCTACACTTGGCTGGACATCTATCAGTTTCATCACAATCAATATCGTCGGGTCAAAAGCAGAGGTTATTTCGCAAACCTGGACAGTAGACGAATACAGGTTATTGTGGGGCACCTTTTACTGTTCACTTCTTTTGGTCTGGTTTTTCTTTAAATGGAATATTCAGTACATTCCGGACAAAATCGTAAAGGGTGATTTGGACTATATCATAGTAAAACCTTTTAGTTCAAAAGTTCTGGCCTCCATAGGTCAGGTCCGCATAGAGACTACACCTACAATCATTTTTGCAGTTTATGTTGTTATACGATCTCTTGATAACATTAATCCAGGATTTCCTTTTCTAGAATTATTGCTATTTCTGATCCTAATATTTTTCACCGCACTGCTTTTCTATTCTCTGTTTATGATCGTGATTACGTTTTCGTTCTGGTTCCTGGGTGCGTTTAATTTATCAAATCTTTTCGTACGCATCTCATCGTTTGCTAACTATCCTGTAAATATATTCGGCAAATTCTTTACTCTTTTCTTCTTCACAGTTTTTCCAATTGCCTTTATATCAACAATACCGGCCGAAGCTATTCTTGAGTTGTCAATTGTGAAAGCACTACTAGTAATCGCGGTAGCACTAATCGTAAGTAAACTATCATCACTGTTTTGGAGATTGGGTTTGAAGAATTATTCGAGCGCGAGCTCGTAGGAGCAGAAGCAGTATTCCCTTTCATACCTGATCTAGAAATATTTTGGAGTTGTCCAGTAATCGTTAAGCCTATCTGCTTCAATCTCTTGAAGTCCGAAGATTGTTCGTAAATTGTTTATAGCCTTTAAAGCATCAGCAGGGTTAGTATAACGTCTAAAATTATCAGCTCCAAAGATAATCCTTGTAGCTCTCGAGAAAGCATCTTCCCTCATGTTATTTGAAGTAAACAACCTGTCTGTCTTTGATCTGACTAAGGTCAATACTGCTAAGGACCTTTCTGCTGATCTTCTCTCGATTTTTGAGTTTGATCTAATGCTTCTTATTTCTTGCCCATAAAGACTCATTCCCTTCCCTCTCAAATACTTCTCCCCATCCTCTCTTTTCATCTTCAACGCTCTGGTCGTATACCTTATCTCTCTTCTTGTAACAACTGAGCTTCCGCGGAGTAAATTTGCTACCTCACCCGCTCTTGCCATTCCTTGACCCAATCGCTGAATTATATATTGTTTTCCTAATTGTCCATCTAAATCGCCCCTGTCAACTCCTGGACGAGCTAAATGAGCGTTTAGTTCTCTTTGATCTTTGATAGCAAGTACATTGGCAAAGGGGTTAAACCTTTCAGCTGTTTTTGCTACTCGTCTTGTTGTTTCAGAAGTAATTTCCATATATATTTTTAAGTAAACTGCTTAATTATATCAGAATTACTATGTATTCTCTACTTTAAACTGACAAGCCCTATCCTAGCACGAGCTCGTAGGAATTTGATTAATCAAATTCCTACAACTTTCAGCTACTTCCCTGCCTTATTATGCTATAATACTCCGCTATGATAAAGAAATTCTTCTCAAAAGTAAAAAACTACATCGTAAACGCTAGGCGAATGATGCAGATATACTCACGCGCCAATAGTAAAAGCTTTGCAGTCTTAATGATAAGCATCATAGCTGTTTCACTTTTGCCATTTATCAATGCTTATCTTTTCAAGCTCGTAATAGATAAATTAGTCGTAGCAATAAAAACTTCGGATGTAAATCTTGAACCTTTTGTCATATTGCTTTCTGCAGTCTACATCTCAGATCTTCTTATAAGATTATTCTGGAAGCTTATCGAGTATCATGAAAGATTGTGCTATCTTGATGCAGGGCGTTACATCGAATTAATGGTTGAAGAAAAATTTTCGAAGTTAGGATTCGAACACTTTTCCAATCCAAAGCTAAATGATCTGTTAAACCGCGTTCGGGAGACCTACACATGGAGACCACTAAATTTTGCAAATAGACAGCTGTGGGTAATCCAAAATATTATCGAGATAGTATCCAATACACTTGCTATCCTAGCTTTGAATGTGTGGATATTCTTATTGGTTCTTGTTTCAACGATTCCTGAGCTGATTGTAAAAATGAAGTATGGAAGGGAGGTCTGGAATATCCATGTGGCAAAAGGTGATATAAGAAGAGATTTTTGGAATACAGCGTATTACCTTAAAAGAGAAACCTATTTAGAAGAGATACGTATCTTTGGTTCGGCAAAGTACTTTATCGATAGAATCAAGAAGCTTTATGATACGTTTTTCAACGAGCAAAAGAAGAAAGAGAAACAAAAGTTCAATCTTTCAATTTTGTCTTCGCTATCCACGTTTGCGGCTTTTACAGTTAGTCAAATCTTTATAGTGTTTCTTACTATAAGACAAATTATTACTCTGGGATCACTTGAATTTTACAATGGCCGAATTTATAGATTGAGTGAGTCCCTTCAGTCATTCTTTAGAAATATCGGAATTGGCTATGAGGACCTGCTTTACGTCAATGATTTATTCAGGGTTCTTGAGCTCAAGAATAAGATTGAAGATTCAAAGGATTCACTAAAGATAGAAGCGAGACCATACAGGATAGAATTTAAGAATGTGACATTTAGATATCCCAGAACCAAGAAAAATGTTCTTGAGAGATTCAATCTTGTTATCAATCCAAATGAAAAGGTAGCCCTCATAGGAGAAAATGGTGGCGGAAAAACAACAATTATCAGACTCTTATGTCGTTTCTATGATGTGGATAAAGGGGAAATCCTGATCGATGGAATAAATATCAAAGAGATCAACCTGGAGTCCTGGTATCGTTGCTTAGGTGTTTTATTTCAAGACTTTAACAGATACAGTTACTCAGTAAGAGACAATATCCGTGTAGGAGATATTGATAAAAAATTTGAGAAAAAGATCATGAATGAAGCAATGAAGAAATCGCAAGCCACACATTTTGTAGATGAATACAAACAAAAAGATAAGACTCGTCTTTCCAAAGAATTTGAGAAAGGAGTTGAGCCTTCGGTCGGCCAATGGCAAAGAATAGCCCTAGCAAGAGCATTCTTCAGAGACTCCCCGATCCTTGTTCTGGATGAACCGACAGCTTCAATAGATGCTAAAGCCGAGGCTGATATCTTCAAACAACTGGAGTCCTTCGAGAAAGATAAAACCGTGATCATGGTTTCACACAGATTCTCGACAGTTAGAAATGCCGATAGAATATACGTAGTTGATGATGGAAGAATCAAAGAACAAGGAACCCATGAAGAGCTGATGAACAGGCATGGAAAGTACGCAAAACTTTTCAATCTTCAGGCAAAGGGATATAAGTAGATGTTGGTTATTTGTTGTTGGGTATTCGTAATACTAACTTTTATGGACCTAACTTACTGGATAACTATGAATAACCAAATTACAGGATTACAGGTTGTATGATTAGATGGTTTTACTATTTTCTATCTGCTGTTAGAGGTTCGTAGCTGCAGCTATCCCTGCGCCTAACAGAGAAGCATTCGGCATATAGAGAAACTTGAGGTAACGTGGATCACTTTCTCCTAAAGCTTTAGCTATTTCACATCTTACCCGATATTCAAAGTCCCTTACTATCTCGTAAAAATTACCGCTCACGACAATCCCTACCGGTTGAATCGGACTGTGGCCGATATCTTTGTATTTCAATATACCCGTAAGTTGAATAGCAACAAGCTTTGCAGCCCTCTGGATGATCTCATCGAGGACAATCGACATTTTTGCCATATCGCTCAGATCTGCTACCTTGATCAGTGACGTAAGGTTTGACTGAGATTTAAGACCTTTGTACAAGAAAAGCATGATCTGTTCCAAATCTAGATCGGACATCTCAGCAAGAGCATCTGCTAGGTTTTGACTGATAATTTTTGATTTAGCTGTCTCGTATAATGCAGCACGTATAATCAACGGAAGACACATGGAATTGACAAGATGTGAGAATTTTCCGACCTGGACTCCTGCTAAGAGCTTTACGGCTTCAGCATCCGAAGGTGAATATCTTATCTTATCAAAACTCCCGGCTAGTGTATTGACAACCATTCTTCCTGATGTTTTCTTTTTCGAATTCAAAGTAAGGTTTCCGTCATCTTCAATATATGAAATATTATAACCGTCTGCGTGGATGATACCTATGAAATCTTCGAACTCCTTTTCGTCTGATTCAACCAAACCAGCTATAAGTGTCGCTGTAGCATTATTTACTATAAAGAACTCGTATTCCTCATCAAATTCTTTTTCAAGATGTTTTTTAAATTCTTCTCCAATAAATTTACCTTCCATTTCAGAGCATTTTACCTTTCCCCTAGCCCAGCTTATCAGCTTTCCATCTCCATTTTCATTTGACTCAAGAGCATGACTAAATGAGATCCCCACCTTATGATTTTTCCTCAAAACATCTCTTGCGTTGTTGATAATGACCCTAAAAAATTCATCTGCCCCTATCTCCTTTCCCAATCCTGGCATAGGAAAGCTCATCTCACCGTAAACATCCAGTTTGTCGCCAGATGAGTCAAAATATGCTTTCGTCATATTAACCTGACCAAGCTGCAAAACAGCGAACTTATCACGTTGAGTGACCTTGTCTACAAATTTCACATAGCTTGGGTAAATCTTAAGTGAAGAAGGTTTGTCGACAAGTGCACGCTTCAACTCATCTACAATAAGGTTTATATACTTATCACGATCAGCATCAGTAATCGAAAGTCCGGAATTTCTGAGAAATGCTAAAACACTCTGTTTCTCTTTCGAAGTAAAAGTAGCTCCCACTTTTTTTATTCTAAACTTATCCCTGCAAAGGTAAGCATATTTTATAACAAATCTTAGGCAAAATACAATTTTTATACTTCTTCCGGCTTTTGTAAAACAAATGTTATACGCCTCAAGATTTTTCCATATCCATACCTGGCTACCCTAAGAGAGGACTTCGAAAACAATAGATCATAATCTTTTTGACTTCTCCAAAAGCTCTCAGCAAGACTAAATCCAGCAACTCTTAACAAAGCATCTCTAAGCCTCCTTACAGGGGCCAGATAGAAGCACTCAACACAATTCATCAAGACGCCTTCTTGGGTCAATAAATCAGCACAATAATTAACTACATACAATACTTTATCATCTTCTATATATTTCATTAAATCATGAGTCAAGATGAGATCAAATCTTTCTTCTGAACTATCCATTTCTTCCAGTGTGGTAAAACGGATATCCAACCGATCACCATATTCATTCACGATACCATTAGCTGCCGTCGGACTTGTCAATCTTGAACCGATTTCGAGAAAGAAAATGGTGCTTCCATCTTTTACACCAATTGAATTCAGTGCACGGATATAGTCTCTAAGGTCCTCCGTTCCGGCTTGTGTAACAACCAGTACTGACAGAGGAGACTCAAAGAATACCTCCATACCCCTTACTGCATCTTTCAAGGAGGTCATAGACTCTTCGCCATATGGTGAAGTTCCTCCTGTTCTCTCTATATAAGAATCTGACAGAAATTGCTCCATTTCGTGATAGAAAACTATATAAGTCTAACGTTTGGGGAGTGGGAAATATTACTAATAACCTTTGAATAATACTTATAGCTATTATATAATATCAAAATGCCCCAAACAAATTAGCAGATACTATATATGGAACAGGTAAGAGTAGCTTTAAGATACATTAACCCAGGAACTTATAGTCTAAATGTACCCGATTCAGTCGAATTCGGTGAAAGGACTCCATCAGACATTGATGCAAGGATGCTTCAACATATAGATACATTCTCAAATATTTTTGTTAACGGACGCTATTTCTGGGGTTTACAACGAACTTACGACCTATTGGTAAGACCAACCGAGTTAAGCACTTCAGAATATTTGTATATTTTCTATACACATCTAACATGCTGCAAGGTTATTTTTGGAGATGAGGAGGTCAGACTTCAATTTGATGCTCTAAGTAAATTATTTCTTGAACATCAAGAATCTGTGCCTTCTCATTGGCAAGCCATAATCAATTTTGAAATAACATTTTCAAGATTTGATACTTCTTTAAGACCCCAAAGGCAGTCTTTTCTGAGCGAGATGCAAGCAGCACAAACATTGCTTGAAGACATACAGCTTGGTGACAATCCAAAAATGAACTTGTGTATCTTGATAGCTCAAGGCAGATGTGCTTGTGCTCTATCCGAATTTTTTCCTTCAGGATGGCCTGATTTATTTAAAGTCGGGTTAAGTAAACTAACACAAGCAAGAGAATTAAATCGTTATAAGTCCGATTTCCACAGAGTCTGGGTCAGGCTCAGGTTAAAAAAAGCATATGGTAAAGCAGAAGGACCAATAGAGAGAATGAAACTGAATACATTAACAGGAATCCTGTCAGAATATAAGGACGCTTTTGTTAGCATAGCTAATACCACTTTACATAGAGCCCCCTTAAAGGTAGCACGACCAGCATATGTATGGCTCAAAAATCGCTGACGCTCACCTGCAGAGCTTCAACCATATACCTGCTTGCCAGCGATCCGCGGGGAGGCCCGCAAGTTTGAAGAGTAACTTTGGCTACAGGCGAAACACCAGTATAAACTCCTGTAGCAGTCGGTGATACTGTATAAATTCTAGATACCTGATATGTATATTTTTTTCCTTCATAGTAAAGAATGATCTCATCATTTTCTGTCAGCTCATCAAACCTGGTTCCCCAGGCATTTTCTGCCTCCATACGGCTTGCATCACTTACGGCGTGTGCAAAGAAATAAACGTTTCCTATCTGATCTGGCAGTGCCGTAAATTTGCCATGAGAAACTCCAATTTCCCAACTTTGCGTGTAAACATCCTTATACCGGGGATCCACATTCTTGACTGCCGGCTTGAACAAATTGATACGGTCAATTCTGATATAAAAACCATTCTTATCTATATTTTCTTCGGTAAGGCCTGACGAGACAACAGGGGTATCCGGAACCTCACGGTACTTATCCCCATTTTCATTTGCTGTCTTAGATATTTCCTTGTCTGATGGGATAAATGTTTTTTCGAGTTCGACCTGGGGACTAGAACTTACCTGATACTGATACAGAAAAGTGTAAGTAGCAAAAACTAATATAAAGACTACTCCAAATTTTAGAATAAGTTTTAAAAATTTCATTTAACAAGAATTTATAACTAACTTATTCACCTTCTATAGCAGGAAGAATATCTATGTTTACTTCGCCTAGATATATATTTGGTACTTGTCTATTCGTCGAAAAATCGAGGGTAAACTGCTTACTTACAGGTTGATCTTCGTGTGAAATAAATACAACCAGTGTAGCATCTGATTTCGTTCTATACGGAAAGCTCCGTAAGTTGTTTTTATCCAGAATATTCCCAAGATCAAACTGATACCCTCCTGTTTCATTGATAGTTGTGGAGAGAATATCACTCGTCATCACCTCATTTGAAAGCTGCATAGTGATCACCCCGCCCTGCTGGAAACTGAAACCATCCGGACTGAATACCTGTCCATATATCAGAAATTTTTGTGTGCCCTTTGGCAAGGAAGCAGTCCTATGAGTATAGTCACCACCAGCTTCGCTTGAGAATTCCTTTGAGTCAGATAGAATCTTGAAAGAATAGCTCATTGACGGTTTCAGTCCAACTGCGTCGATCACATGATAACTTGTCTTATCACTTTCACTGAACCTGGTTCCATCTGAAAGCAGAATCCCGCCGATTACCTCTCGCTGAGTGATCCAGCTTACTCGAAAAGATTCACCTGTAGTATCAGAAATGACTATATTTGTAGGCTCGTCTTCTTCAAGAGCTGATATTCGAAGATTGAATCCTCCACGCTGGAAATAAGCCATAGCAACAGGTATCACAAGAAGCAGGGCCAGGAGAGAGAAAAGTGGAAGTATTTTTTTCTTATTCATAAAAAGTTTATTAATAATTAATCAGTAAGAAGCATAAAACGATCTTCCTACTTGATGTAACTTAAATTGTACACTTCCATTTTTACATTAAGATCACCAAAATGCAATACTCCACTTATAAATTGACTTTGTAGCAGCCCAAAAGTTTCGATAAATCGTAACTATTTACTTCTCCATCACTCTCGCCTTCAGGTCCCCAGAAATCAGCCTTCTTCGCGGAAGCTGATTCCCCCTTTTTCCATTTCCAGTTACCCAGAAGGAACGACAGATCAAAGCCGTTAATTTCCCCATCAGGGACTCCAGCAGAGCCAAATATATCTGCGACAGCACATGGATGAGCAGCAGTTTTTTGTTCACATTTACCCGATTTACATACACATTCTAAAGCCTCGCAGCCAGTACAAGTTTTCCCATCTGGAAAATTGGTATATAAACAGGTTCCTGCATCACAGGTATCTGCTGTACATTCATTGTTATCGTTGCAGTCGCTAGGCCCTGAACACTCT
>JAQVGX010000064.1 GCA_028696515.1 Candidatus Dojkabacteria bacterium | reverse complement strand
GTCATTTGAAATCAAAAGTTAACATACACAGGGGTCTTAGAATTGATAGAAAAAAGAAAATTATCGAAGAGCTTTTGAGCCAAAAAAGTAGTTAAAAACCCACACATTTTTTTAATTACGCCTAAATTCAAATATCAAAATTCCAAACAAATCCTAAATCCAAATTTTCCAAAATCGACACAAAAACAAAATAATTTTCCCAAATTTTAGATTTCGTACTTCAGATTTATTTCAAGTTTGATATTTCGATACAATTTTCTCTTTAATGGTGCGCATGGCAAGACTTGAACTTGCAACCTACTGCTTAGAAGGCAGTTGCTCTATCCAATTGAGCTACATGCGCTTATTCAGAAATTCGAATATCTAAATCCTCTACAAATCTGAAATCTCAATTTCATAAGTGGTAGACAATGAACTATAAATTCATCAAATTTCCGATTTTTTATTTAGCAATTGTTTCGAATTTCATGTTTTGATACTCGTATTTCAAAAAAGCATAAACGACAAAAAGCTCTCGCCTTATAACCGTTACCGGCTATGAGACGAGAGCTTTCTCGTGGTACCACTCAAATTTATCCTGATATTTCTATCAGGACCTTATGCACTTGATAAATCAAGCGCCTGCAAATTCTTTCAAAAACTCTTTTGAATTTCGTCTAGAATCTGGATCCTTAATTACCTCCCTTCGATAAACTCAGGGTACGGTTTTCTTCGGATGACACTTCCCGCATAGCGGGACAAGTTGAAGCGCGTTCAGCTCCTCGGAAATTGCTTGCCTTTCAGCTGCACAAGCTTGCTAAAATTTCGCTCGAAACTTACTGATCTTCATTTAGATATTTGATTGTAAACGCTTTATATCAAAACTAGAGGCCATTTGTCAAATTTATATTGGAAAAAGACTGATTCACGTTATTTATTATTACTTTTGTAATACTCCTGCACCTCATCTGACAACAGATTTATGAGGAGAATGAAACTGGGAATAAACAATACTGTTGAGCCGAGTCCAAGACCTACCAAGAAGACCTGTAGGACCCAAATCTTTCTGCTTCGCAACGCTGCCTTAATAGTTCCTATGAAATATGCTACAAACAGTCCGAGTATTCCTAGAAATAGTATTGACATGCAGCAGACGAAGATAAACAAAGGAATTTCTTCTTCCTCCTGAATATCCGCAAATACTAATGGGAGTGCGCAGAAACTTAGCACTACAAATCCGTAAACCGAGGCTGAACATCCATTGAACAGTCTCAATCCCAGAATAGTGTTTTTTACTTTGCTGGTCATTTTTTTAATACTTTATTTAAGATAATTTTAGCGATATAAATAAAAGCAGATGATATCAGCCAAAAGAAAAATAAATCTAGGATTAGATTTACGTAGTCTATGGATCGCTCTCTGGCACACTCCAAGAAACCAATATCACCTGCGTAACTTTCACTATAAAAAATCAACGGAAATCCTCCTGATTCTAGACAAGGACAAGGATTGCATTCACCGTGTCCGAGCAAGATCTGGAGAAAGGAAATGCTGATAAAAAGAATTGGAGTAAGAACTGAAGAAAGAATAAAAATAAGAATAAAAGGAATAATTTTCTTCATTATGAAGATAAAATTCAATTTATGACAAAAAATATTATATATAATGATGACGCAGGTTACAATTGATTAATACTTTCGATTAAAGCTTAATCGTAAAATTATAACCTAACATTGAATCATATACATATTCAAGCAAAAGAAAAAAGTATTTACTTTTGCTTAATTGATATCTTAGCTTTCTTCCCGTTAATCATGACTTCTCTATCCGCTTGTTCAAATTTTAATTCCTGACTATTTGTTTGTTCGAGAATTTCCTCTTTGAACTTTTTGACAGTATTCACCAATTCTTCATCATCAGTTTCGAAACTGATAACAGCCTTATCTTCTTGATTGAGGCCGCTCTTTTTTCGAGTGTCCTGGAACATTCTTACCAGCTCACGTACCAATCCCTCTTCTTTTAACTCGTCTGTTAATTCTATATTCAAAGCAACTCTGAGGTCTCCTCCCTGTTGAACATTCCAGCTCACAGACTCCTGGAGTATCTCTACTTTTTCCACATCTTTGACATTCAACTCGTCTTTCAGCAACTCCTTCATCCACTCCTCGAGTTTTCTCGCCAGAGGCCTGTCTGCGAAGGCAGACGGGCCAGCCTTTGGCTGGGAACTTTGAGATTTAACATTTAACATAGCTAAGGGTTGCCTCACCTTCATCCTCGTCTCTACTCTTGCAGCCTGGCCTAGAGATGCGATGTCCCGAACAAGCCTCATGTCAGAAAGGAGCTGCTCTTCGTCTTTGGTGAGATCCTGCGTTTCCGGATACAGACAGAGATGTACAGAATCAGGCTCTTTATCAAATTGATCTTTTACAAGTGACTGATAGATCTCTTCTGCTATAAACGGCGCAAGTGGAGCAATAGCTTTTGCTGTCTTTATTAGTGCATAGTACAAGGTCGCAATCGCGTCTTTGTTCCCATTGACAAATCTATCACGGCTTCTTCGTATGTACCAAGTAGATAAATCATTTATAAACGGAGCTACGACTCGAGTCGCCTGCGGCATGTTGTAACCAGCGAGCCCTTTCTCCATTTCACGAGCAAATTGCTTCACTCTGATAAGAATCCAAAGGTCAAGTTTGTCATTATCTGAAAGCTTTGGCTTTTTGAGATCCTTTGGAGCCCACTTCGCAAGATTTGCATAAGTGCCGAAGTACTTCACGCTATTCCACAAAGGGAAGATAACAGTTGAGACCTGAGTTTTTATTTCGGTTTCATCCATATTTGGATCTTCTCCAAGAAGCAAAGGGCTGCCCATAAAGTAGAGGCGAATAGCGTCTCCACCATACTTGATAAGAGTATCTTTTGGATCCGGATAGTTGTTCAGACTTTTGCTCATCTTGCGACCGTCCGTTCCTGCAAGAGTTCCGGTGTTTACTACATTTACAAAACTGTTTTTCCCGACCAAAAGATTTGAGACAACATGCATATAATAAAACCAGGCTCGAATTTGAGCTACATACTCGACTATATAATCGGCAGGGAATGTATGTTCAAAGAGTTTCTTATTCTCAAACGGATAATGTATTTGCCCGTAAGGCATAGAGCCTGATTCAAACCAGACATCAAGTACTTCGGGAATCCGAGACATTTCTCCTCTGCATTTTTTACAAACAAATTTTATGTGGTCAACTCCATCTCTGTGCAGATTTTCTACTTTCTGACCGGAACGATCTTCGATCTCTTTTATAGACCCAAAGACTTCTAGTTCTTCGCACTTATTACATTTCCATATTGGCATGGCTGTAGCCCAGTATCTTGTCCTGGAAATATTCCAGTCGGGAGCTGTCTTCAAGGTGTGTTCAAATCTTTTTGTTAATTTGGCAGGAACCCAATTGATTTTCTTATTCTGTTCTAGGAAATTTTTTTTGCTATTTTTGATTTTTATGAACCATCCTGGAACCGATCTATATATGAGCGGCGTTTCGCATCGATAGCAGAATGGATACCTGTGAGAAATTGTTTCTACTTTAAAAAGCAGATTTCGTTTCTTCAAATTATCGATTATCATTTTATCTGCCTCTTTGACATATACTCCCCTGAAATCTTTCACCTTGTCTATAAATTTCCCCTCATCATCAACTGCATACATAGGAGTCAATCCGTATTCTCTTCCCATCTCGGCATCAATTTCCCCATAGCTTGTTGCATTATGGACAATCCCCGTTCCCTCGTCCATATTCACCATTTCCTCATACTCATACACCTTGAAGTCATTCTCATTCGGTGGGAAATAGTTGAAGGGAGCATCATATTCCAATCCTAGCAGCTCCTTCCCTTTAAATTCACTGAGAACTTTATACTCATCTTTACCCATCAGCACCTTCATTCTTTTTTTTGCTGCTATGTATTTATTTCCAGCTTCGTTGCCCGAGAATTCTACATACACTTCCTTGGGTTCGACAACCAGTGCTCTGTTTGCCGGCAATGTCCAGGGAGTAGTAGTCCAAGCCAGCAGTCTCGAACCCCTAAACTTTCCTTCTGAGGTGACTGGGAATTCAACCGTGACTGCCGGATCCTTCATTATCGTGTAGCTGTCATCCATAGCAATTTCGAACTTAGAGACTGGGGTTCCGCAGCGAGTACAATAAAGCAAAGTTTTATTTCCCTCATAGATCAGACCCTTATCATAAAGCTGTTTGAATACCCAGATTACCGACTCCATGTAGCTTGTATGCATGGTCTTGTACGAATTTTTGAAGTCGATCCACTCACCTATCTTGTCTACATACCATGCCCACTCTGAGGATGTCTTTTCGACGTATTTATAGCATTCCTGCAAGAATTTGTTTCTACCGAAAGATTCTATATCCCGCCTGTTCTTGAGTCCAAGTTTCTTTTCGACTTTTTCTTCGACCGGAAGTCCGTGACAATCCCAACCCCAGACACGTCTGACCCTTTTACCCTTCATAGTCTGATAACGGGGGATGACGTCTTTTGCTATTCTTCCTGCTAAATGTCCGTAGTGAGGAGTCCCTGTAACAAAAGGAGGACCGTCAAGAAATGAGAATTGGTTATTCTCAGGTCTTTCTTCGACGGATCTTTCGAAGATTCTTTCTTTCTTCCACCAGGCGTTAGTCTTGTCTTCTCTCTCTGACGTTGATTTGTATGATTTTACGTTAAACATTTAAGAAAATTTAAAATTTTAATTAAAAATGAAAAGTTATTGATTTTGAATTCTTAGTTTTTCAATTGGAACATATTTCTTATACTTTGCTATTTTCTTCTGAAATTTCCTGAGATACTTTACCTGTTTCTCATTAATCGGTTTAATACTTTTCGGAAGATACTCAATGTTAAAGTATCTGACAGGTATCCCAAGTTCTTTGCACATCTTGATCTCGAACCACATACCTTCGCTGATTTCACCGAAGGCCCAAAGTTCATCGCAACGGACTATTAAAGAATTGATAGAATCAATCATTGTCTGCTGATCGGCTAATTCATGAACAAAGTGACCAAACGCTGTAAAGTAGTTTACCGGTGCATGGCCTTTTTCGATAACAAACTTGCAGATCAGCCTGGCCCAGCACATGTTTACAGCCGCCTGCGAAACGAAGATTACCCGCTTGTCCTTGCCGTATTTCTCAATGAGTTTTTTAGTGATGCTGTCCTTTGGGACAAAAACGCTGTCCCAATCCCAAGACGAAGCGTAAGTTCTACTCATGGCGTCTTGAATAATTTTTGCGTGGTCAAATGCAAGTTTGGGTAACTTCTTGAGACTAAACCATCTGATAGCTGTCGTTTCTTCCTTTTTACGTAAATGTCCCTTAGTTTCTCCAATCAAATAAGCTATAGAAACAACCTGCCCGCGCGGATCTCTTGTGGGATCAGAATATACTCCGATCATTGATTTTATCTTACCAGTAAGATCTGTTTCTTCTTTCAATTCTCGTAGAACTGCGTTCTCTGTAGTCTCGCCATAGTCAACAAGACCTCCGGGTAAAGCCCAGCAGTCTTTAAATGGATCGTATTTGCGTTTTATCAAAAGTATTTTGTTGTTTTTTATCACAACCGCATCAGCGGCAAGTAATACTTGTTTGTTCATAGGTATAAAAAAAGATCCTTGTTTTAATACCAATTAAGATATTAAGACAAGGACCTTCTGAAAAATAACCCTGCCTGCGGAAAGCAGGCAATTCACAAATTCCAAGTACCAACTTGATAATTAGGGAATTGGTGATTGATCATTACGCCGAAACCCAGCGTAAAAGGTGGTTCCACCTCAAATTCGATTAACTTGATCAAATTGATCAAGTTGATCGCTCTGTCAGCGTTAACGGGCTTACCCGTCTTGGTCTACTTTCAAATGATTTCTTCAAGAAGCTCTTCCAGTGATAGCTGGAATCCAGTGCTTTTGATATTGAATTGAATCACATTATAGCATAGTGAAGAGGCGAATCCAACAAATTCCTTTGTCAAAAGATAAGTGTGAGCTGACTTGGGGTTAGACTAACAATTTCTTAAATCTATCGGGATTGTAGATAAACTGAGTATAAATCGGTTGCGCTGCTGTGAGCCGGAACTTTTTGCAGTAATCTTCGGCTTTAATACGCTTGAGTCTTGGAACATCTTTGTAGTGCGGATTTCGTACTATCTCCTGACGGGCATTTTTCCTTATGAAATAGTAACTCATCCCATGCTCTTTTTTCATCGTGCGGTAATCTATCTTCCCGTCGTCTTCGTATAGTCGTCCAACTATCAAAGGCAGACTGGAAGAATTGATGAAAGTATACATATACTTCTGAGGTATAGGAACCCTGTCTCCCTTTTTGACTTTGAATGCAGCTACAAAGCTCACATCAGTTTCAAAGTCAAGCTCACCCTTCTCTTTTAATTGTTGTACAATAACAGTTCCCTTGCCATGTATGATATCTACAATTGCAGTAATATCGTTTTGATCTTTATCCGGAGAGAAAATGTGAGTTTTGTTATATTCGATGCCGAGAAGTCCAGGAGGAAGGATGATGATACTATAGTGAAGTTTATTCTTTGCAAAAATTGATTTGTCCTTATTCAGATAAATATCTGAATATTCAGTGTAAACATTGAGAGGATACTTTAGTGTTTTGTTCAAAAGAACCGGACGTATAGTATCCAAACGAATGCGTTCAAGTTTTTCAAAAGATATTTCTCCAGCGGGGTGCAAAGAATTGTCTTGATTGTTTAACAGAAGGGGCAACCCGGAAAAGTCTTGTAAGTTGATCATCAACCAAATATTCAAATCTCAAAAATTCTTGATCCAATTATACTTGCTGAGGTACAAATTGTCAATCAGGAATGGGGAAAAAGGCCTTGAAATAAGGTATAATTTGAATTGGGAACATGGGAAGGGTTGAAAAAATGGTAGACACCTATTTACATTTGAGGATCCGAAAAAAAATCATTACTGAAAAATTTCCGGGCTAAAGCTTACATCCTCACACTTTAATCTTTCAATAAGTATCTACCAAATACAATTTAACAGAATAATGGACGGATGTCAAGTGTGCGCACAATTCTATTTAGAAATCCGACAGTCACACTTTTTCATAATTTAAAGGAGTCTTTCTTTCACTAGAATCTTATTATTGACCCTGCAATTCCAAAGTATCTTTATGTCTTTCGTACGCTATTCCCTTCTTCCAATTAGTCCATCTACCTCAATACGATTCTTGCTTTGTCACCTAGTCCTAAAGATGTTTTATGAGCATTTAATATGAAGGGGTATTTGTATCCCCTAAATTGTCAATAGAAATGCGCCAAAGTTGCTAGAATGTGTTTGTATACATAACATATCTAGAACTAAGTCGCATGGAAAATATATAAAAGATTGAGATAGCTTGGAACCTTTGGAAAGAAGGGATTCCTCCAAGGAAAAGCACGGGATAGAGATCTCTGTGAAGAGTATTTACAAAATACTAGGAGAACAGTATCGATTAAGAAGGCGGGACAAGATTAATGTAACGTATGTAGAAGTCCCAAAAGCAAAGAAAGATCGCGATTTAGTTCAGGCAAATGTCGTGGAATTTGGGGAAGTCTACGCTTACACATAAATTGATATTCATACAAGGCAGGTGTTTGTAGACATAGAGGTTGATCTCGAGCCTGAGAGTGGCAAAGTCTCATTAGAAGAGGCAGGCAAGGCATTTGGGGAGGATAAAACTAATGCAAAGTGATGGAGGGCCAGAGTTTAAGAAGGAGTTTAGAAAAGTTGTATTAAATTATGCTGATAAGTATAGAGCCAGTCGTACTTACAAGAAGAATGAGCAGTCATTTACTGGGAGGTTTAATCGTAGTCTGAGAAAAGAATGTTTAGGATGGAGGAAGTATAGAATAAGTGAAGTTCCAGAAGTTAAGAAATGTGTAAAAGAGTACTTGATATATTACAATAACGAGAGACCACATTTGTGATTGAATATGAGTATTCTCAATGAAATCGCAACTTGTCGCATTTGAAATGATAGATACCTAGGTTGATATTTCTTTGCGTCTTGAATATAATTACTTTGCAAAATAGCATAAACATATATGAAAAAAGCTATTATTCTAATAATAATATTCTTTTTTATTGCAGCAAATGTTATTTTATTCCTGAAATATAGAAAACCAAAAGGGGCAAGTTTGCGAGAATGTCCGGATGCTTTATTATTAGATAAAATGCCTTGTTTAACCGATACGTCAATTGCCGGTATAATCCGTTCCATTTACGATAGGGATTACCCTTGTGGCCCTCGGAAATACTATATGGTTGGAGATGTGTCCGTACCAACCACTAAATATGATGAAAAATGGGTAGAAGAGAATCGTGATCTCGAAGTGAAAGAAGTTTGGTAAATACTATTATTCAGTGAATATATGTTTTCTTCCAAGTTCCTTTTGGTTTACGTCCGGTGAAGCTCTTGCTTTTTGAATGTCAGAACATTTTTTCAAGAAAATCCTTAAAACTACTTCTACTTCTTCCTCATTTGCTCCTGCAGATACGGCACGAAGAATACAAGTCTGCGCTGGTCGATGCCAAATGTCTCAAAGATATCCAGGCTATCGAGCTCCAAGATAATGGCTCTTAACGGCTGTTCCCGGGTATATGCCTCTACAGCATTCATTTCCCCGAAGATCATGACAGATCTGATTCCTTGTCGAAGCACTACGATAGGAGGAATTTCTCTATTTGGATTGTCCAAACTTTTATATTTCTCTACTCCTTGAATCAAAACGTCAGACACCTTGTCCGTGTTAAGTATCTCCAGCCCTTCAGGATAAACGTAGTCGACCAGGACTCTGGTGTCCTCAGGCATAGGATGGGAGTTTGAAAATTCCTTGATGAAAAACATAAGATCCCGGAGGTCGTTCGGCACTACTTTGGGAAATGCCTTTGTCAGATTGGCTATAAGGTCGTCTATATCTTCGAAGAAGGTTTGCTTATTGTCCATAAGAAGATGATAATATATTTTGAAGTAAAAATGAAGCGATTCTGCGTATCGGCCAATCGGCTTCTGGCTGAAAAAGCCAATAAGCTAACAGGCAGACAAACATATTCTATATTTGCAAACCTTTGTTTACTCGTTACTCCGGCTATACTATAATCAGTTAACTTACATTTAAGACCTTTGTTATGGATATTGCTGTAATCTTGTCGATGGTAGTAATTGGTGCATTGATTCTTGTCGGATTCTTCCTGATTATTCGCAAGCTTGAATCGCTACGGGGAGGCGAAGACAAGGACAAGATTCTCATGCTTCAGCAGCAGCTTGGTGATCTTACCAAAGATTTGAATGCGAGGCTGGCTGAACAGAATACGGTTATCAGGGAGCAGATGACCGAGTCAAACAAAACTATGCAGCAACAGTTTGCAATTTCGAGCAAAAATCTTCAGGCAATCAATAACTCGAGTTCAAAGATTGTGCAGGAAGTTACTGAGAAACTGACCAAATTGGACGAAACAAATAAACAGGTTATCAGTTTTGCTGATCAGCTTCAGAGTCTCGAAAACATTCTCAAAAACCCCAAGCAAAGAGGGATCCTGGGGGAATACTTTCTTGAAACTCTTCTTGGCAACTTGCTTCCTCCTGCCCAGTACAAGATGCAGTATAAATTTAGAGACGGCGAGATAGTTGATGCAGCGATTTTTGTGAAGGATAAAATCATTCCCGTGGACGCAAAATTTTCACTTGAAAATTACAACAAGATACAAAGTGAGAAAGATAAGGAGAGGCGTGCAGGTCTTATTAAACAATTTAAACAGGATCTGAAGAATAGAATTGACGAGACCGGCAAGTACATAAGACCGGATGAAAAAACTACCGATTTTGCGTTTATGTTTATCCCGGCTGAAGGAATATTCTACAACTTGTTGGTCTACAAGGTAGGAAGCGAGGTCAGCTCAAAGGACTTGATAGAATACGCATTCTCTAAACGAGTGATTATCGTTTCTCCAAATTCATTCTTTGCTTATCTGCAAACAGTTTTGCAAGCTTTAAAATCATTGGAGGTTCAAGAATCAGTTCAGGAGATCATCA
>JAQVGX010000063.1 GCA_028696515.1 Candidatus Dojkabacteria bacterium | reverse complement strand
CGAAGAATCTGAAGCAATTATCATAAGCAGTCAAACTGGGACAACAGCTACAGCAACTACAGAGACAACGACAGAGACTACTCAGCCACAAGGCTATACTGACGTTTCCGCTCAAGAGGCATATCTACTTATACAAGATGATCCGGATCTTGTCATAATCGATGTATCTCCAAATTATGAGCAGGGTCATATTCCAGGAGCAGTAAACTATCCAGTTTCAGACGGAACTCTTGATTCTGCTTTAGAAAACCTTGACAAAGACAAAACATATTTGGTCTATTGTCATACAGACAGCGCTTCAATCTCGGGAACACAAAGGCTTGTAGATGCAGGATTCATGAATGTCTATAGACTGGAAGGGAATTACCAGGCTTGGCTAGATGCCGGATATGAAATTGAAAAATAGAGGTTAATTCTTCCCAAGTGAAATGAATTGAATAGATGTATTATGTTCGACAAATTAATCCTAAAGCATTAACTCGATATTCCATGAATACCAGAAGATAAAAGTAATTGATTAGAAAACATAAGGGAAACTTGAGATAGAATTAGAACTAAGGCAGAATAAATCTAAGTATACTTCAATCGTACAGCTGCTACTATCCTCAAACTTTATTCTTCTTCTCCTATGCTTCATGATCATCAAGAAAAACGACAGCTATCTTTCAATTTTCTCACTTCAGAGAGAATATACAGATATGTTTACATATTATAATGATTGCTTTACTTTAGATTCAATCTGGCTTGCATCAAGCCGGATCATCCATAACCGGCTTAGTCCAAGAGCGTCAGACTTCACGCAAGGAAATGACAAACAAAACTCATTTGCCTCCTCAAATTGCTAATGAGACCTCTCATTATCAAGCTCATGTCACCTTCCCCATTTCTCAAGATCAATTCTGATAATCATATCATCTTCGATATCTGGATCGCCCCTTCCGTCCCTATTCGATGTTGAGACATACAGAAAATTATCATGCAAAACTAATGCACGTAGACGGCCGTATTCATTCGTCAGATGACTGATAAGTTCATCCTCTTCAATCTTATATTCATAAAGTGTTGCCCCTCGAAGTCCTGTAAAAAAAATACTTCCATTGTAAAATACCGCTCCTGCTGGAGCCCAAGTTGTATCTGGTCCTGACTGGGTGATCGGAGTCTCCAGTCCTTGTAGTACTTCTGATCCCTGAATAACAGGCCATCCATAATTCTTTCCTTTTTCAATAATGTTTAGTTCGTCAAAACCTGAAAGTATTCCTGAACGGCCATGCTCTGTTGCCCAAAGTCTGCCGGTATCGTCCCACGCTAAACCTTGAGGATTTCTATGTCCAAAGGTCCAGACAGCTGTGCCAAAAGGATTATCATCAGGAATCGAGCCGTCATCATTGATCCGAAGAATCTTTCCGTTTAGTGAATCTATATCCTGTGCCAAATCTTCGTTCCCAGCATCACCCGTTGTAATATATAATTTCGAATCCGGACCAAATTTTATCCTGCCTCCATCATGAACCGATGAGCCCTGTATTCCATCTAGAATTACAGTCTGATTTGAAAGTTTGTTTTGAGTAAAATTGTATCTTACGACTTGATTTTCGATTAATCCATTTACTTGGATTGTTCTATAGATGTAAATCCAATTATTACTCGCATAGTCAGGATGAATAGCCAACCCGAGGAGCCCGCCTTCACCAATATGCTCAACATTTTCAATTTTCAAAGGTAATATTTGTGGATCAGCAACCAAGAGTTTACCTGGTCTTTCCGTAATAAGCATAACATCATCATCAAGAAAAGCTATTTCCCAGGGTATTTCGAGGTTTGTCGCAATAATAACTTCTGAGTCAGGATCATCTATTGAAAAAATATCTATTATTTCAGGGGCTCCTCTGCTTGGGTCAAGATTATCCTGAAGCCTGTAAATAATATATCCTCCTAAAAGGAAAATGAATATAAGGATAAAAAATATATATAGTAGTTTTCTTTTCATATGAAAATTATAAAAACAACAAGTTAAAGATAAATATGAAGCCTGTTATAAATTTGTAAGAAGTTTTTACTTTAAACACAATATTACTTACTTATTTATCGCATGTCTTTGACATTCTAATGATAACAATCGCATATTATTAATAATTGATGATAAAATTCATATTATTTCCATTGATAAGCGGCCTTATAATAGCAGCGGCTCTTATACCAAGCAAAAGTATAAATCCAACAGAAGAGTAGACAAAGATATGAATATCATCACAATTTCTACTCCTAATACTGTTAACCTCCCCAAGGTCCCACAACTGATATCACTGACAATTCTTCCTTTGGCATATCACAACAGAAAGCAAACGAGCTGATCCAAAATAATCTCTAATTATATTTAAGACGGGTCACTCGATAATGCAATACTAAACACTAGATAAAGAGAAATCGTATCTAGTTTATTGTCACGTTGACAGCGCTTCAATCTCGGGAACACAAAGGCTTGCGATGCAGGATTCATGAATGTCTATAGACTGGAAGGGAATTACCAGGCTTGGCTGGATGCCGGATATGAAGTTGAAAAATAGTCACAATACATCCCGCTTCCTATTAACACTTCTTTTTAGCTAGTAATATTTAATCATATCGATATAAAGTTTGAAAAGATCTATGTTTCTGCACACTGGTGAATCTTTGAAAATAGCATGATATAATCACAATATTAGCTCCCTGAGCATGAGTAGAATCATTAAAAACTTCTGCCTTAATTGGAAATATAAACCTTCATTTAAAAAACAGTACATCTCAAAAGGATTTGATGACAGAAATTTTGAAACAGTAACTTTGCCTCATACAAATACCAAACTTCCCTACAACTCCTTTGATGAAGAAGCTTATCAGTTTATTTCTTGCTACAGAAAGAGGTTTAAAGTCCCCCCTAAGAGCTTTAACAAGAGAATTTTTCTACATTTCGAAGGTATTATGGTGCATAGCGAGTTCTATCTAAATGAAAAAAGAATCACAGAACACAAGGGAGGATATAGACCAATCATCATAGAGATTACAAAATTCATAGATTTCTCCAAATACAATATTTTAGTTATAAAAGTTGATTCAAGGGAAAAAACTGATATCCCGCCTTTTGGAGGCACAATTGATTATCTCACTTACGGAGGAATCTATCGGGAAGCTGAGATCCTTTTCTTAGAGAAAACGTTTATAAATGAAATATTTGTCACTCCTAATCGCATTTTGACAAATAACCCGTCAGCCGAAATAAAGTTCACAGTCGACTCTTCTGATCCGCTACAACGTACCGCAATTCTTAGCATGAATATTCTAAAGGATAACAAGGTTATTGCCTCTGGAAAGAAAAGAATCCGTACCAAACCAAATTCATCAAAAGAGTTTTCCCTCAAGATACTAAATCTCAAGAACATAAAGTTGTGGGACATAGATGATCCGCAATTATACGAACTAGAATTGACCCTGAAAACAAGCGATGGGAAGATGCTCGACAGAACCACTACACGGTTTGGTTTCCGTGAAGCAAAGTTTACTAAAAAGGGTTTTTTTCTGAATGGCAAGAGAATCGAACTGAGAGGGTTAAACAGACATCAAAGCTTTCCCTTCGTGGGCTATGCTATGCCAAAAAGAGCACAAGAGAAAGATGCTGAAATATTGAAAAATGAACTGCATCTCAATATTACTAGGACTTCACACTACATTCAATCAAAATATTTTTTGGACAAATGTGATGAACTTGGATTGCTTGTTTTCGAGGAAGTCCCCGGATGGCAGTATGTAGGCAGCAAAACTTGGCAAAACCTCGTTCTCGAAGATCTCCAAGCGATGATAAAGAGAGATTATAACCATCCATCGATAGTACTATGGGGGGTAAGGATCAACGAGTCACAAGACTGCAGGGGATTCTATCAAGAAACAAACAGATTGGCACACAAGTTGGATAAGACTAGGCAAACCGGTGGAGTCAGATGCTTATATCACAACACCAGAGTCTTTCAGGAGGATGTATACACATTAAACGATTTCACATTTGAGGGAAAAAACAAGCCAATCGCTGATACTGAGAGAATAACAGGAGAGAAAATTCATCCACCATACCTTATAACTGAATTCTGCGGACACCTTTACCCAACCAAAAAATATGATCACGAAGAACGACTAGAGGAACAAGCTAGGAGGCATCTTGAAGTGCTTGATGCTGCTGGGAAGAAAACGAAAATAAGTGGTGCAATAGGCTGGTGCGCCTTTGATTACAACACCCACTCGTACTTCGGATCAGGCGACAGAATTTGCTATCATGGAGTGATGGATATGTATCGTTTGCCTAAATTTGCTTCATCTGTTTACAAAAGCCAGGTTGATCCTGAAGCTGAGATCGTACTTGACCCCATGACCATATGGTCAACTGGAGAGAGAAACATTTGGGGTAATGCCCGAGTGGATTTGTATGTTTATACGAACTGTGATCAAGTTGATCTGGTCATAGATCAAAAAAAGATAGGCTCTTTTACTCCCCATAAAAAGTATTCCGGTATAAAACATCCCCCTGTAATGATAAAAAATATGCACAAGGTTTGGAGAGACAACTGGGGAAACGCAAAATTTATAGGATTTATCAATGGAGAGATAAGGATAGTTCGTGACTTTGTCAAAAATCCAATCGCCAGTAACCTCGAGATAAAATCAGATGACAAGGAAATCAGATCTGATGCAATCGATGTAACAAGAGTGATAATACGCATACTCGATCAAGTCAGGAATCCGGTACTTCATTACAACGAGCCCCTAGAAATAAACATTTCCGGACCTGGAGAAGTCATAGGTCCAAAGCACCTAAGTCCGCTTGGAGGGAGCTGTGCTTTCTGGATAAAATCAAAAGCAAAACCTGGAACAATTGTGATCAAAATAAATTCTGAGCGGCTGGGAGAAAAAATCCTAAAAGTAAAGACTAGAAAAGTGAAAAGCACTGACTACATCTGAAAAGTTCTTACTCCGTCACATATCTTAAAACTCAGTATCTCCAGTGATTTGTTGAACCTATTCTTATAAGCAGCTCGCATAGTTTTTGAGAATGAATCTAGATAGGAGGTTTCTATCATAGCCAGAGTTGTTGCATTGAATCCGCCTCCCATATTCCTATACCCAAGCACACCCTCAAGCCCCCATCCGGTTTCAAGCAGAAATCGAAGTTCAGGCGTTTTCTCATCTAAGTCATATAGATTTATTGAGCTTCTGCCTGATTGAGACATAAGTTCCCCAAATGAGACGGCATCACCTGCAATGAGATGTCTCAAACTATCTATGACTCGCATATTCTCATAGACAACATGTTCTACTCGCTTTCTCATCTCATCATCGATTCTTGATAGTTCATTTTTAAATTTCTCAAATTCTTCAACAGTAACAAATCTCAGACTTTTTATCTCCCTATCCAACTTGCTGCTCCAAAATGGTAGGCTCTCCTCACACTTCTTTCTCCTAGCAGGATATCCTGAAGAACCAAGTTCTCTTTTTGTAGATTCGTCAACAACAAGAACAAACCCAACCTCCCTTTTGCTAAAATGTGGTTTTATGATCTTAACCTCAGAAACAGGCTCGGTCGCTTTTGGTAGAAAGTCCAAAAAAACAAACCCCTCCCTTTCCCCGAAAGCTATAGTCGCCTGATCAAGAAACCCGCAAGGACTTCCGACATAGTTATTTTCAGCATTTTGAGCGAGTATTGCAGTTTTCATATTGTTGATTTGATAGCCATGTAAATCAAGTAAACCATATGCAACTGCTAGTTCAAACGCTGCTGAAGAAGATATCCCTGTACCGAGTGGGATAGTGCTGTCGATAAGAATATCTGTTCCTGAAAGTCTCTTTTTATTTATAACCAGCTCCTGTACTATACCCCTTGCATAATTGGTCCAAGTTTGTACTGCTTCTTTGTTGATAGAATTTGATATGGGAAAAGAAATTACTTTTTTTCCATACAAAGTAGATGCTATTCGTATTTCATTTCTATTATTTTCAGCGAATAGAGCGATAATATTATTCGAGATGCAAGCCGAAATAGCATATCCTTGATTGTAATCTGTGTGATTACCAATGATCTCAATCCTGCCAGGAGATATTACCCCGACCTCTGCCTTTGTTTTATATATTTGGTTGAACTTTGAATTTAGCCTTTTCAGCCGGATTGTATTTTCCTCTTGAGCCATTCCATCCTGTTATAACAAAGTTATTTACCAAGCGATATCAGTTGTTATTGAAAATTGACTCGATTGTCTTGGACCAACCCACCACGCTTGGCCTCGATCTATCGCTTCCTCGAGATTATCGCTGCTGGCATTCGTAAGCTCCAACCCCAAATTATACTCTCCTTTCCAGCCTCCCTCTGTATGCCAATACCCAACATATGGTAATTCCTTCGAGCTTAACACAACTCTATATCCTGCATTTGAGTATGCAACCGAATAGAAGCCCTTTGCATCTTTTTGTATTTTTGCAAATAGTTTATCAGCATATGGAGAAGTTCTCTGAATCGGCCAGCTTATCTTACTCCCCTTTTTTCCGAGTTTACCGCCATAAGAATATTCCAAAACGAAATCCCTTATCTTTCCAAAATCGAGATATTCACTCGGAGCTATATTCTCATTAATAGGCAAGAGAAAGTGATCTGCAAAGATAAATGGGAGTCTACCCTTTGCATTATTTGATAAAATATATCGACGAATGATAGAGCTACCTTTCAAAATAACTTCAATTGTCAGCACTATTGATTCCACTTTTGCGGTCATGGATATCAGATTTGGATTTGATGATTTCACAGAAAACTCTTCTGTCCAAAAATTTCCATGATCACTCACCTTCAGATCCATGCCATCCCCCCTGTAGCAGCAGGCACTTACAGATGGAATACATATATCTGCCCCCCAAGCATGCCTTTCATCATACTCATCTCCTCTTTGTGGTTTTAGTTCTGCAGGATCATTCTTCGGTTGATACAGTATTTCTCTCTCAGTACCTTCTCTTTTTGATATGACTGAACAAACCTTTGCCCCTAATTTCCTTATATTGACTCTGAGATAGTCATTCTCCAACGTATGCATAATAATATTGTACTAATATTTCATGATTTTACTAAAAAATTGAAAATGGAGAAAACAGTTCAAGGCGTTATGCAACTTATGAATGCAACTCAGTAAACAACCAGAGCTTCTCTTATCACACTTACGGATAATCGATTCTCTATGACTACTTTGCCCATTATTTCTTCTTCTTCACAACAAAGAATACTGTGATAACTACTAAAACAAGCACAACAAAGCAGCAAGCCAATCCTGTCACAATAACCAACATAGGACTGTACATACCCCCAACCTTATCTTTTGCATCAGTCTCGTCATTCTCTACCTCACCTTCTACTATTGCCACATTCTCAGATACATAACTTAGCCCCAGATCTTCACAGCACGACTTTTCTCCTGCACCAAAATCACAGCTGCCTTCTGGAGTTTCGATGATCGATTCACCGTCAACATAATCAGGATAATATGCTTCCCATCCAAAAGGCAAAGCATAGTGATGGAATTCGTCACCAGCCCAGTATCCTCCGCACTCCTTAGTTTCTTCATTTATGGCTATACCCCAAGGCGCCGGAGCCGCCCTAGCTGGAATCGGTCTAACCAACACAAAAACAGCGAGAATAAGTCCTAACACTGATATGATTTTCCTCATGGATATCAATTAATATTTACATTATAAATATTAGTTTAAATTTGAAAAATTGTCTATTGCTTTTTATGAAATTTTGAAGTATCAATTATACAGTCAATTCTTTCAGATTTTTTTAACAACTAAACATGAAAAAAGGTAAAACATGTCTCCTGCTTTTTGTCCTTTTCGGAACTATCTCATGTTGCCTATCAAGCACTATTTTTCTCCTACTAGGATTTAGAAATAACTGGTGGGGAATTTTCGATGCGGGGAAAGACAACAAAATTGAATTTGAGGAATATTTAGGTTTTGACTTTAGACCTACAGAAATCCAATCTATTAAAGAATACAATGATGCCCTTCCAGAGATAGCTGAATCTATGATAGCATTGGCAAATGCTGATGAAAAAATGGAACTAGCAGCTCAAAAATCTGACTTGAAAGATTTCCTTAAATCCTATGAAGAATATAATACCAATTTGACAATGATTATCGAAAATGCTGATGGGATTTCCAGATTCTTTGAAAAAGAAGTTTATGCAGGAAACAATTCTTCCTTTGCTGTATATGCGACTGAGAAACAAAACACATTTTCGCTCTTAGCAAAATACTATGGTGCTCTTTACTACGGAAAACATGATGTCATAAATACCTGCAAAGATGGAATCTATGATTATGTAACAACTGAGTTAACTCAGTTAGAAATAGACGAATTGCTATCTTACTACAATCTAGCAAATGTTGAAGAGATCAAATCTGCAAATGATCAAAAAGTAGCTGAGATGGCCCGCGACCCTGAACTGGGAGGTAAACTCGGGGGAGCAATCAACTGGACAAAAGTTACAGAGCAATTAGGCGAGACTGCAACGTACGCTTGGACCGAAAGCACAGTACTAACACCCTTTCCGGCATATATGGCGGGAGGTGTCATGTTCGGAGGCGCAAAGCTCGAGTATACAAATTATAATCAATATATGGATAATATTAAAAATGCAAAAGTAACAGTGATCGGAGTAAGTGAAAAGTTAGAAGAAATAACGTATGAATCTCTGAAAGCAGACATCAATAAGCAGCTTTCAGAGTTAGATGATTTGAGCAAACAGCTTAAGGAACTGGCAGAGGCATATAAAGAGGAAGAGAATCCACTAATTTTCACTAAAACTGATATAGGAGATGCAGAGAACTTTGAGATAGACATACCAACAGGCAATTGGGAGATTATAGCTTCTGCAGATAACATTGCTCCCGTAAATATGGGTAATATTTTCATAGGCGGAGATATCCCAAAAGATCTTGGAATCCCATGTAAACCACTCTCGATCGATCCCGAAATTCTAAAATACATCGGATTTGAAGGAATCTCTGATACAGGCTCTTCAACTACAAGTACAGCTGACAACGCTTCAGATAATATCTGTTCAGATTATGGCTATGTGGAAGACTGGGATGCTGAAACTTGTGAGAATGATTACAATAGCTGTTTGTCTTATCCCTATAAGCTTGAGGCCGGATATGATCAGTGTATCAGTGCCGGTGGCTGCTGGGATATTGGCAGGCCTGTGGAATATGAAAATCCGGAAAGCTGTCCTGATGATTACTCAATAATCAATCATCCTTATAAGGACTCAATTGTAGCTTATTGTGACTGTATAAAAGATTGTAAAGAGATATACCAAACAGAGCGGGACTGCCAGCAGGAGCTTATCACGTGTTGTTCAGATGCAATGGACTAGGATTTAAGGAGAATCCATAAGATAAATAAAAACCAAGTCAAAAATGTGAAATGAATTAACTAAGTATTGCTGTCCCTTAGTCTGTTCTTCAATTCGACTATTCTCATTTCCCTTCCTAACATAACCTCATTCATTCTAGAAAGTTCTTCAATTTTAGCCTTTAGCTTCTGTTCAGACTTCACAATATCGGTGATGTCAAAAAAAGAAATTATTTTACCAAAGATTTCCTCAGTATCCCCCGCTAGATCAGTTGCTTCAAATCTATACCATCGCTTCAGACTATGGACATAGATAGCATCTTTTCGTTTTATTTCCCCATATGAATAGCCATCGATCTTTTCCCTAACAAAATTTTCATGATTAAACTCTTCATCAATTCCTAAACCTTCTCCAACAATTTTTCTAGCCATCGGATTGAAATCCAAGACTGTGTTATTTCTATCAACTATGATTACTCCATTTTTCATACTACTATAAATCGTTTCTTTAGCTACTGGAACCACAGCTAAGAATTTAAATCTATATACGCTGAAAACAACAAGTAGTCCAGTAATAGTCAAGGCTACAGGAGTCAGCTCAACCCCACCTGCGATTGTACCGAAAAAGTTGTAAAGAATATTACCTATCCAGGGAATAAACATAGAAGCAAGCACAACAATTACCTGGGAACGTTTTACCTTCGTTGATTTCAATAGATAATTGGTCAATATGATAGCTCCTCCTAACAGCAGAAGATAAGCATAGAATAAGTGTATATAAAAAACAATTCCATGCTCATATACTAATCCAGACGTGAAGTCTTCACCTGCCCAGTAAACATCAGGCCATACTAGCTTATGCAAATCATTCGTTAGAACTGCAAAGAGAGTAACTAGAGGTACAATCAATACTAAGTATCTTAGTAATTTTAGTACAGAGCTTATTATGGAAATTCCTAGAAGCTGAAAATGCAACAGATTTTTTATATTATAAAGATGCCCCTGACACGAGTGATGTTGCTATGCTTGATATTGCTAGGGAAGATGATGAT
>JAQVGX010000062.1 GCA_028696515.1 Candidatus Dojkabacteria bacterium | reverse complement strand
GTGCTCTGACTATGTTATCCTTATCAACTATTTCCTTTATGTTATCACAAAGGTACGCAGCAACTGCTGAAACTTCCAGCATGTGTTTCTGCATACCCGGCAACACCTTATATTTTCTGTAAACTTAGCTTACAGTCATTCTGTGATTATATTAAAAATGTTGATAAATGTGCATATAAACCTATTCTTCATCCTAGACAAGTGGCCTGTTTACAACAACAGGATTTTGCAGGAATTTTACCAAAATCAGATCTGACACTTATATCAATAACTCGCAGTACATTTCCAACACAGTAGAATATTGGGCCTTTGAATGGTATCAAAGATAAAGAGTTTGTGTCCTTCATTCTGCCCTCTCTTGATTTGTTGATTAACTTGAAACATCAATTGGTTCTTTTTTTCCAATAGAATGATTCGAATACAGGTCCGGGCAGACTTGGTAAGGAATTCCGAGTTAGCCAGCCTTTTTACAGATTTGACTCGCAGCTTAAATTAATTAATCACATACCTAATGCACCTACTTGTTACGGAACTAAATCTCTGATAGATTGTACTAAGTATTTAATTTAATCTAATTATTATGAATAATAAGGAAACAACCACAACCCTAGATGCTGAAGATTCGTCTCAGGATCAACCTCAGACAAAAAAAGATAAAAACACACTTCTCTATATAATCATAATTCTTTTGGTACTTTCGCTCATTGGAGTCGGAACAGTGAGTATATTCTTACTCCTAGATGACAACGGGGAAAAAAATACTCTTGAAACAAATGCGGTAAAAGAAACGAATACTGCACAAAGTCAGAATGAAAACCCCGATATCCAAAATAACCAAGACCTGGAAGAACAAGGTCAACAGGAGAATACAAATGATAACTTTGACATGACAGCCGAATGGGCAATATATGATAATACTAATTGGCAGTTTAGAGTAAAATATCCAAAAGATCTAACACCAAAAGAAGGAACATATGATTCTTCTACAGACGAAGTACTGTTTGAAAGTCCAAGTGCGCTGGCCTTCAGTATTTGGATCAAGCAGGGAGGAGACCTGGACAATACGTTAAAGCTTATGATAGCGAACCAATGCTCAAGTTCTATAACTATGTCCGACGTTGTCATAGGCAGCATAGACTTCAGGAAAGCTCTCGATATTCCTGACAAGACCTGTCTAAATCAGCTTGGCGTACCAGATTTTCAGCTGGCTGCATACGGATTTGAATTTAAACCCAATACTTACCTTATGCTACGAGACGACGACTTGAATGATGAACAGTTGGAAGCCGTGATAGGCTCTATAGAGTTTTATTGAGAATAGTATTCTTAGGAGAATACGTCTTCTTCGGAAGTAATAACCCTTGAGAAATGTGAAGGAGCCTGTTGTATACTCCCCACAGGTAAATGGGGAATAATCACTTTGTACCAATTGACCTCATCACAAAAAACGCATCACCTTTTCTCACCCTTTTGTCCACTCTAAAAGTTATGACATCTCCTTGAACAGCTAACTCAGCTGGCCTGCCATCAACTCTCAATCCTGTAATATTCCCCAGCACAAGACCCGTTGTCTCTCCAGTAATATTAAATTCATCTTTATTCTTAATTCTATCGTCTGCTTGCAAAGTTACTTCAGCAACTCCCAATTCGCTAAAATAGTTAGTGACAACACCCAGCTGGAATCTCGTCTTTGTAGCTCTATTTCCAGGCCCCCTTGACCATTCATCTGCTCTCCTTCCCATGTAAAATCCTTGTGTAAACCCCCTGTTAAAAACAGTTTTTAGTTTCTTGTTCCACTCTTTGATTTTTCCTTTTGTGTAGCTACCTTCGTCGATAGCTTGAAGCGCCTCTTTGTAAGTGCTGACCACAGTATAAACATAATCCGGAGTCCTGGCACGGCCCTCTATTTTCAAAACATTTACTCCTGCAGCAACAAGCTTATCCAGCATCCCAATAGTGCATAGATCTGAAGCACTCATCACAAAATTGTTATCTATTTTCAGCTCCTGACCTGTTTCGATATCTGTAACTTTGTAAGCTCTACGACATACATGAGTGCATAAACCTCTATTTGCCGATCGATCATAGCAAAACAGGCTCATCGCACATCTTCCGCTGACTGCAACGCAAAGTGCTCCATGGGCGAAAGCCTCAATCTTTACCAGATTCCCCTTTGGGCCTCTGATCTTCTGTTTCTTTATTTGATCTGCAATATATTTTACCTGTGCAAGAGAGAGTTCCCTAGCCAGTACAAACCTGTCAGCGTATTTGGAATAAAATCTTAGTGACTCAAGATTTGAGACTGAAAGCTGGGTTGATATATGGACTTCTGGCCCTTTGCCCTGCGCATACATGACTGTTGCCATATCGGCAGCTATGATCGCATCCAGCTTGCAACGAACTATCTCATCAACAAGTCCCTTCATGCTATCCAGCTCCTCGTCATAGTAGAGATTATTCACAGTGATATACGCCTTGACACCTCGCTCACTACAAAGCTCCTTGATTTTCTGCAGATCTTCTGTTCTGAAATTCTTAGCAGCGCCCGCCCGCATATTCATATCGCCTACTCCCAGATACACAGAATCACAGCCGGCATCAATTGCTGCCCTAAGTGTCTCGAAAGAACCCGCCGGAGCAAGAATTTCTACTTTTTTACACATTCTTTTTGACATGACAGGACATTATAGCATGAACAGTAACCATAGACAGTCTATCTAAACTATAAAAAATCACATAATTCTATACATGGAAGAGCAAATTTCAGAAGAAGCAAAAATTGCAATTGCCGATAGAGCCAGAAAAGAGCTAACCTCCACTTCGAGGCGATGTTTTCATAGCCCAGATAAGGTAGAAGGGATATTGGCAAATGTAGGGGCAATGAAACGAATGACAGAAAATCAGTACAACAGACTTAGATTTGAAATTGATTATCTTGATGTTGTTATAGAATCGAACACTCTGATTGATAGAGATATGTTAATTCAAGATTTAACATTTATAGTAGCAAGTTTCAAATCAAAATCGAGCAAGATAAAATAAGTAAAAGGCGGAAGCTCCTATGCAGGTTATACAGGTAAGAGAAATCAAGTAGAAAGAAGTATAGGGATTGTTCAAGGAGATCTTCCTCTTATTTCAGGTGACTTGACTCCGGTACTTTCATTGATAAATGTACTAAGAGATGTCTTTCCTGGTGAAGAATTTGGAATCCCGCTTGACGAGGCTTATCAGAGAATACTAGCTGCAAGAGAAGTTCTTTATCCAAGGCATATCGAGTTTTGTGATTATTTTCCACCAAGAGAATAATGGCTATAAGTCTATAGAGCTTTTCTGAACACACTCATCTTCTTTCCTTCCGCCTCTCCTTCGATCTGTCCGGCACTTTCATAGCCCATCTGTTCGTAAAAGCTATAGGCAGTATCTCGATACCTTTCTGCACTTCGAATAATGAGTTCATCGTATCCATCTTTTTGAGCTTCATTTTCCAGATATTCCAAAAGAGTTCTCCCAAGTCCCTGCCCGCGATACTGATTGTCCATATACAGTATTTTAATTTCCCCGGGGCATTTGAATCTGCTGAAGCGTAGTGTCTTCGGAAGCGGATCTGCTATTCCGCCGACTCCACAAACAACACTGTTGGATTTCAGGACAAAAAACTGCATATTATATTTCGTCTTCCCATCTATTTCATCTTCTATTCTTTTGATATATTTACCTACCTCTTCTGGATCAGTCCATTGGTTGAGAATGAGACGGATAGCTCTTATGTCACTTTTATATGGTTTTTGTACCAATACCATAGTTAAAAAGTTGCGATGTTGATAACTACATAATTAAATTAAATTTTACACTTCTTAACTGTTTCCTTCAAATATTCCCTAAATCCCTTTAAATCTTGAATCCCATGTAAAATACATGCCTCATACACATCTACACTTGAAAAAGCTTTGTGATATCCAGGATGTCCATCGATTACTGACTTTATTTTTAGAATATTCAACATATCCTCTTCAGTTGCTTTTTCCTCGATAAGTTTCCTGACCTTGTCTGTAACAGTATCTTTCTTCGCTAATAATCGCAGATCAAATTTCCACTCATTTTTTTCTTCATCTATATAATAAAAACCAATATACATACTCCTTGGTCTATTCTGCTCAACTCGTTTTCTGTTATCAGCCAAAAACAGTGATTTCGTACCTTCAAGCGAAAACAGGTATCTAACCAATCGCCAATAGCACGCATCTTTTGGCAGCCCTTTTGTAATGATATCTGCATCAATATCTCTCCATGTCATAAGTCCATAGACAGCACTTCCGACTAATTTAAATTCTCCAGTTTCCCCAGCCACTTCTTCTAATTTTAAGGTTTTCACCAATTTGAGAGCTTTTGATTGAAGAATTCTTTGTTCTTTCAGTAAATCTTTTTTCATAATAATTATAGTTTAATTTCCGACTGCTTCTTTTCAAGTTTATTGTACTGTCCTTTGGTGATAAAAATACGGATACATTTTTCGTCTTCTAGCTTTTGTTCGATTTCATATCTATTCCCGTATCCAAAGGTAACTATTTTTCGTCTTTCCAAATCTAGATCCACAAAATATCTGGTATCTTTGTTTTCTTTTCTGTTCATAAGATGATGTATGTCCTGAAATATTATTTCATAAACTTGCCAAAGCTTCTGAGCGAAACCAAATTTCTCACGCTTACCATACCTGCCACCTCAGGTTTCACCTTCTTCCACTCGTTCTCATCTCTTCCCCATCCCCAGTTAGGATACCAGCAGCCGTCAGGATGAACATTTTCGATCAGATAATCCAGCTCTTTGTCCACTTCTTCCCGAAGCACTTCATAAACCGGTGAGTCGGGACTGTCAACAAAATTGAGAGGTCTGGAGACATAACCTTCCCATTTTGAAGAGTCTCTTTCAACCTGCCCTAGAGCCAGCTTTGAGATTTTATCATAAACCTGAGACTTCTCTTTTGCGCTTAAGGCCTTTACAAATCTTTGGTAGCACATAAGCTCATGCACCTCTATCTCTTTTGCCTGGAATAACCTTTCAAGAGCCTTACCTTTAAGCTCGGCTAGTTCCTTGCTATCAAAACCATTCTCATACATGAGTAAATAGCCGATAATCTCAACAGTTGGATTCCCCCACTCTGCGCAAGTCAGGTATTTCTTCTTCTCGTAAGTCCACCAGACCGCATGAGGGGAATCATTTGTTTCTGGCGGAATCGGAATCCATCTCTGGTATTTTTTTGAATACTGATTCTCAAAGAATTTGAAGCCTCTCTCATAAATTTTGGTAATTTCTTCAAGCTCAATTTCTGTAAGTACTGAAATGCGTAAGTTGCTGCAATATTCGAGGATACAGGAGTTCGAAAATCCGGTTCTAGTCCGTACGCAAACCCCCCGTCAGAATTCTGAAATTTCTTGAGTCCATTTAGAACATTGTCCTTGCTCCCGTTTTGAAAGAAATAACTGAATAACTTAATATCAAGATCCCGGGCATTATGAAAAATAAAGGTCCTAATTCTTTTGAATTGAGTTTCTGAAAGTTTATTCATACTGTGGAATAACTAAAATTACAGCTTCTGACATTTTTCACACACATAAACGCTTCCACCCATATAGGCCATCTTTTTTATCTTACCCTTACAATTAGAACAAGTTGATCCAACCGTCTTAGCACTCATCTTAGTCTCGTATCCGCCTACATTACCTAACAGATCTTTTTCTGTATCCCTTCCCCCCTTGCTCACCATCTCATTCAATGTTGAAACAACAACATTGTAAAGGTTTTGACGAACATTTTCGCCGAGTGAATTAATTTTCCTCTTCGGATGTATCTTAGCATTGAAAAGAATATCTTGAAGAACACCGTTCCCTAACCCTGGGATTCTTTGTTCTGTTGCAAGAAACGCTTTTGCTGAGAGTTTCTCTGTTTCAGGCGTAAATAGTGATTTCCAATAGAGGGGATCAAACTCTTTTGAAAACACAGCTGGTTTTCCTTTAGCCATCAGGTAATACTTATTATCATACTCATCTTTTTGAAAGCAGGCTAGGCCTCCATACATCTGCACCCAGGCTGCAAGGAATGTTCCGTCGTCAAATTCTAAAAGCAATTGATGCTTTTTAGGCAGTTCCGACTCTTTCTCGATGAATCTCAAATTAAACCCTTCAGAAAAAGCTAGTTTTACTTTCCCCAGGGAAATCTCAACAATACTGCCAAATGGATATGACTCAATGATACTCTGACCTGCAAGCATTTTTGAATACTTCCTCGGATCTTTGAAAGTCCAGACCAATTTATGAGGAGAATGCATAGCAATAGCACCCCTTATCTTCTTCCCTTTTAGGTATTGGGATATTTGTTGAGACATAACTATAGCTTCAGGGATTTCGATCATTGGAATCTCTTATTAGATTTTTACTATTAGTCCACATTGTACCCGACTTTAGGAAGCATTTCTACAATTCTTTCCAGAGGAATCCCCTTGGTCAAATTTGTGTAACTTCCGGTAATAGACTTAATAAATGTACAGCTGTACAATCCTCCCGGAGCAAATGAAATCGCATATGAAGAAATATCATTATCTTGTTTCATATATCTCTTGACCTCCTTGTCAGAATAGCTTCTCATTATGCAATTCGTTTCGACAACTTCGCTTTGAGTTTTCTGTGTCTTAAGGTTCAAAATACAAATACCAGAAATGAGAGAAAATGATTCCCCAGACATAGCAGACAACCTTTTCCTAGCCTCATCCAATCCAACCTTTTCTAAAATTTCACCCCGAAAAACTCCGACAGTATCACAGCCAACAACTATCTCATCGGACAAATCTATAGCAACACTTTCTGCCTTTAATTTGGCTAATTCCAAAACCATCCCTTTCGGGTCTTCCGGCCGCCTCAAACTCTTCTCGTCGATCTTCGGGGACATCGCCTCAAAATCCAGGCCAAGTTGCTCAAAGGATTTTATTCTAAATTTGGAAGTTGTAGCAAGAATGATTTTTTGCATTACCCCTTACAATAATAGCTAGTACACTTTCAAGGCCTTGTAAACAGAATGTCCTTTTCTTTTTATCACTAATTTCAAAGGTATCTGTTCGGCTCGAGAAATTTTGGGAATAAGTCTATTCAATCCGCTAACTACAACACACCAGTATTCTCCTCTATTTCCCAGTTGATTGTATAGTTGTTTTATAAACACTTCCCTTATCACCGCATCCCCTGCTTTAGCGGGTATGTTTGAGAAAACCAGATCGGGGTCAGCCAGCTTCAAGTTCTCTATCCCAAGTTCTCCGTGAATTTCGGTTCTATCATCAACTTTATTCAATTCTGAGTTGATCTGTGCATATCTGACTGCCAATAGATCTTTGTCAATCATCTCAACCTTACAATAAGGAAACATTTTAGCAAGGGTAATTCCGATAGGGCCATATCCGCAGCCGAGATCCAATATTTTGTGAGGATCCCCCTTATAAGTCTTTACAAATGTACGTAGCAGGAGATCTGTTCCTATATCGATCCTGAAAGTCGAAAAGATCTCATTTGCTACCGCAAACTTGAGATTTAGATCAAGAAATTTATAGTCAATATATTTTTTGAAGTATAGATCTTGCATAACTTACACAGATTGCTTCTTGCTTCAGCCTGATACAAATAGTTAAAGAATCTAAAGGATCGTACTATGCACAAACGAATTCTCCCTTAAATCAAAACAATTATCGCATATGTTAAAGAGTTTCCGCCAGAGAAGAACAGGCGAGTATAGGTTTAAATCTTTGTTTGAAGTAAAACTTGATACATGCATTAATTTAACGAACCTATGCTAAAGTACCATAAATAAGACTAAGATAAATAAGATAAGAGATCAATAAAAGACCTCCTTCCCATTTTGTGATCTGTTTTTCTTGTGTAATGAAAAAATAAAGAATTGTTGCAAGAATAAGAATTAGCAGAGTAAGAAATGTAAATGCCCCAGAAATCACCACGGAACCAAATAGGCTAGAGATGCCTAATATTCCGAATATGTTAAAAATATTAGACCCAAGTATATTTCCAACTACTAGCTCAGAATTCCCTTTATTCGCATTTCGAATCGTAATAATAAGTTCCGGCAGGTTTGATGAGAGAGGCACCAACGTAAGTGCTACAAGTTCAATACTTATGTCTAACCTAGTTGTTAGATCTATTATGGATCCTACAAAGTATTTTGCACCAAAGATTAACGCAAAAAGGCCTAGTATTCCCATAAAAACATCCAATATCGTAAACTGTTTAATAGAGTGTTCCTCGATTACTGCCTCTTTGATATCTTTATCCTTTATACTTTTCCTCACACTTACAGAATATGCTATATACAGACAAAGTCCCAAGATAAGTATCAAACTCTCAAAAAGTGTGACCTTTTGATCGATAAGTATCATGGTGACCATGATAGCGGCACCTACAAAATAAGGAAGATCTACATGAAGGAGATCATAGCCGATTTTTACGATCTTAGATTTCATAAACATCGTTGCAACTCCAAGTACAAGAAAAATATTTGTAATATTTGACCCCAAGATATCCCCAACAGCTAATTCAGGTACACCTTGACGAATTGACATAATAGCTGAAAACAACTCCGGCAATGAAGTACCAAAGGCCATTATTGTTACCCCGATTATGAAATATGGCACCTTAAGCTTGATAGCTAGCCTTTCGGCAAAGTCAGAAAAAAGGTCGGCCCCCTTGAGTAGTGCAGCCAGACTAAATAAAACAACTAATATTTCAACAGCAATCAAAGTCACAATTCTTTATATAATAATTTAGGATCTTGCCAATTTAAACTAAAATTTACGTAACATTTATCGAAGATCTTTCATCATTGTTTCACGATACTTGAGACTCTATTCAGTTTCAAGTATATATCTTTGTAAGAAACTTGTCCCATTGTATTTGTTCCTTCTCCTTTTTATCACTGTATTCATTCTTCTGATGTATAACCCTTTGTGATTGTATCCCTATCCTGCCAATGCATCATAACTTCTCTTGCCATCTATGTAAATATCTGTTCCTGATTTCCCTGTTTGTTTTCTTTACCCGTTATCTGGACAAGACCTTATCTTGATTCAGAATTATTTATAAGAATCAACTCTCAACCCTTATCAAATTTTCATACAAAAAAAGCTGAGCCTATTCTTGTATTAATATATGTTTAAGTGATTAATTGCGGATGATTATAAACGTAAGTTAACACTCCTGATGATACCTATTTATCAGGCCTTTTGCGGTTTTCGGAAACAAAAATCGGGGTAGTCGGACTTGAACCGACGGCCTTGCGCACCCCATGCGCACGTTCTAGCCACTGAACTATACCCCGATTGATTTAATGATCCCTTACCAAACCCTAACGACCCATTATTTCTCTGAAGTTACTGCTACATACCCTCCGCGACTTCTATCGTCAAAGGAGTATGAAGAATAACGATCATCTGATTCAGAAATCTCCCCTACTATTCCCACCTCTCTAATCCCACTGCCCCCCTCCGAAAGCATTTTGCAAAAATAATTCAAGATCACTTCGCTTTACTATACTGAGTAAAAATTCCCTATCTAAATCAGCATTCAATGCTGCAAACTGTGCACAAGATATATCAATCACTGCAACCCATTCGTCACTGATTTCAATTACCGGAATCGTGTGTCCATGAGGAACATCTGGATGATATGTTCCATCAGCTTTCTTTCCCGTATCTGTACTCGTAACTATATCTACAGCCCAAACACCTTTAGCACTAACTTCCTTACAGATGCTATCATTATAGATACACCTGTCCCTCCTATGCTCCCTCAAACTAATATCACCTAAAGGGATGGCCTTGTATAACACCTCTATTGCCCGATTGATAACTGGACTGATTTCTCCCAATGAACATAGAGATCCTTTTCTCCTCCTCACCCAACAGCTTCGGTCCTTCCCCGCCCTTTTTCCACATATATTCTTCCATATTACAACGATTCCTCTCCAAAAAAATTACTGTTTTGCCAGTTCTATAGCAACGAATCCTCCGGCTTCAGGATATTTTTCCTTCATTTCTTCGACTGCTTTTACTATATCGGAAGCTTCTGTTGCTATCCAGTCAAGCTGCTCAAGTTTAAAAAGATCCTCTGCTCGGGGATATTCGCGAACATCCAGCACAAGCAAAGATTCTCCTTCTGCATCTACTTCTGCTCCCTTTTCAGCGGCTGTCCCTTTCGGCCTTACTATTATTATTTTACCTTTTCCAATCTGTGCTAATTCTTCTTGGGTTAATTCTACCTGGGATTTCATAAGGGGCAACTAACAAATAAACTATCTGAACTTTAGAATCTGATAGGGAACAAATATGCTTGACAGATAAGCAAGGACACTAACACCAATGATCGCAGCTTCAAAGTAGAGAATTGCCGGATCAATCAGATACAGAACACCAAACAGCAAAATGATAACTAATAGGATAATCAGGTCTATAGGTTGGAATATATCTCTAAGAACCAATTTGCGGGCTTTAGTCAGAATAAATC
>JAQVGX010000061.1 GCA_028696515.1 Candidatus Dojkabacteria bacterium | reverse complement strand
AGTCAGGATCAGATATTTACACAGATGGCTGGAAAAGTTATCATGCATTAGCAGTATATGGATATAATCACAAGAAAGTAATACACGAAAAGAACGAATTTAGTGATAAGAAAGATACACACATTAATGGAGTAGAATCATTTTGGAGTTACGCGAAAAGAAGGATGAACAAATTTAATGGCATTAAAAAAGACTTCTTTAAGAGGTATTTATTGGAAAGTGAGTGGAGATTCAATCATCGGAGAACGATAATGAGAGATCTTGAAAAAATGTTACGCAAATTTTAATTTAACTGGGCAAGACCCTTATTAAATATAGTACTGATTCAATAGGCGAAAAGAAAGATGGAGGAAGAACACGAAAATAAAGATATCTTATCTAGATTTACTCAATTGGAAAGTGAGAATCTGCCTGTCCCCTTTCCAGGGGGGATCGCGGAGTTCGTTCGTGCTCATCTCCCGAGAGGAGATATCCTACTACCTTCTGAGTTTCGTCTTGGTTTTATTGATCAGACACTTTTTCAGGTTGTTTTCAGAATGGGACCTTTTCACATTGTTTTGGGAGGAATTAGTGAAGAAATGCGTATGGTTGACGTCATAATTTCGGGCAGTGAAGAAGTGAATGAAAAGGGGAATTATAACAAGACATTAACAGTTGCCTCAGTAAGGTCTCATCCTTTATTGGGGGGATGGTGGGTCCCAGATTTCTTTGTCTGGAAGTCAGAGATAGAGGAATTGTTTTCAAAAAATAGATTACTCGGATATGTATAGTTGGATTGATCTGATTCTGCGTGTAGACTTAAGCGTCCTATTCTTGAAACAGGGGGTCTCGAAAGGGTGATTGCTAGGATAACTTCTTACTTGGTATAATTGGCTGTTAAATTTATTTATATTAGTTATGGAAGATATATCAGCAGCACTGGCTAAATTGAGAGCTAGTTCTCACGAAGGAGTTGATCACTATGCAGTAGCAGCTCTAGATTTGTTGCCTGCAGTTTTAACACAAGCTAATTTGATAGGGCTTATGGATACGGCAAGTTTAAAAGATGTTATGGTAGATAGAAGAGGCGGTGGTGTTGTTACAGCAATTGCTCTTACTGGGGAAAGAGACTTCTTTAGAATTCGGAGGAATGGCCCAGACTTTATCGCAAGTGATGAATTAGAAAGCAGGGAGTCTAGCATAAAGGGTTTGAGCGAGGTAGGTGTAGCTCTCGAAGCTGAGTTTAAAGCTTTAAAATGGGAGTGAGGAATTCAATTTATTCGTTTATAAAATTTGTTATAAATGTCACTTTTTATATAGAGTATTTTTATTAGTTAACTATGGAACAGACCCAGCTTATATTTATACAGGGAGATTATAATGGACCGACCGAGACATACTCGGGAGCGGCTAATGTAACTCGGTTCGGACGTGAACTTGTAGGTGCTGGAGACTTGGAATTGCTTAGGCAACAAGCGGGTTTTGTAATCTTTGATAAGGTAGAGGTTGGTTTTGCAGCAGGAGCACGAGAAGGAAGTGTTAAATTCCCAGATATGTATATAAGACTAACTGGGATGAGAGGAGGAGACGAAATATTTTTAAATAATCTCGGGGATCAGGTTGTTCTACTAGCAGCGCAAGAGGGAAAGGTGTTCGTGACAGATGAAGCTGGAAATCCAATATCCGCCGTAGACTCTCTGCTAGCTAGGAGAATTTTAGAGAATACTGTTGAGAAGTTCAGGAAAATCGATCAGCATCGAGCTGCAACACACAAAGCAGATAGTTTCTTATATCCAAGGCTTAGTTAAATACATTTTTGTTTTCGAGGTTGAATTATAGCCAAGAAGTGATATGATGATGCTATAAGCAAGAGTGGTTATGGAAGTACATCCTCAAGTTTGTGAAGCCCTTACCTTCTGTTGTTTTGATTTCAAAGAACTAATTTTCGGAGATCCAAGAATATCCCAAATTGTAACTATTATTACTGATCAACCGTTGGTAGATATACGGCACTGTCTTGTATCAGTTGACTACTTTGGACATATAGTTGCGCTAGCCTTTTAGGATGCGAACAGCATAATTCTAACTATTGAAAGAGAGTGTTATAGTTGTGCAATGGAAGGATATGGAAGATTCTGTGTTAGTTCTTCGAGGAACGGGGAAGTAACCTCGGAATTTTCAGAGGCTGTTGGCCTTGCTATTGAGTTTATGATTCTGGAGAACGAACTGTCAGTAAATCAAAGAGTAGGTTCTTAGCTCCAGAAAAAGAGAAAATTAGGTTAATATAGAAAAAACGAGCTAGGGGTGATATAATTGTAATATATTAACTAAAGAATTATGGAGACAGTAGGGACTCAACAAATAGAAATTAGGGGGCAGCACTTAGACAGACTTTCTGAAAAAAATGGTTTCAAGCAGGCTTAAGATCTCTTGGACTAGATGGTGGTAATCTAGAAAGCATTTCCGTACATAATTCACAAAGAATAATTGGTGGTTCAACTGCAGATATCCAAGCCGCAATTCATACCAGCTATGGGACAGTGAGTATTTCTCAGGAAGCAGAAAATGCAGGAGCTCAAATGAGAGTTAGGGTAACTGATTCTCAAGGATCTCAGAATCTGGTCTGTTTTACTGGAGCTCTCGAGGGGGATCAGAATACTGAAATAGGTAAAACCTTATGTGGGTTTTGCCTTAAATTAGGGAGTTATGCTGATATTATTAAGCAATATACTCTTCCATGAAAAGTTATCTGTAAACAGTTCTTATCTCCTCATTCCTTACTTTTCTCAGCTCAGCCTGCTTTCTTAGTAAACTTTTCTATCTCTTTGTAAGAAAAACCTCACTATGCGGTTGAGTTAGCCATAGAGTTTATGATTCTTGAGCACGAATTATCTGTAAAAATCCAAACAACTTATCAAGAATTATTCCCTGATGTGGGATCTTTTTTGTAGTGGTGATATAATCACTATATTATCAAGGGTTTGTGTCATGGAGGAAGAGATTACACCGCCAGATAAAAGTGTTAACTTAGAAATCAGAAGTATAGAGCTTGACAGTCTGCCATATCCGTTGCCGGCTAATGTGGTTGACTATGTAATGTATAGGGCAGGTTTTTCTATAATGTACTCTCGAGATCTTGGTAGTGTTGAGGAATATTTTTCGGGGCCGGTGAGATATAGATTGGATTTTGCAGGATCCGATCTTGTTTGTGTAGTATGTGAATATAAAACCTTCTTATTGATAATTCAGTCAATATCAAAAGAAACACATTCTTTCGAAATTCAATTAACAGGGTTAGAGGATTCAGGGTTTCGTCTTAACATCTTTATATCAGCTATGTTATCTCTTCCCATGCAGGGCGGTCATTGCAGTCTCGATTTCTTCATCTGGAAAGCTAGCATCGAGGAGTACTCTGCCTCGGGCCTGTTGTTAAATCATTATGCTCCGAAGACTGTCCCAGGAGGAAGTAGATATGATATGCCGCCATTGGATTAAGCAGGTGTTGGGTCTGTCAGTTTGAAGACTATCGTTCGTACTGACAGTAGGATATTTCATAGTATCAAGAAGGTGCAAGCTTGTGGGGACAAGCTGCCGGTTTAAGGTAGATGGTTTGATAGGCTAGTGCATATATTTTCAAAGGAGACTTGCAGTATTCTAAAGTTTATGGCTTAAGAGACAGCCTTCGCAACTATTTATAAACCGTCCTTATCTCCTCATTCCTTACTTTTCTCAGCTCTTCCTGCTCTTTTTTAGTGAATTCTTTTATTTCTTCATCTTTGAAACCCAGCAGCATGATTTCGGGAACGATTTCGATATCCAGTGTTTCTTTCGTCCTCTTGTATATCTCTTTCATGACAGCTAGGTAATCTCTAGCCGTTGCTTTGCCTTCATTGACTATGAAATTGTGATGTGCCTTTGAGACAGCAGCATCGCCTATCTTAAATCCAGTCATTTTGAATACGTGTTCTATGACATACCCCATGGCAGTTGTTGGATACTCAAACTTTTCTTTCTGCTCCTGTGTCAGATTGGCAAAACAGCATCCAGGGGAGTTTCTCGGCTGAATTTTTTTCCTTTCCGCCCATTCTCTTGCAGTAAACTTAGCTTTCTCGACATCCCCTCTATAGAGATTGAACGTACCCTGCAGGATAACTTCACCGCTGTTATGAAAACGGCTCTTGTCATAGTCAGCTCCCAGTTCTTTGATATCCAGTTCTCTAGTGTGTAGATCTTTGTCCAAAATCTTCACTTTTTTCACGACTTCGCTTAAGAAGTGAGTCCCCCCATGGATATTATTATAGATCGCTCCCCCGATTGTTCCTGGAATACCTGCATACCATTGAAGGCCTGTTATATTTTTGTCCAAAAGATATCTTAATGCGAAGGGCAGATCTACTCCGGAGTCTATGATCACCTCAACTCTAGCTTCACCCGTTTCATCATAATCAAGGTCCTTAAACTCGTACTTGAAAGTTCCCTTTTGACTATCTGATTCCCATCTAGGAATGATAGGGATAGCATCTTCACTCACTGGTTTTTCGCCTGCAATATTTATCGTGTTTGCTTTATTTATCACTACTAATCCTCGAATCCCGTCATCAGAAATAAGTATGTTTGTTCCGCGTCCAAGAACAGTCACGGGTATATCCATCCTTTTGGCAAGCGACACAACGTTTATGAGATCTTTGATATCATGGGCGATGTAAAGAATATCTGCAGGTCCTCCTATCTTCAAATTTGTATATCCTGATAGCGGTTCGTTCGTTTTGGTATTTTTAGGGTTTAGCTGCCTAAGAAGCGTAGCTATTTTTTCATCCATATTATTTATATTAATCTAGAATAAATCCAGTACTTTATCGTTCAGGAATTTCATTAATCGTTATAAAATCAAATTTTTGTGAAATTCCTTCACGACGCATCGTTAAGTTAGGTAATCTCAGCTTTCTGACGTTTTATGTTACTTAACTTGTAAACGATGTTTTATTTTAGAGTATTACAAGAATTTGTACCAGTGAGCTAGGAAGCTAATCAGCTAATTAGCTCGTCGGCTTATGGGCATGTGAAAAGTAAATTATTTAGCATCTTTACGGTAAGGTTGGTATTGTTCGGTTGGTTTCTGACCGAAGTATTCTTTTATCCAATCTATGTATGTCTGGAAAATTCCTTTTTTTTCCAGTCGTCTTGGAGAATTGAGAAGTACCATTTTCAAGCAGTATCGCATATTCCTTATTGAATAATGTTTTAGAAAATTATCTTTTGTATAGAAAATATCTTCATGGATTTTATGTGGGAACATACCTGTTTTCGTAAAAGCCTTTTTCTCAATGGCGAAGTTGTTCCCGGTAAGCACATATCTTCTAAACAAAATTCTGTTGGTCATGAGGACAATGAAATTGAAAAAATGGTAGAGTAAATTATATGATATAAGCTTGAATATATTGCTTGTCGGGTAGTGAAAGAATATGCCAGTAATTGCTTTTATATTTTTGTTCTTTTCAAATAGCTTATGTGCAATTTCTAGCCATTTCCCAGAAATCACCCCATCTGCATCAAAAAAAATTAAGTACTCTCCTTTGGCATATTCTACTCCGAAATTACGGGCGTAACTTATTCCCTTTTCTTTGCAGTGAACTATTTTAATTGGATATTTTAACGAATCTTCCAGCTCATTTATGACTTTTGGAGTAGAGTCTTTTGAGCCATTATCGACTACGATTACTTCAAAGTTCTTGAATGTTTGTTCATTCAGTGATTTCAATAACTTGGGGATGAAATTCTCTTCATTTAATACGGGAATTATAACGCTGAAGTAAGGCTTTTTCATAAGAATCTTGTACTCGTGTTATCAAAAAATAACCTGCAGTAGCTCCAAAAGTGTTTACTATCATATCATAAATCGTATCTGAGTAGTAAGAACTAAAGCTGTATACGTCGGTCAGGTTCATCCCAATTCTGATAAAATACTCCGCAAATTCATTAAGATTCCCGACAAGAACTGTAAAGGATGTTATGAAAATGTACTGTTCAAGTTTCTTTAGCTTGATCAGAGTTGATTTTAAGAATGGGTAGAATAGCATCTGAATACCGATTGCCGATAAGAAATGCTCTACTCTATTCAACCAGATCCAAGACCCAGGAATAACATTTTCGACTAAGAGGTATTTAATAATTGTTTCAAAGATAGGGTACGTTATTATGATGAAATGATACAGACCCTGTTCTGAATGAGATAGTTTATCCAGCAACCCCTTTTTCCTAGCTACAAAGAATATTATTCCCCACACCAAGAGAAGGACTGTCATGGCAGGAAATATAAAATACCCTGCAGCAAGTAGTAGTAGGTAGAATACCGAACAAAATAAATATTTTAAATTGGTTTTATTGTTCACGAAATGGTAACGGGCAAATGGCATAATAAGTAACAAAAGAAGGTTTTATCTGAAAATAATTTTCCGATTCTTAAGAGGAATTCGATATTTCCTTTTCAGACAAAATTTACTTTTTGAAGAATCAGCAGTTGATCTAATGGTTTCCGGAAGATTCTGAAAACTTTCTTTAAGAAATTACGAGTATATAGTATATTGAATGGGAAATCTTAGAAGCTTAACAAAAACACAAAATGGAAAAGCAAAGAATTTTGTCTAGATCGAATGTTTTCTCATCGTTTCTGTCCGTTGTTCTATTCTGTCTTTTTATAATTCTGATAGAAGTTTCAGTTAAATCTTTTTCTGGAAATTCTAAGCAGAATACGAATCTGAATTCAGAACAAAATACTGAAGTTCTAAAAAGCACTGAGGAAAATATAAAACTAGCAGAAAATCTGCCTGAAACGGGAGAACCAATTACGAGTTTCTCCTATACTGATTCAAAATATGGATTTAGCTTTTTATATCCGTCAAATATGGAAAAGACGTCCTGCGATGATTCAGACTCTGATGCAATTTGTCTTAAGGAAGATGGCGTATTAAGAATTCAAGCATACAAATCATTGTATTCGCTTGATTTTGATTATGACGTCGGAGTAGATGAAACCCTTTTTACACCCGAAAGAATCATGGTTGGACCAGCTCGTTACTATTTAGTTACTGACCAAGACAATAACATCAGCCACATAGGGTCAGATGTTGTTCTGGTTGACGAACTTCTATGGATAAAACAGGAAAAGAAAGTGGCAAATGCAAAAGGATCATATTATGTATCTTTTTTTATAGACGAAGAATTTGATAAGCAGAATCTACCTGATTTAAATATAATTTTTGGAAGTTTTAAATTCTAATGACTAAAAAGCGCTTGATAATACAAGTTCTATTGATCATGCTATTATCATTTTCAATAATCATAGTACCACGTATAAACTCAAAACTAAACGATAAAACAACAAGTAATGATAATACTGATTTAAAAAAATATGTGGGAAGGAGTGCACAAAAGGATATTTTCACAGTTTTTGAGGGAAAAGAAGATGAAATTTATGCTCCTAATTTGGATGAAATCCAGGGAGTTTCAGCCGATAAAGATATGATTTTCAAGAAACATCTAGTTGAACTTCCCTTAGTTGCACAGGATTATTATTATGGTAAATTCATAAATGCATCCTCTGCTGTAAATGAAATCAATACGGTTCCAATTCTTCATCCTGGGGACAGAATAAATCTTATCGGTCAGAACTACTTGACTCTCAGCAAGAACAGGGGTTATGTCTATCCTGGACAGGGCTTTTTATACGCATCAGGGGTCTGCTGGTCAACAAGTTCAGTTGGAACTCTTATGGACGAAGTAAATCATGCATTTATCGAAAAATACTCGATTCCTCTTTTTACTTTTCACTATGGCGACAGAACGCCTCACCCTGCTATTTATTCAACATATCAAGATAGCAATTTCGGTAGAGGCTACACAATCGTAAAGGTACCTTCGGGCTACAGTACAGATTATAGCTTTGAGGTGAACAGTGCAGTATCAAAAATAAAAGGTCTTGAAAATCTGAAAATCAAAATTGTCATGTTCGCAAGAGAGGACTGTGAAAAAGCCTTTGCCGGTCAGTCAATCGGAGCATATCTGCAAACGAACATAGATTTCTAAACTTTCTTCCCTGATCGTAAGACTGTTTGATGAATAGCTCTTCTCAATTTTGGTAAGATTTCAGCTATGATGAAGCAAATTGTAAAATCACCTACTTTAAAGCTGTGGGAGTTTCAGTATATTTCTTCTGAGGAAACTCTTCATCTGACTTATCAACAAATCTGAAAAGATAAAGTCAATGGGACTGATAAGTGCAATGTCGATATTATCCCAGCGCGGCAACTTCTTCGCTATCCGGGAAATTATTTTCAATAACTTTTTTAAATTTGAATCCATGTTTGTCACAGGTAACAACTGTTATGCTGCCATGCCTTGTCCATGGAACTTCTATCTTATTCTCGCCGGTTTCAATTGATGCTCGTAGGATTTTTGCCAAAAATAGTTTTATCACAACACCGTGTGTTATGAAGATTAGATCTCTCTTTGGTGCGTTACTGGTGATCAGTTCAACAGTTTCATAAAATCTTTCTGCTGCTTCAACAGCGGATTCCCCCAGTGGTGGCTGGAAATGCTTCAGATTTATCTCCCACTTTTTAACTTCTTGGGGTACAAGTTTCAGCCCCTCTTCTCTACTTCGGTCTTCTAGGATTCCAAGGTTGATCTCTGTTATTGAATTAATTTTCTCGATCGGAAGATGCAGATGTTTTTGAAGAATTTCTGCATGTTGGAGTGCTCTTTCCGTTGGGCTCGAGAAAATCTTAGCTGCATCTATCCCAAGACTGAGTAGCTTGTTAGCGGTATCTTTGGCTTGCTTCTTCCCATACTCATTTAGCTCATGTATAGAATTTGCTCCAAGCCATTCTCCTCTTTCGTTGCCACCTGTCAATCCGTGACGGACAAGATATAAACTTTTCTTTACTTCTGGTCCCTTCATATCTTTATAGTATCTAATGCCAAAATAAAAAACAAGAAATCGATGATGCCTGGATATGTTAATAGCTACAAATACAGGTTCTGGGGTGTGATCCGGATGAACTGCAGTCTTCTGAGCTGCCGTCAAAACCTATTGCGTCAAGGCAGGTGTAAGTAAAACCTGATGGTGTTCCGTTCATTTGTGTGCATCCTGTATTACAATCCAGGGTTTGCTCAATATGTCTTGTGAGAATTCGTGTTTCAGTTATTGACGTGTCAAGGGTTGTCCATGCGGACTCATTTTGGTCTCTGTACTCTATTTGGTTTGTTGAGGGATTGACGCGGATCCCGGGATCATTTGCTGTGTAACCCTCCCAAAAAAGATTTGCAGAATCTGAAGCTGTATTGAAGTATATATAATCATCATCATCGTTTGTTGCCAAGATTCTGAAGTCGCCAGTCATATCAAATGCACTAAAAGTTGCAGCATCAAGTACTATAGTTTGGTCTGAGAATGTCAGATTCCCATTGAAATCTACAGAACCGTTGAAGGAAATGGTTGAGGATGTAGTTCCGCCCCTGCCAGTAACTAGTGCAAGTGTGTCAGATTCTGAAGTTAGATAACCTACATTATTGGTCCACATAGAAATATTTCCACTTTTATTGGTCAGTGTATTTGTACTTGAGGCTGTTATATAACCCTGAATGGCATGGTTGCCCCAACCATAAGAAGTATTCCAGTTTGAGATATTTGTAGAAGTGATGCCTGCTGCGGGACTCGCGGAAAATATAGGGTCAGATTCAGCCCCAACGGAAGTTATATACCCGACATCATTGGTCCACATAGAAATGTTTCCGCTTTTATTTGTCAGTGTATTGGTACTTGAAGCTGTGATATATCCCTGAATGGCATGATTGCCCCAACCATAGGAAGTATTCCAGTTTGAGATATTTGTAGAAGTGATACCAGCAGCCGGGCTAGCAGTAAATACAGGATCTGTTTCTGCAGCTACAGATGTTAAGTAGCCCGCATCATTTGTCCACATAGAGATATTACCGCTTTTATTTGTCAGTGTATTGGTACTTGAAGCCGTAATGTAACCCTGAGTAGCATGATTCCCCCAGCTATAAGCGCTATTCCAGTTTGAGATATTCGTCGATGTGATGCCGGCAGCAGCACTGATACCAAACACCGGATCAGTTTCTGCAGCGACTGAAGTCAGGTAACCAGCGTCATTGGTCCACATAGAAATGTTTCCGCTTTTATTTGTAAGTGTATTTGAACTTGACGCAGTGATATATCCTACTATACTATGATCTCCCCAGCTGTATGCATCATTCCAGTACGATATATGAGAGTTTGTAATGGTAGCTGCCGGGCTATCAGCGAACAAAGGGTCTGTTTCATTTAAAGTGAATGTTCTTGAACTATTGTCAGAGATAGCTCTATCCAGATCGGCTAGTATATCCTGAAGGTTTTCACTATCAGTATTTGTAAATTCATCATACGCACCGATAAGATGTGCTCCGCTGTTAGAAGCTTCTGATGTATCGGCAAGTGTGGATGAATTAAAAATCAAATGTTCAATACTAGGAAGTACAAGCTCTCCATCTGATGTGATTGTAAGATTTCCTGTCATTGTATCTCCTGTTG
>JAQVGX010000060.1 GCA_028696515.1 Candidatus Dojkabacteria bacterium | reverse complement strand
CGACATCCCTCTCAATAAATGGCTTCAAGAGAAGATATGGCCTCTGGAAGAGAAGCTTACAGAGGAAGATGTTTACTGGGGCGCAAAGCTGGCATGTCTTGAGATGATAAAGTCCGGGACAACAACTTTCAATGATATGTACTGGCATTTTGAAGGTACAGCCAGGGCTGTTGAAGAAATGGGCCTAAGAGCCATCTTATGTCCCGTGTTTTTAGATAACAATAACGATAAATTTGCTGAAGAACAAATAAAAGTTAACAAGGAGATTTTTTTAAAGAGTAGGAAATATTCAGATAGAATCCGATTTGCCCTCGGTCCGCATGCAATCTATACGGTATCTGAAAAATCTCTAAGGTGGATAAAGAAATTTGCGGACAAGAATAATTTGCTGATTCATATTCATGTCTCTGAAACTCAGTATGAAGTCGGGGAATGTGTAAAGGAGCATCGCTTGCGGCCGATTGAGTATTTAGAAAGTATAAACTTTTTGGGACCGAATGTCATAGCCGCACATGCGGTATGGTTAGACAAAAACGAAATAAAAATATGCAAAAAGTATGATGTAAAGGTTGTTTATAATCCAACATCAAACCTTAAACTAGCTTCCGGCAATGAGTTTCCATATACTCAATTTAGAGAAAACGGAGTAACCGCGATTATTGGTACCGATGGCGCTGCGTCAAATAATAACCTGAACATAATTGAATCGCTGAAGATTGCTTCCCTGATCCAAAAGTCTATTACCGGGGATCCTACTACTCTCCCGGCGAGAGAGGCACTCTCTATGGCTACAAGTCACGCTGCGGAAGCTTTCAGATTAAATGCTGGAAAAGTAGAAGAGGAAATGCTGGCAGATCTGATACTAGTTGACTTAAATCTTCCTGAGCTAACTCCAAATCATAATCTAGCATCAAACTTAATCTATGCATCAAACCCCTCGTGCATTGACACAGTTATTTGCGATGGAAAAATACTCATGAGAAATAGGAAAGTCAAAGACGAAGAAGGCATTCTGCATAAGGCAAGTGAAGTGGCTGAAAGACTTGTAAATAGTCAAAATTAAGCAGACTGTCCCCAGGCTAGGCTTAGTAGATCACTAATTAAGCTAAAGGACTAATCAAAGTAATGGTCAAAAAAATGCATATAATAAAAGTTTTTACTAACAAAGAAGGAAATTTTGGGAACCCCGTCGGCATCATTATCGATGAAAATTCTGAAATCAACAAAAAGAATAGGCAAAAGATTTGCCAGGAATCCGGTTACAGCGAGGTTGTCTTCATTGAGAATATAAAGAACTGTGAGATCAGTATCTTCAGCCCAACAGGAGAGATCCCCTTTGCAGGTCACGCTGTGATAGGTGCTACAGCATTACTGGATAAATTGAATAATGAAAAAATAACAATTATTAGATGCCACGGCAACATACTAAAAGTAAGACATGACTACAACATCATCAGGGTAAAAGCAGATCTTATGATAATGCCGGAGTGGAACTTTAAGCACCTAGATTCAGCTGAAGAGATTGAATCAATCGAATCTTCAGAAATTTCCACATTCCAACATTGCTATGTATGGGCTTGGCTCGATAAAAAGAAGGGAATCGTAAGAGCGAGAACTTTTGCTCCTGACTGGCTGATTCCGGAGGATGAGGCAAACGGATCCGGATCGATGCTGCTTGCCAGTAAGTTAAGAAGGAAATTAGAAATAATTCACGGCAAGGGATCTGTTCTTTTTGCAAATCCCCTTGACCAAAACACAGTCGAACTTGGAGGAATGTGCCAATTGAACAACCAATGTTCAATTTAACGTACAAAGGACAAATTTTATATAAATACTGAATAACTATTAATTCTTATAAAAAACTACCAATAACAAAAAATCACCAAATAAACTCTACTTCTAATAACAATTTGCTATCATTTAACACCGAATCCCATTTGATATATACTCACCCTTATGAGATTTGATCGCCGGCACTATATCATCTTTGCGATAATGATCACCGAAGTACTCGGTTTTTCACTTGTATTACCATTCCTGCCGCTTTTCGCTCAGGACCTCGGAGCAAATCCTTTTGAGATCGGCCTAATCATAGCCTCATTCTCACTCTTTCAATTTTTTTCCGCTCCAGTAATGGGGAAACTAAGCGACTATGTTGGAAGAAAACCTATGTTGATGCTTTCTCAGCTATCAACATTTCTAAGCTTTATAATCCTTGGGTTGGCAAATTCTCTCTGGATGATCATTCTTTCGAGAGTTATCGACGGCTTGCTGGGAAGCAACCAGGCTATAGCACAAGCCTATCTAAGCGATATCTCATCGAAAAAGGACCGGAGCAAGGCCTTTGGTTTGGCCGGGATGGCTTTTGGAGCAGGTTTTTTAGTTGGGCCGGCTACAGGCGGATTCTTATCTCAGTTTAGCTATTCCCTTCCTGCATTTTTAGCAGGAGCTGTATCATTTATTACTATTCTAACAACTTTTTTCCTTCTGCCGGAAACAGTCACCAAGAAAAAAGGAGTTAAGGTTGACATCAAGATTTTGAAACTCGGAGATTTCAGCAAATTCTTCGGAAATAAAAAAACTGCGCCTCTGCTTTTTACATTTGCTGCCTACGTACTGGCACTTTTTATTTTAAATACAAACTTAGCACTTTTCAGCGAAAGGAAACTGCAATTTGGTGCTTCCGAGGTCGGCTTTCTTCTTGCATATATCGGCGTGATCAATTTATTTTTCAGAAGCCCGGTACTCGGGAGATTGATCGATCTCATAGGCGAAAGAAAGCTCACATTTTCTGGAATAGTGCTTATGGCAGCAGGACTATTTTTTATAAGCATTCTGCCAAACAATATCTTATTTTATATTGCTTTTACCTTGTTTGCCGTAGGAAGTGCTCTATCCAGACCCCTTATAATCGGTGAAATATCTCGCAGAGTTTCAAAAGAGGAGCAGGGAGCGATATCGGGAATAACAAACTCTCTTGGCAGCATAGCCCGAATAGTTGGCCCCATAGCTGGGGGACTTATCATAAATCACTTTGCTCCGGGTATCCTAACTTTAGTTTCATCAATTACAATTGCGCTAGGCTTACTCGGGTTTTTTAAGGCACACCAAGGAACATCCTCGATTATATAGCAATAAAAGTATACCCACGCTTAACTATCTGGTCTTATTGATGGATAAGCTTACATCCCCTTAAATTTTCTGCCGAGAGGCAAATCTCTACTTCTAGCCATAAATATCAATTGGCAGATTGATAAAAATTAATGTAGAATTAATAATAATTATTTTCATCCAATAATTTCTATGGATAATGTAAAACAGAAAATTCCTCAAAATGTATCTGATATTAGGGAAAAAACATTAGCAAGATTGATAGCTGAAAATATTCCCTTCCTTGAAACTCTTCCTGATATAGATATTGATAAAGAAAAACTCAGATCAAAGGAAGAGGTACTGTCAAGATTGATTTCACTTATAATTGTATGTGCAAAAGCGTTTGGGTGTACATCCAAGGAAATCGATAAATATACAAATAAATTTAAAGATGCAGTGAAATTTACACCAAAAGAAAGAAAATTTCTGAATTCTGAAAAACCGACTGAACAGCAGAGAATAAACTTCTGCTGGAAGATAGAGGCTGCAAAACCTCTTGCCTGGGCTTTAGGATTGATCGAAGATATCGGATCTCATAAGGACGTTCTGAATCCTGATGTTTTCTGGAATTTTATAAATAATTTCGATTATAAACAGCTAGAATCAAAATCGAAACTTAGAGATAAAAAGGAAATTTTAGAGTTATTAGATTTTATCTACAATGTTCACTGGACGTTAGTTGAAGAAAGATTAGGAAACATTCAAATGCCAGAATCGCTTGAAAGTGAAGCTATAAGAGATATTATCCCGGAATGGCATTATGGATTGAACTGGCTTAGTGTCTACGACGATGTTAATTGGGATGATATAACAACCGATACATAGTTATAATTTTTTAGTTCAATCATCATACTTTCTAATGTACGTTACTACCTCTACTCACTCTGCAGACCATGATGTTTCATATGCGGAAAGAGTAGCAAATTATTTAAGTGTAAAATATATTCCCAGAAGAACAAACACACTAAAGAAACTTCTTAAAATATATGATGCAGAAGGAATTTTGGTTGTAAACGATGGAATTATAAACTACACCTCCAAAAAAGGGCCTAAGTTTTTTTTCCACCCCAATTTAGCTAAAATCCGAATAACCAGTCTGATGAAAGGGTCAAATGACAGACTAATCAAAACAGCTCAAGTAGAAGAAGGTGATTCGATACTGGACTGTACATTGGGGCTTGGAACAGATGCGATAGTCTTCTCCTATGCTGTCGGGAAAAAAGGTAGAGTTGTAGCACTAGAAAGCTCACCAATTATTTACTTACTTGTGTGTGAAGGCTTGAAAAATTATAAGACAGACATCAAAGAACTGGAAGATTCTATCAGAAGAATTGAAGTTAAAAATGATGATCATATAAATTATTTAAGAAAGTTACCTTCAAAATCGTTCGATATTGTCTACTTCGACCCTATGTTCAGAACTGCCGGGAAAACGAATGCACTTAAACCACTCAGAAAACTAGCTGACTCAAAGGCGATAAGGACAAAATCGATAAAAGAAGCAAGACGTGTGGCAAGGAAAGCCGTAATTCTGAAAGAGCAGAGGAGCAGCGGAGAATTTGAAAGATTGGGATTCCAACTTCCGAATAAAAAATCGAGGTCTGGGTTTGAGTATGGGGTGATAAGGGTAAGATAAATAGAGAATTAGATTATCAAAGGGCCATATAACCATACAGCAATAAGACCATATGCGTTATTAGCTTATCAGCCTTTCAGCTTTTCGGCACACTAATTCATATTTATCTGGTTATCTATTTTTCTATTTAATTGCTTCACTGTTTTACTGCTTAGCTGTTTAGCTGTCGGCTGTATGCTGTTTCGCTGCTTGTGATAAGTTTATCGGATCGAGCTTCTTGAAGTATTCCTCCATACGCCGCTTCCCTAGTTGCGAATCGTGAGGGAATTGTGTATAGTGATAAAGGTAAGATAGTTGGTAAATTATCCTATAATATAGATTTTTATACATATATTTGATATAATATAAGTATAGACAATAGCTATAAATTATTGCATTTATTTATATGCCGCTAGTAGGAGAAGACTTAAGTGAACGAACTCGAAAAGCCCGGGAAGACCAGGCTGAATTAGATGCTGCAGGGAAAAGGAAAGTGGAAGTACAGGATCGTATAGAGGGGGTCCTAGCAAGTACAGCACTTTTCGATGTGTTTATAAAATTACCACGGCTCGCTAGGTTACCATTTGTACAATGGAAACGTGCAGAAGAGATCCCTTTTAATGTAGTCGCTCGCCCAGCTGTAATGATACCGTTCGGAATTACGATCAATTTTTCTGAGCATGCACCTAGGGTACTAGATGATGGCAGTAGGATTGTCCATACATCTATCACACGTTATCCCCCTGAATGTAGAATCCTACACTCAAGATCAAGAACTGGACCTGAAGAACTCCACTATTCAATAAGACAAGTTTACATTGTGCCTCAAAAAGATGGGAGTCAAAGAGCAGAAACTTGGGAACGGTATTACACTGTTGACCGGCAAGGAAGACCAAATATCTACTCTTTCGAATTGCTAACTTATTTAAACGAACAAGGAAATCCACAAATAGCTTATCTGGATCTTGGCAATGGATTCGGACCAATTCCAGTAACAAGACCAGACTATCCAAGAAGAAATCAGATTCCCTTCAGCGAGCAGGTTGGTATATCTGACTTAATATTTGATAATCTGATTTTGACAGTTAATGAGCACACTAAGCTTCTTGAACAAGAAGCTCCTGACCATCTACTCGAAATAGCTGGACAAGGACGAGGAGAAGCGATGACAGTATTCACAACCCTAAGAGAAGTCATGTCGCTGCTACATGAGTACACTGTACTACTTGAATCAGGGACCGAAGGTTCGACACCTTTGCTACTCCCAGGAGTATTGAGATCGAACCTTAAACTTGCTGATTATATTGCGGACAGAAATACTTCAACTTTCCCTCACGTTCAACAATTTCGTGATAGAATTGCTCTCATCAAAGAGTATGCGGACGAAGCAGAAGAGTATCAACTGTATATAGTTGAGGATTTCCGTAATTCCAAAGGAGTAGTTTGTAGAATTATGTTCGTGCCAACTAGATTAAATGCAAGCAACAGTGAGGCTATCCATACTGAGGAGTTTCGAAGAATGATAGCTCTAGAACTCAACGTTGTTTATAGAGAGGTTGACGGACAAGAATTCTTCGAACTTCATCACCAAGTGATTAGAGACTCATCAAGTCCAATCGACACCGGTTCCCCTGCCTATGGTATAGTTGAAATTCTTTGTCAAGAAATGCATACTCTGACTCCTTGGCAATCAGTTAATCTTACACAAATCACTCAGATATCATCTTGGTATCCTATCCCCGCCGAACAAGCACTTCACTTAGGAGCGGATCCTGATGATGAAGTTTTAGACGAGCATGAATTTCAAAACTTGAGAAGATTAGTTGAAATGTATGAGTTTGTATCTGGAAATAACCAGCAAAGAGGAGGCGTCTTACAACAAATGGCTTTTACCCTGACGAGACTTTTAGATAGATATCCTAATGATCCTGAGACATTTTCTGAGGATTTTCCAGAACTAAGTGAAATGAACATTCCGCAGCCAGCTTTTGATCTTGCACTTCAAATGTTAATATCTAGTACATAACTCATTATGAGCACAGCCGAAGCACAACCAATAAATCTCGACGAAACTCGACCCTCTTGGCTTAGAAGACTAAACAGAGAAAGGGTAACCCAACCTAGACCAGAGATTCCTGCATTAAATCGAGCTATAGAAATAGTAAGAGCTAGAATTAATCCAGAATTGGCTCGAAGATTGCATGCTGTAGCTGAAAGAGTAGGTTTTGGTAGAAGACAAGAAGCAGTTACAATCGAAGATGTTCCTTCACTTAGTGCCGAAGCAAAGAGCAGAGCATTAGAAACTAAATTTAACGCAATAGCTGATTCTACCTACAGAAGAATAGTTGTAAAAGTAAAAGAGGTAAGACTCGAACAGAGACTAACTAAAATGGCTAAAAGCGGGAAGATCGATCCTACAATAGCTAAAGATCTGCACTTAATCACTGTTTCGGTTTCTAAAGCTTTGAAAGAGGCAGATCCAGTTATTCAAGGATATAGAAATATGTTAAGGGACGTCGCTGAAGCGTGGATAGATAGGTTTGACAGACCTATCTTAGAGTTTATGTTTGGAGATGAAGTCGCCCAGCTGAGAGAACTTGCCACGGTTGAAGGTGTTGATCGAGAACAAGCATTAGCAGCTCGAGCTGCTTTACAGGAGTTATATACAGCAGCATTGCAGGCGCTACAGGAATCAGGTGCTGTGAGTCCAGGAGAGGATATGAAATTAGAGCTATTGCGTTCGGCAGCTCTTATGTCTCTTTTGGATATAGCTGTCTACAGGTTAGAACAAATACAAGATCTTTCTGACGATCAAATAGCCAGATATACAACAGTATTAGAGTACGTTGCAACGAATCAAGATTTCGCAGCGCTTCAAGGTTTAGCTCAAGCTCCTACTCTATTGGATAGAGAATCAACCGGTTTTCTATCCCAAATGTTAGAGCTCGAAGCAACTATGCTAGAGGCTAGAGGAATAGCTCCTGAGCAAAAGAGAAGACCCGTAAGGCGCCAAGTACCCAGAACAGGAAGCCCACGACAAGCAAACCATAGTGCACCTAGTGCTCCAAGGCCCCCTTCGCCCTCTAGACCTCCCGAAGGTGAGCCAGATAGCGATAAAGACCCTGAGCTAGCCGAGAATCAAAGAAGAATACTGGCTACCAATGATGCTATCCTACCTTTTATTCCAGTTCGACATGAACCACTTTCTCAGAGAGAAGCTCCTCCTTCCCTATCCCCTACAGAGGCCAAGTCAAGATTAGATCAAGAAGTCCAAGTCAGTACCCAAGCACTAGCCGCTCTTGGCTGTGTATATGAAATGCCCGATGAAGATGAAGGTTATAGAGACATAACAGATGCTATAAGGCTACAGAAACAGATCATTAACAGAATGAGAGGTGGAAGCCCTCGAGATGCTGATCCCGATTTGCTTGCAGCCCTAAATGAATATATAGCGGCATTTCAAACAAGAAATGATCTTCTCACAGGAGTTCTTGTATTCCGCTGGAATCCAGGAATCCCAGTCCCCGCAGGTTGGTTTAAGTTTCCTATAGTAAGAACCTACTTTGCCCGTGATACCGATGCAGTTGGAACTATCTATACTACGCAAGAATCAGATATACTTTACGTCTTAATGCATCGAAGCGTATTAGTAAGACCAAGGCTTCTCAAGTTTCAAGAAAAAGCTGCCGGTGCAGTTTTATCTCTTAATCCTGGTCAAGTAGCAGGAGCTTTCTTTGACATGCTCCTTTACCGTTCTCCTTCAGCAAGAGCTGCAAGACTCAGAGAGCTTAATTTAGGATTTAATTTTAAAACTCCAGCTGCACTTCTTGAAGACGTTTCAGGAATGGTTGCTCATGAAGAGGCAACAGGAATAGCTCTAAATGCTTTATTTGCTGGCCTGATATTTGCTCGTGCTCATTATCTCAAATACGATTTATTTGGATGGGGAGCAGAGGAGGTTTTCTACTCTTACATGCTTAACAGATTAGGATCAACGCTTACTGGAGGAGCAACTCATCACGCTATATGGGATAAACCAACATCATTTACTTACAATACAGCCAATTTTGCTTGTGTTGACGGGAATAGCGCACTCATGGTGAGACATTGTGATGGTAGATACCTTACTTACGCGGGAGTAGATGCAGCAGGCAGAGTGAGATCTACAGGAAGGGAGCTTATTACCAGAGGAGGATTCAATCAGGATAAAGCTTATACAGCTCCAGAACCTGGTACAGATTTAATACATCGAGTAGACCTATTCTTCGCAAACTTACTAAGCGGTGGCCCAGGGAAATCATTTGTCTCTGAGCAATTGCTTGGAAGATATAAGTTCAAGGTCATGCCTGTTGGTGCCTTTGACACTATAGGGGAAAGACCGGTCTATAAGGGCTGGTTAAAGTATCTAGCAGAAGTTGCAGCTGAACCCTTAAGAGGAAAATCATTGAGGAATCTAGCTATTGGCCTTGTATTGCATGGTCTTCTAGGAGTTAGTCGAATTCAAAGAATGCTCACACTCACTCCAGGTGAGGCAAGAGGTATTAGAGAAATTATAAGAATTATGGCATTTCGTCCTGTACTAGCAGGAGGATTCTTATTGAGATCGCTATTAGCTATTTCTAGGGGGATTCGGGGGAATAGTTTTGACTATGACCTTATGGAAAGATTGCAGAAAACCTGGGAAGGTTTGCAACAATCAATTGCTACTGGACTTGCCGATCTTCTTCCGCAATACATAGAACATGGACAATTAATGGGTTTCGAAACACCAACAACAGTTCATGATCTTGTAGAACAAGCCATTCAAGAAACAACGGGAGTAACAGGAATAGATCAAATAAATGTAGTTCTTGAAAAAGGGTTCGGCGCAGCAAGAGCATATTTCTGGTATGATCCAAATACTCATCAGTGCACTTATACTGCAGCTCAAGATATCCTAGAATATTCAACTCAAGGATGTACTTATGTTCCTGACGCATTCCAGAAAGCAATCGAATTAATAAATGCCGCGCAAGGAAGATAGTAACTTATTCAGGGAGATTCAATATTAGGTACAGTGCAGTTTCTTTTTTTATGCTCCGAGGAATCCAGCAACAGATCCAACCACTGGAATCTTAGATACCAAGCCTCTTAGTCCACTAGCATCAGCTCCACCACCCATTCCTTGAACAGTCAACATCTGCTCTAGCTGTTTCTTGACATTTGGAATCATCATGAGTATACCAACAGCTATTATGTTGCCGACAAATTGAACTGAGCTGACTGTATGAGTCAGCATCTCAGGAGCATGATCAAAAACAACCATATCCTGATTAAACCACCATGGAGCCATATGTTGATTTGAGAAGAAGGCAGCTAAAAACATGAGAAGAAAAGATACAGGGAAACAAAGAGCATCGGCGAGTCCTCCCCTAAGCCAATCAATAAATGTTTTTGTCCCGGATAATGGAATACCTAGAAATTGCACAGGCCCAGCAATAGTACGGACTACTAACTCAGCAAACGCCTGCACCAACATAAAAAATATCCTTAGGGAGAGAATGGTCAAATATATATTTAAAATCGCTTCTAAGAGAGCATCAGGAGCATCACCAAAGAACTCTAGAGCCTCACTTCCACCATCAATAATAGGATAGCCAGTTGGAACTCTGATGATACTAGAAATATTACAATCTGGTCTGCAATCACCCCAATTGCTGAAATCTGTCATCCCCGACATCAACCTGAAGATATTCATTGTCTTCCAATTCTCACCTGTAGTAGGGTCCCCTCCTGTATACTCATCTAATGCCCCATCCCAA
>JAQVGX010000128.1 GCA_028696515.1 Candidatus Dojkabacteria bacterium | reverse complement strand
TATCCCGATTTTACTCGAGAAGCCTATAAAAAAGCCCACTAAACCGATATAAACCAAATTCATAAGTTCATAACCAAAATTTATTTTATCTAAAACCCCTAGAATGATGACAAAGAAGACAGAAAATACTCCGGCAGATACAAGCGAAAGAATAAATAATATCAAAGCAAAGCCTAGCTCTGCTCGATTCTTTTTTCTAACATTGAATCTATGATATATCAGATAATAACCGCATACAAATACAGCAATCAAGAACGAAGCAAGAAATCGCACAAGTGAATGACTCGATAATAGATTCCCATGTTCTCCTGTTCCTGCAAAATATCCAATTATTCTGTCTTTCTCTGCTAAGATAACTCCCAGGACGATTAGAAGCACAAGAAGATTTATAAATAATCCTGACTTAAGAACTTTCGTTATAGCATTTTTTATATTCATACCCTTATTCATCTTTTTCTTTCAGCAAAGCAGTAAACTTATATATAGCAGGAACACATTGCTCTATAGTGAACCAGCTTACTAGAGTTGACAAGAGTATCAGAGCAGCTATATTGTTCCCGGGCCAAATAGATGACAACAGGCAGACTAACCCCAAGATAAGCATAACATAGATCATATTCGTTATTTCCTTGTGAACAGATGCATCTTTGAAATACATACCCAGATCAAGATCCTCTCTTGTTTTATTCTTCCGATCTATACTCCTGATAACTTTCAGCAGCATCCATAAAAAGAGTCCCGTTAGCATTCCCAGGGCCAGAATTGTAGGAATAGTTATTACTACCGGTAATATTTTCAATCCAGCGGCAACTAAAAGACCCCAAAGTACGTTCATCAATAATCCAACAACACCATCTATTTTGTATAAGGTTATAAGGATTAAACCAAATACTATCAACACTGCTATGAATGCCAAGGCTACTTTTCCTATAATGCTTCTATCATATTCAGCCTGGAAAGCTTCCTTTTTGAACTGCTCTAGCTCGACACCGAGTGGGCCGTTTCCAATGATTCCTGCCATCAGCTTAGCATCTTTCTTTGATTGAAAACCAGTCAGATTTAGAGTTTTTATCTTCCCCGTAGTCTGTATCTGTTCCCCCAAATCGGCCCCATCAACTACTATAAACTGTTCGTCGAGAACCGCGAGAAGATTCCTGCCAAAGAATGCTAAAATGCTTGACGATAAAGCTTCAGCCTGGACATCTGAAAGAGCAATTTTGACACCATACGTTTCTTCATCTTCAAAGACTCTGTACCCTTTTATGTCATTTGCATCTACCTCAATCTTGTCATAATTCTGATCCAAAAAACTTTCAAAGGTATTTGCCTGCTGATCAGTAGTCTGTGCACCAATATCGGTTTGAGAACGCTCTCCCCATAGTTGAAGAACCCCCTTTTTAAATACTGTTTCTTTTATGTATTCATCGGATACATTGTCATCAATATTCTCAATTCGTGCTATCGTATAGTAATCTTCGCCACGAAGCTCCCAAGTGATATCACTTTGATTGTATCCTCCGGCAGCTAATCTCATCCTTATTTCATCTAATGTTTGATCAGCAATTTCTTTTTTGTTTTCGGTCGCTTCAGGGTAAACTATTTTATACTCAAAAGCTGTTCCTCCAAGAAACCCAGAGCCCAAGTCGAGATTCAGGTCGTTTTCTATCCTTCCAGAAGTGATCTCATTGAGATTCGGACCTTTCCAGACTTTGTGATAGTGGAAAGAGCCAATGTCGATATTGATATTTCTATCTGGCCAAACTATCAGTGTTAAAAGAAAAATGAAAACAAGAACAGATATATATAGTAAGTATTTTTTTCTCATATTTTTTATCTCTGATCTGACTATCGATTTTATCACTAAATTGGTTTGTTTCTCAAGGATCAAATTCTACTTTTCAAGACAATTATTCCTATCCTAGTTACATTTCTGACAATTTATGCTATATTTACTAAGAAATATATATTAAACATAGCAAGATGCCCGAATCTGCCGAAGCCACTCCAGAGCAAGAACAGCCGGCTCAAGAAGAACCCAAAGAAGAAGTATCTACAAAATCAACCGAATTCGAACCGAAAGAATTGAAATCTTCTGAAGTAAAGCTCACAAAAGAAAAACCGGTGAATTCATTTCTTGGCGTAATATTGATTTTTGCCATATTCTTGTTAACTGGAGCCGGGGCAGCAGTCCTATACCTGACGACAAAGGACACAAAGAAAAATACTATCCCAGCAAACTATATTCCTGAGGATAAAACTACTGCTCCAACAAGCATCTCAACTACTAGCTCTAGTGTTTCGACAACTAGCAAAGAAACAACCGTAGCATGGAATACTTATCAAAACAGCGAATATGGGTTCGAGTTTAAGTATCCGACGGACTGGGATTTTGTTTCGGCTTCAGGTATCCCTTATTCCGGAGATACTGGAATAGGAGAGGGATTTTTTGTTATATTAGAAAAAAATAATTGGGAATTTGTCCTTACATATGGCCCATATTCAGACGTCATGGGAGCAG
>JAQVGX010000127.1:847-2526 GCA_028696515.1 Candidatus Dojkabacteria bacterium | reverse complement strand
TACCCGACTTGTAAATAAACTTTTAGCATTCACTTTTGGTTTGTATATCAACTATAAATACAATTTTGATTTTAATAAACTTGATCACTTAATGAATTTATTTTAATTCACACATTAGGCATATTATGAAATTCATATTTATGGATAACAAGATAAAAGGTCAAATCTTGGATATGAGCTTTGAAGGGAAAGATAAAAAGTTTGAGCTTAGTGCAGTTCTGCCAGAGAATTGGAATGTTAAGACGATGGATGAGGGGAAGGCACTTACACTCAGCGAAGGGGAAAATAAGGTAAGAATCATTCTTTTCAGCGATAAGAATAATAATGAGATACAATTTCCTACACACAGCGATTTCTTATCCTGGTATAAGTTTATCCTTGATGATTTTGTCCCAGAAGGAAAGATATATGCTAGTGTAGCCCTCTCGGCTTTCACGTCTGAGCTTTTGGGTGGGAAACTTTGTTTTTGCGTAGTATTTGCCGATGAGGATAGTTCATTATTACGCAAAAGGTATTACCTAGTATTGAGTGAAGATGATGTCCTGCATGTGGATTGCCAGGTTGAGAATAGTCAGAAGCTTGATAATATTGTTGAAAACATCGTCCTTGGTATTGGAGAAAAGGACGCAAAAAGAGATGTTGTTGGATAACAAGGCTTAAATTATTCACAAATTTGATCTTCAGCTCTTAGCCAGCGAATCATTCTTGTAATCAAACTAGTTACGCATGAATTATTCGCTCAGTTAAAATGGGAAATTAGCCTTTTTAAGACTGTATTAAGGTTGATGTCGGTTACGAGGATTGTAAGCTTGCAAGGAGTAGTTTGGGATTAACGAATGGCAAGATTGGTATACACAGACCTTTTATGCTATAAGAATATCAGTTTTGTATGTGTATAAATTTAGTTTTTGAAGAATTATGGATAACTCAAAAGATGAAATGCTAAAAAGATTTGCTGAGATGAGCGAATCTGAATTGGACAATTTCCCTCTTGAGGAACTCGAGGAGGACTGGCAGAAAGAGATATACGTTAACAGAGCCATAAAGCTTGGCAGAAAATACTTCGCTGGGCTGCTTCTTCCGCCTGGTGAGCCTGCTGAAACTAAAAGATACGGCAGCTTCATGGCAAGCTATAGAAAATCACCTGACGGGAAATGGCAGTTGTTTGTTGGAACGGGGATGATTCCTGGGTACTACGCTGTTTTGCCTAGGTTTTTAACATATGAAAAATTTGTAGAAGAAGCGAAGAAGGTTGGAATAACCGATGAGATGTGTGCTAAGTTGAAATCTGAGGAGAGTGGTTTCCTCACATAAATATGTGCCGTTTTCTAGAAAAGGCCGTTCACAATAGAGTATATATTTAGAAGGCAGGTGTGAATTAAAAAGATTGCTGGACTTTATTCTCAAAACTCAACTTGAATGCATATCATCCTACTACGCTCTTGATTTGCAGGATTTGATAGAGAAAGCTACCCTTTTTTAGATGTTATTTTGGAAATATACATCAAGGTCTTAACCTATATATCATTCTCGGGAAAGGTATCGTTTCTCTAATATGCTTGACACCGCTTATCCACGATACAAATCTCTCCAGCCCAATTCCAAAACCACTGTGAGGAACACTGCCATATTTTCTCAGATCCAGGTACCACTGATAATCCTTGAGTGGTATTTTATGC
>JAQVGX010000127.1:0-837 GCA_028696515.1 Candidatus Dojkabacteria bacterium | reverse complement strand
CTTTCATTTTAGCAAGGAGTGTGTTGTGATCATCTTCTCTCTGACTTCCCCCAATTAGCTCGCCATAGCCTTCCGGGGCATACATATCGTTATTCAGATATCTTGTCGGATCATCTGGATCGTCTTTCATATAGAACGGCTTTATCTCTTTAGGATATTTTTCCACAAAGAATGGTTTTTTGAAGGATTTTGAAAGCAAGGTGTCTTCTTCTGCTCCGAGGTCATCCCGATCTCCCAATTTTGCTCCTAAACCTTTTACTCTTTTCACTGCCTCGGCATGAGTAATAATAGGAAAATCTCCTTCAAGAATTGGCTCAAGTAAAGCGGTTTCTCTTTCTAGAAGCTCAAGTTCGTACTTGTTTTCTTCCAAAACCTTTTTAACTATTGCTACAGTCAGCCCTTCTTGAATCCTCATGTTTTCATGATGCTCAACAAAAGCGGCTTCGGCATCCATCATCCAGAATTCTGTTAGATGTCTTCTGGTCTTGCTTTTCTCGGCTCTAAATGTGGGTCCGAAGTCGAATACTCTGCCATGTGCAAATATCGCGGCTTCTATATATAACTGGCCTGATTGTGAAAGGTACACGATTGGTTTATCAGGCTCAGATTCTTCAAGGTTTACTGATATAGAACCTCCCTTGTTATTGTTTTTCCATGCCGGAATATAGGGGACTGGAAAAAGTGTAGTAGTTCCTTCGCACGATGTCGGAGTAAGAATAGGAGAATCAATCTTGATGAAGCCTTGAGAATTCAAATATTCATAAACTGCATAGATCACAGTATTCCTTATCCTCTGTATGGCCCACTGCCTTTGGCTGCGAAGCCACAAATGTCTAT
>JAQVGX010000003.1 GCA_028696515.1 Candidatus Dojkabacteria bacterium | reverse complement strand
TGGGATAGAACAGTTTTTGCTCAGAGATACTGGGGAGGTACTACTTGTGCAGGACAGGCTGTTTATGATCAGTTGACAACTCTAACAGCAAATGCAGAGATTTACTATGAAGATCATTTTTCAAGTATAAAAGAGAGAGTAGAGAAGGTAAACTATATCGTCGACAACGCCGCTTATGAAGACGGCATGATACTTCTTCTGTTTGACGATGAGCCAACGGTTGATGATCTGAAGTCTTTGGTCCCATTCTACGATGAACAGCCTGTAAGCTGGACCGGGATTACTAGATACGGAATGAAAGGCAACCTTGCGTGGCTGCTTGTTGATTATGACATAGATCCGGACGTGCAGAATACAACACAAAGGGTTAGAACCATGTATAAGATTTTTTCGCTTAGAAGTGAGGTCAAGGCAGCAGGGCTGAACCTGACTTATTTTACCCAGGAGCGGTAGGACACGATTGTCATACGATTGTTGAACAATCGTTCTACAATTGTTATACTATTGCTCAACCCCATATCCCCCAGAAGTTTATTTATTTGTGCTCTTTGTAATAGCTATGCCTACTCAAAAGCACTACAAGCTAGACCAGCTGGAGGTTTATCAGTTAGCGAGAAGACTCGTAAAAACGATTTACAATTTAAGCGAAAAGTTTCCGGATAAAGAGAAATTTAACTTGTCCAGTCAGTTAACCAGGGCAGTCATTTCTGTCGGTGCAAATATCGCTGAAGGAAATGGGAAGTTTACTCCGAACGATCAGAGGAGGTTCTGTTTTATCGCACGGGGTTCGTTGTCTGAAATATTCTTCTGTGTTCAAGCTGCTACTGATCTTGGGTATATCACGGAGAGTGAGTTTGAAACTGTGAACAGCGAAATAAGAAACTTGAGTGTGAAGCTGAATAATTATATTGGCTACCTGGGGAGGAGAGGCCGGCGAACGATTGTTGAACAATAGTTATACGGTTGTTATGCTGGTCCTTTTTATATATTCCAGCAGCTTTTGTACACTTTTGTCAATATTCTCGCTGTCAGTCTCTATCACCAACTCTGCGTTCTCCGGTTCCTCGAAAGGTGAGTCTATACCTGTAAATTCTTTTATCTCTCCTGTTCGAGCCTTTTTATATAACCCTTTGGGATCTCGTTTCTCACATTCCGTTAGTCTGCACTTGACGTAGATTTCATGAAAGTCTGAAGATTGAGAAATTATTTGCCTTGCCTTTTTGCGCGAAGCCTTGGTTGGTGAAATGAATGACGTGATTACTATGATTCCGTTCTCGGCAAATAGCTTAGCTACTTCAGCAATTCTCCTCAAGTTCTCCCTCCTATCTTCTTCTGAAAAACCGAGGTCAGCATTCAGACCGTATCTTACATTATCACCATCAAGAACTGTGACCAGCTTGTCTTGTTCATACAGAATTCTTTCGACTTCAACAGCTATGGTCGATTTACCAGAACCTGATAGTCCTGTCATCCAGTAAACGGCTCCTTTTTGCCCAAGCAGTTTTTCCTTGTCTTGTTTTGTGATTCTTTGTTCTATTTTGGTTATGTTTTGTGATTTAGGGAGCATGCGATTTCCAAACTATAGTTTTACAATTGTAATACAATCGTTTAACTATTGTTCTACGACCGTAGGACGATTGTATGAACTGTCACTTCTTCTTATTCCTATAAAGCTTTGGGTCTACTGCCTCAAGCATTTTATCTTTATCTAGATCCAATTCAAGGAAACTGTATATTCTCTCGATCTCGTGTCCTGGATTCCTCACAACATCTGGATACCACACTTCGAGCATCTCGATATTCTCTCTCTCTTTTGCAATTCTTTTTGCTTTTTCGACGTCTCGAGTAAAGATTTTTCTTACTATATCATCAACTCTTTTATCTTCTTCTTTGAGCATGATCTGCTGGGAAGCGAGAATCTCATCCAGATCCCGTCTTATGAGTATTATCTTGTAGTGATAGTCATCCGGAAGAAATTCTGTAAAATTTACCATGATCTTGACCGCCTTGCCGACAGCCAGACCCAGCCAGGAATTATCCTTGTGCAGTTTCATAGCAGGCTTGTACTCAAAGTAGCCTTTTGGGTTGTCATCGTCTGGCTTTCTAAGGTTATCTACCAAAGCTTCCAGTCCGCCATCGGTTAATATTTTCATCATCATGGATGTTCCCGATCTTGGCAGGCCGGAGACTATGTAAATTGTAGCGTTTTGCATTAAGTTGTATTTAATAAGTGAATTACTTGCGTTGAACCATTGTTGACCTATTGTTATACAATCGTATTACTATTGCATTACAATTGTTCCACTACTGCTTTACAAACACCTCCTTCATCTCCTGCAGCACCTTCATCACCTCCGGCCTGACAATTTCCTCAGGGATTCTTTCTTTGTTTCGTATTTTTTCCCTTATCATCGTACCGCTAGGCTTGACTTTAAATTTGTCATCATGAGAGCAGGTCTTGTCTGTAGCCATATTATTACAAATCTCACAGTAAAATGCATTCTCGTATTTCAGGATCTTTATTCCGAGATCGGGAAGCTCGTCGAAAATGTTCTGTGCTGCATATGGATCATAATAGTCTCCGACTCCTGCATGATCTCTTCCAACAACAAAGTGTGTGCAGCCAAAGTTTTTTCGGATGATAGCATGCATTACAGCTTCTCTTGGTCCTGCATATCTCATCTTGAGAGGTAATATCGACAGGACAACTTTATCTTTATTGAAATAATTCTCGATTAAAATATTATAAGAATTGATAATAGCTTTATCGGTGTAATCGCCATCCTTCTTTTTGCCTATTACAGGGTTTATGAAGAGACCATCAACATTCTCGAGTGCGCACTTCTGAAGATATTCATGAGCTCTGTGCGGGGCATTTCTGGTCTGGAAGCCTACTACTGTTGTCCATTTCTTTTCTGCAAAGAGAATACGTGTTTCAACAGGATCAAGATTGTAGTTGTTGAAGGTCTTTTTAGAATTATCGATCAGCAGGATATCACCTCCGATTAATGTGTCTTTCCTTGCCAACATTTCTGCGACTCCCGGGTGTTCTGGATCTGATGTCCCAAAAACCTTTCTAGCGGTTTTCTTCTTGTCAAACTTATACTTGTCTTCTACTATTAGAATTGCAACAGGTTTGTTTTTAGAATCCATTAACGCTATTCTTCTGCCGATATGGACCTGTTTTGCGATTGTTGATGGTATATCAAGTGCGATCGGAATCGGCCATACAGTCCCATTTGCCAGCTTGAGATTTTCGGTTACAGATTCAAAATCCTCCTTCTTCATATATCCACTGAGAGGGCTATATAGTCCTCTAGCAACATTCTTGATTTCTTTTATCTGTTCTTCGTCAAGTTTTAGTTTTATGAGCTCTTTTGATTTTTTCAGCCAATAAGTTTTTTCTTCCTTGTCTTTGATAATTTGCTGAACGAGTTTGCCCCCGTGAGGTTGGATCATGGACGGTAGTGTTAACAAGTAAAGTCCTGTAATTGTTGAACGATTGGTAAACTATTGTTCAACAGTTGTTTGTGCTCCCTAGTCCAAATATCCTAAGCTTCTAAGTCTCTCTTTCACTTTTTCTTCATCTTCTTTTGAGAATTTCTCCTCATCTCCACCATCTTCATCTTTTAATCTTGCAACAACTTGGGATATGATGTCCTGCATGTAGGCTTCTACAGAATCAAACTCTTTTTTATCTTTTACTCTTTTCTCAAGTGTTGAGAATTCGTTATCCGCGATTTCTATTGTTAGCTTTTTCATAACAGACAATTAAAAATTAAAATATGTCTTTTTATACCAAATCAGCCAGGGTTGTCTTTGAAAGAATTTTAAACTGAATGTTTCTTATTCTCTTGAACAGAAATGTTAAACTTTTTGATCTTTCGAGTGGGCACGTCTCATACTTGTACTTACTTACACAGCTTACCGGAGCAAGTGGTCCGTCGAATTCCCGGATTATTTCTGCGATTGATATTTTTGCAGGGTTTTTTATAAGTCTTAAGCCTCCAGCTACACCCTTTTGCGATTCAACAAGCCCACAGTTGGAAAGCAGGGCAACTATTTTTTCCAGAAATTCTTTTGGGATATCATTGGCTTGTGCGATTCTTTTTGTCGTGTAGAATTTATTCCTGTCTGATTTGTAGGCCTTTGTTAGTGTTAGCATGGCTAGAAGAGCGTACTGACATCTGTTTGTTAGTTTCATACATCATAGACTAAGTCGATCGGTATTATCGGTGATCGTGAGTAGAATGTCAAGCGGGGAAGGTACACGATTGTTTTACAATTGTATTACTATAGTTTAACAATCGTGTACCTTCCCTTGTAAGTTCCTGTTGAGTATAATCATTTAGATCAGCAATTTATAGAATGGAGAAGAGGTTAAAATTTATATCGCTTGGATTGCTCGTTAGCTTGAGCGTTCTCTGGATCTTTGTTATTCCTCCTCTGCAGACTCCTGATGAACAGGCTCACTTGCGTTATATGCAATTTATTGCCGAAAACAAAAGGCTGCCGAACAAAAACGATATTCAGGATAATGAAATTCTTGAGAATTCTGATGCTATAGAAAATCTGATAGAACAGACACAGGCTGATAGAGTATTTCATAATCGAACATATCACTTCGACTTTGAAAATCCGGAGCCGACTCAGATAGAAGGTTTCAATGCGGCTCATATTTATAATCATCCGCCGCTATATTATCTTTGGGGAGCAATATTTCTTTTGGCCTTTGGGTCGTTTGGAATTCTGAGAGTATTGTATATCGTCCGTTTTTCCAATCTCATTTTTATTATTTTTAATTATTTGTTTGCTTTTAAAGCAGCATCTTTGTTTAGTAAGAATCGATGGTTTAGAGCAGCGGCAGCTCTACTGGTTTCGCTCTGGCCGGCATTTATGTTTGGCAACTCCGGTATCAACAGTGATGTATTTCTTTTTACCTCATTCTTCGCTGCGCTTTATTACTTGCTCAAAATTTACAAATCCAACGAGTTGAAATCTGATGATCTTTTGAAGATATCGATGTGGTCAGTTGTTGGAATTCTCACGAAAGCCCAATTTCTAGCCTTTTTCCCTATTGTCCTTGTCCTGGTTTTGTGGAAGATTCGTAAGAATTTCAGCATCGATAAGATGAGTTCATTCTTCGCTCCTTTGATCATTCCTGTCTTGTATTTCGCCAGGAATCTTTTGGGACTTGGATCTTTGTTTCCAGACCCTTCCGGGAAGACAGGTATCATTACAGATAATTATTTCAGCTCGGAAGCCACATGCAGGGGACTCTCCATACTTAGTTATTTAAAAGCTTTGCTGTATCCTAGGTATGTGCTTATATTCAAAGGCTTTGCCGGCAATTTCGGCTGGCTTGACACTCAGCTTCCCCGGGCAGTTTACCTATTCTTATCTTTTGTGTTCCTATTGTCTATTGTTTTTTTCCTATATTGGTTTGTATTCGGACTTAAAAGAAAAACCTTAAGAACAGTTCATTTCCTTTTGTTAACTCCAGTTATTCCTTTAGAATTATTCTATATCTATCTGTATTTTAACGGCTACATAAGTAGATGCTACGAGAATTTCCCTACTCAGGGCAGGTATTATTTCCCGATGCTTTTGTCATTTGTACTTATGGGACTTCTTGGTCTGAAAAGTGTAATCCCTGTCAAATTCAAAGATGTATTCTATAAACTGATTATCCTGTTTGCAGTATTCTTTAACGTATTCTGTTTAGCTATGTTGACACAGCGTTACTATTTATGAAGAAGAAAGAGAGTTTGAAAAAAATAACTTTATCAATTCTAACTATCCTTTTAGTTAGCTCTCCCTTCGTATATCTCTTTGTGCGGGAGGAATATGATAAGAGCCAAGTTTTTGTTCCCCAGAGATTTGACGAAGAAAAATATGAAATCATAGACAGTAGTGAGCACTTGATAATGCAAATGATCGTCGCTGAAGGAGATAATTTTGCAGGGTTTGATCTCCAGAGTGAGGATTGTCAGATCCCAAGTAATCCGATTCAGATACTAAATAAAGACCATAATGAGTTAACTGTAGCCAAATTGGATCAATCGATTCTTGTAAATAAATGTGACGTGTTAAACTACAGATTCGAGGCTATTGAGAATTCACAAGGTCGGATTTACTATATACGATTTCCGCAAGATGAAAGAATTCTGTTCCGGTATTTGAAACATCATGATTTGATGGGAGGGCAGCTTTTCTTTGATGGGAAAGAACAAGCAGGAAACCTGAATCTAGTGCCAATTTATAAGTCCAGGAGTTTGATCAAAGTGATTTTTGATAGGTTGGATTATCAATCTAAAGAAGCTGGAGGAACAATTTTAGTTGGGATATTCTCGTCACTGTTTTTGTTGTCTCTTGGGTTTCTTATTTTTGAAATATACTATCACTCCGGAAAGAACACAGGTCAAAAGAATGATAAAAAAAGTACTAAATGAAGTTATTCTTACACCAGCTAGATTGAAGTAGAAAATGACAAGCGGGATAATTGAGATTGATAGTACAAAGCTTAAAACACCTCTTTCTACGTATCCTATTTTCCCAACCTTAAATAGAATATGGCTGATCATAAATCCAGGCAAGAAAAGGCTATATATTGTTCCGAATACTATCCTGAAAGCTGTTATGAGTCCAAAACCGAAGCTCAGTATGATCGTCAGGATGGAAAGACAAATAATTAGTAAAAAATAATATTTTGAGTATATCCCAAGTATTATGATGTTTAGTACCTTACTTTTTTTCCAGAGATTTATAAGATCCATCTTCTTTTAGAATCGTTAGAGAGGTTAAAAATAATATTAGTCCTGCCAACGATGATATAAGCAGAGCTAAAGGTCCTATAGAGTCAATGCCGGCATAAATAATAGATATGGACACAATAGATACTGAAAGAGCTAAACTTAGATCCTTTGAAATATGCTTCCATTTAGACTCTGTGAGAATTTCCCTGATGCTCATATATAAAATTGTGAATGCGGCTAAAATGCAGGAGAATAGTATGAGCTTATCTATCATTTTTGAAAATTTTGTAAATAATTGTTATGCATAATGCAAGAATTAGATTGGCAGTGATTCTCTTGTCGAAAAACATGATCTCAAGAAGATATATCAGGGTAAGGGATAAAATTGTAATGTTTATAAATGTCTTCATACTTCAAGCTCCTTATACCACTTTGGCATTGATTTGTAAATTTCGATTTGTCTTTTCAGTCCTGGTTCAATTGTTACTTCAGGTTTATACGAGAGCTCTTTTTGAGCTTTGCTGATATTTGCGTAGGTAGTAGGCACTTCTGTGGAGGGCTTATCGAGGTATTCCGTTTTACCTTTCTGCATATATTTAGTTATTAGTGCTGTCAGCCTTTTGAGTGAGACCGGATGTGAATTACCGAGATTGTAGATTTGATATCTTTGGGGTTTGTTCAGGGCAGATATTATTCCACGAACAGTATCATCGATATATGTATAATCGCGAGACATCGTCCCGTCTCCGTAAACAGTCATAGGTTCGCCTTTGTCCGTTTGTCTGATAAATTTTTGAATAGCCATGCCGTATGGTCTTTGAAGTGGACCATAAACTGTGAAAAACCGAAGACATGTGATAGGAAGTAGATAGAGATAGCTGAAGGTATAGCAAAGAATTTCTCCCATTCGCTTAGTAGCAGCGTAAGGAGATATAGGATTATCAACATTCTGTGTTTCTATGAAAGGCACTTTTTGTGAGGCACCATAGACTGATGAAGAAGAAGCAAAAATAAAATTACTAATTTTATTTTTTACGGCTATGTCCAAAAGATTTGTAGTCCCATCAATATTAACCTCTACATATTCTCTAGGTTTCTCTATAGAGTAGGGGACTCCGGCCATTGCGGCAAGGTGAACAATGTGAGTTATTCTCTCTTGTTTTATTATCTTTGCAAGAGATCTGTATTTTCGAATATCACATTCGATAAACTTAAAATATCCCTTGCTCTTTTTGGTCTCCGTCTTCTCAGATAATTTGCTGTAAATCTTGGAAATAGATTTACCAGTGAATTCTTTTAGATCTTGTCCAGAGTGGAATCTTATAAGGTCAAGGTTGAAATTCTTAGCTTTTTTTGAATAATACGGATGAAAGTTATCTATTCCGACGACACTATGATCTAGACTTATAAGTGCTCTAGTCAAAAATGATCCTATGAATCCTGCAGTACCTGTTACTAATATTTTCATCTGCCTATCCCAAAGTATTTATAGCCAAATTTTATAGCTTGCTCCTTGTCCCACTTATTTCTTGCGTCCAGTAGATTTGGCCTTTTAAATATCTTTTTCAGCTTCTTAAAATCAATGTCTACTAACTCAGGCCAGTCAGTAGCTAGAATTGCTAGTTCTGAGCCTTTGACAGCTTCATCAACATTATTTGCATAATGAACGCTGCCATCAATGTCGGCTTTTGCTTCCTGAAGTGCCTTCGGATCGTATACTGTGACCTTTGCTCCCTTTCTGATGAGGTTATTGACGAGTCTGATTGAAGGAGAAATTCTTACATCACTAGTTCCGGGTTTAAATGACAGGCCAAGTACGCTAATCTTTTTTCCTTCGAGATCTGCACCTAGAATTTTGTGAACTTTTCTTATTACATAAAGGACTTGAGAATTGTTGAGGTCTACTACTGCTTTTAGAATCTTGAAATCAAAACCGACTTCATCTGCATGATATATAAGTCCTGCGGTATCTTTTGGAAAACAGCCGCCGCCCCATCCCAGTCCTGCGTAAAGAAATGCTTTTCCGATTCTTTCATCTCTGCCGACTCCTTCCATGACCTCAAGGATATCTGCTCCTGTCTGATCACATATTCTAGCTATGGAGTTCGCAAATGAAATTTTGGTAGTGAGAAATGCGTTTGCTGTCACCTTGATGAGCTCTGCGCTTTCAAGACCAACAGAGATGACTCTATCTTTAAAAGGAGTTTTGTTGTGATATATGACCTTATTCTTGTAGACTGTTGAATATTTTGTGAGTTCCTTTGTATTTATTTTACTTGAGAATTTATCAATAGATTCAAGCAGTGTTATCATTTTTTGCTTAGCTTTTTCTGAATCTCCTCCAACGACTATTCTATCCATATTCAGCGTATCAAAAACCGCAGATCCCTCCGCTAGGAATTCTGGACAACTTACGACATTAAACTTTTTGCTTTTATTGCCATTTCTGAGAATTCTTTCCAATTTTCTTCCTGTCCCGACTGGGACTGTGCTTTTTTGGGCTATGACAAGCTCATCTTTCATATACTGGTGAATAGAAATTCCTGCGGAGTAAATATAAGAAAGGTCGACACTTCCATCCCCCTTGGACGGGGTTCCAACGCATATAATGGCGATGTCGCTGTATGGGATAGCATTCCTGTATCTTGTTGTGGGAATTAACTTTTTGCTTTTGATACCCTCTGCTATGAGTTTGTCTAGGCCGGGTTCGTAGAAATGGGACTTCCCGCTCTGAATGGTTTCAATTTTCTTGGCATCTACATCGATACAGTATACCTTATTACCTGCAGCAGCCAGAACAGCTCCGGTTGTCAATCCTACATATCCGGTTCCTACAATTGATACGGTCATATTGTTTCCATAAAAGGTGATTTATTTTAAATTTCCAAAAACTTTTTTTTGTTGTAAAATCACGTAGCTTAAAATTGTTGAATCGAACTTGTGTTTTAAACGCTAGATATTATTTCATATGACTACATTCAAAGCAATAATCAAAGCTCTTCGTCCAAAGCAGTGGGTGAAAAACATCTTCGTTTTTCCGGCCCTTGTTTTTGCGGCTGAATTTATAAATATTCGTGCGCTTGTATTAACTATCTGCGCATTTTTCCTTTTCTCATTTACAGCAAGCAGTATTTATATCATAAACGACATAATCGACTATGAAAACGATCGAAAGCATCCAAAGAAGAAATTCAGGCCGATTGCCTCTGGCGAGCTTAATAAGGGAGTCGCACTTTTGATAAGTGTAGTTCTAGGGGCTTCTTCGATTCTGACTGCACTTGTTATCCATCCCATGTTTGCCTTGATCCTTTTAGTATATGTTATTACCAATTTGTTATACTCATACGTTTTCAAACATATTGTGATTGTTGATATTATTTTAGTTGCTATTGGTTTTGTTCTTCGAGCTGTCGGGGGAGCAGTAGTTATAGACGTTACCATTTCTTCTTGGTTTCTAGTAATTACCTTTCTACTGACTTTGTTCTTAGCTATTATGAAAAGAAGGCAAGAATTTGTTGAGATTAACAAGAATGGGGGAGAAAAACGAAAAGTATTGGAACATTATAGTGTCGAAATGCTGGATCAAATGTCAAATATCATTATTCCGGCTGTGCTAGTCAGCTATGTCTTTTACACATTTAATACTTTTCATACCCAGTACTTTATTTTCACTATCCCACTAGTGATTTATGGAATATTTAGATATCTGTATTTAGTCCATAAGAAGGATATGGGAGAAAGCCCGACCGAAACTTTGCTGACAGATTTTCCTCTGGCCTTCGTTGTAATAATGTGGGGGCTAGTGTCTATGGGACTCTTATATTTTTTTGAGTAGAAACAATTGTTACACTATTGTTTAACAATTGTATTACAATAGTGTAACAATTGTTTCTACCTAGATAACTTTAAGTAGCAGACGATATGACTAAACCAAAAGTAGCTGTTCTAAGGACTAAGCCGGAAACAGTGCTGGATGATTATGAAAAGCTTATGCAGTTGGCCGATTTCGAACAAGAGATGCCAAAGGATAAAGAAGTGATTCTTAAGGATAATATCTCCTGGCACTATCCGATGCCCTCAGCAAATACTACTCCTTGGCAGCTGGAAGGAGTTGCCAGGGCGTTGAAGAATGCAAATTATAGCAAGGTCACGTGTGTGCAGAATCAGACAGTAGTAACGAATGCCTTTAAAGGAGAGGACTTGAATAAGTATAAGGGAGTTTTTAAAAAGTATGATATTCCAGTTCTTTTCAATTTTAAGAAAGAGGATATCAAATGGGAAGTTTATAAACCAAAAGCTAAGATGAATGTTCTGGATAAGATATTTCCAGAGGGAATAAGTATCCCTGAGTACTTCAAGGACAAGAGCATCGTTCATCTGCCCACTGTTAAGTGTCATATCTATACTACAACAACAGGGGCTATGAAAAATGCCTTTGGAGGTCTCTTGACTAAAAGACGACACTATACTCATACTTGGATCCATGAAACTCTTGTAGATCTTTTGGCAATTCAGAAAGAAATTCACTCAGGAGTTTTTGCCGTGATGGACGGAACAATGTCCGGGAATGGACCGGGTCCGCGTACTCTTATTCCGGAAGAAAAGGATGTTATCATTGCCAGCCGTGATCAGGTCGCAATTGATGCGGTATCTGCGAAGATGATGGGCTTCGATCCGATGAAGATTAAGTACATTAAAATGGCTCATGAGCAGGGTTTGGGGGTAGGAAATCCTTCGGAGATAGATATAGTAGGTGATACTGATGTTGCAAAAGAAAATTGGAAATTCGAGGTGGGGTCAACTATGCACAAGAAACTAGCTTGGCTTGGTTGGTATGGTCCTACTAAATTCTTGCAGAAACTTGTTTTTCATACACCTATTGTAAATATTCCTATTCTGTGGTCAGAGGTTTATCATGATTACTATAGATGGAATGTAAAAGAGAAGGGGATATTCAAAAATTGGATGAAAAATTCGAAATGGGGCGGAATGTTTGCAGAGTATGAACCAAAGAATGATATCAAGTAGGAATTTGATAAATCAAATTCTTAAAGTATGTTTATCTTAACTATTAGTTATTCGAGATGGGGAATATTATTTATTGGATCTTGCTGGGGCTTTTTGCATTATCAAATACTGCAGGAGGGCTTCTTATGAAGGCAGGTTCCGGGAAAGTCGCTTTCGGTGATGGACAAGCTATTACAGTAACTATAAAAACTATGCTAACAAATTGGCAGCTTATTTTGGGTGTTTGTTTTTATGGCTTCAGCTTTGTGTTATCGACGCTTGTGTATACTAAAATCAATTTGAATATCGCTTACCCTATCATGTTAGCATCTTCCTTTCTGTTGGTATCTATTGCTTCAGTTTTTCTTTTCAGTGAGAAATTCAATGCATTGCAAATGTTTGGATCAGTCCTAGTAATAATTGGCATCGTACTGGTAGCTGTTAATATGAAAACCAACTCATAATTTTATGGTAGGAAGAATATTTATAGCTTCCGATCATGGCGGCTTTGAACTAAAATCAGTGCTTGTAGAATGGATGAAAGAGTTTGGATTTGATGTTGTTGATTTGGGAACCGACTCCCTAGATTCAGGAGATAATCCCGATTATGTCCGAAAGTTATGTAAAAGTATTTTAAATGATAGCTCAAAAGGTATTCTTAGTTGCGGGACAGGTATAGGTACAGCGATAGCTGCAAATAGATTTAGAGGTGTGAGAGCTGCACTGTGTACAAATGAATTTATGGCGAGAATGAGTCGCGAACATAATGATGCTAATGTGTTGTGTCTGGGAGGAAGGGTCCAGGGAGACGATCTTGCAATCGGCATTCTTTCTACTTGGCTAAATACAGCTTTTAGTAAGGATGAAAGACACATTCGTAGGCTGGGGAAAATAAATGATTCTGATACTTAAAATTCTTGTTACTAACATTTAGCTTATAAACTTCTTATGAAGAACAAAGTTTTATTAGCCGGTTCATCAAATCTTCCTTTAGCTAGAAAGATAGCCAAAGGACTAGGTGTAAAATTAGGAAAAATTGAATTAGAAGAATTCCCAAATGGCGAACTTCGTGTCCGAGTTCTTGAAAAAGTGAAGGGGGAAACAATCTTTATTCTTCAATCAGCGAATTTCCCGGCAGAAAGACATATACTCGAACTGGGGCTTATCGCTGATGCTGTGAAAAGATGTGGGGCAAAAAAGGTTGTGGCGATCATTCCCTGGTTTGGTTACTCTGCTCAAGACAAGGTTTTTCGAGACGGCGAACCTCTTTCTTCGAAAGTCGTAGTGAGGATATTGGAGTCAACTGAAATAGACGAATTTGTTACTGTGGATATTCACTCTCCGCTCGTGTTGAAGATGTTCAATAAAAGAGTCTATGACTTGAGCGCAGCATCAGTTTTTATTGACTACTTTAGAGATAAACTTTCTGGTGATTGGGTTGTTGTCGCACTAGATAAGGGAGCTGATGCTCGCGCAAAGGAGTTCTCAAACGCATTGAAACTGCCTTTAGTAAAGTTTGATAAATCTAGGGATCGCAAGAGTGGGGAAGTTACCTTTCATCGTCTGAGTGGCAGTGTAAGGGGCAGGAATGTTATTTCGTTTGATGACTTTGTGAGTACTGGAGGAACGAGAATTAAGGGGAGTGAGTTTCTCAAGAGGGAAGGTGCAAGGAAATACTATGACTGCGTGACTCATTTGATTGTTCCAAAGACAACGAGAAAGCTCGAAAAGAGTAAAATAGATAAGATGTATATTACGGATTCAATCTTGCTCGATAGAAAATGGAAATTTTCAAAACTCAAGATCATAACAATGGCATCGTTGATAGGTGATTTTATAAAAAGGTATTGATAGATACCTTTTCAGATTTTAGATCTTGGATCGATTATTTTTTGCTTATAAAAACCCTTGATCTTGTTTCGGCAGCTCCTGTTTCTGGTATTGCCCATTGGGTTAAACATGTTCTTTTATCTGGGAGAGTTACTTCAAGTAGAACCAATCTTTCTTTTGGGGCGACAAAGATGTCTGGGACAATGACTGAGTCACCATCCATAAATTCGACGAACATGTAGCCTGAAGATTCAGGAGTAGTTCGAGCGACTATTCCTTCAGAGAAAGAAATAAATCTATTGCCTTTAGCAACTTTTATAATTTGAAACATAGGAATTCCGGCTGCTTGTAAAGCGCCATATCTTGGTTTAATCTGAGCAAGAGGAGCAAGTGATGGGTGACTAATTTCTTTGATATCAAAACCTAATCCGATAAGCATAGCTAAAAGGTTGGCTAATGGTCTACAATATAATGGGCGAGTTTCAGTTTCATCCAAGTGATAAGTTCCTACCAATGTTCCAGAAGGCAGTGTGTTGCTATAGGTGAACTTTGGACTTTGTGATTGGTAGAGATATTCAATATATTTTGGATCAAGTCCTGTAAGAAAAAAAACTCCTTCAGATCTTAATGCTAGAAATAAACGGCCAAAGATTAGGGATAGTTCAGCATCGTTCGCTATCTGATGAGCGACCATTTGCATGTTTGCTATATCAATAGAATTTTCGCTTGAAGAAGTTCCTTCCCCGAAATGTCTTTCTGGTGGGAATTGAAGCAAACGAACAGTTGCCTTGGACGCAGCGACTCTTAATATCTGCGCCGGCAATACAGCCGTATCTATATCAACAAGAGTAATATCTGATATTCTTATTCCTTCTTTTTCAAGCTGAGAAATGAGAAATTGTACGAAAGATGCATCGCCGGTTCCAATATCCAAGAAGGATTTTCTGCCTGGAGAGGTTGAATCGATAATCATACGTGATAAGGCTGGGGCGATAATGAGAGCTTTTGCTTGGTCGATGGATTGACTAGTGGGCTGATCATGCTCCATGATGCAATTATATCATTTCTGGTTAATGAGACAACTTTAGGAAAGTGGAATTTGCTATTTAAGAAACATTTTTCTGTAGTGAAAACCATATATTGAAAATGTTACTGCTTCCGGGAAAAGCTTAGGTTTGTAGAATAGAGTCCATAGTATAAAGCTCCAGTACTGTATACGTCCCTTTTCCTTTACTCCGAGTATCCATATGGATCTGAAAAGAGCTTTGATTTGGTATGATTTTAAAGATATGGATCTATTTTTTAAAATTATCGGCTTGAAGTTCCTGAAAAACTCTCTTACTCGTGAGTAGTATTCTTTTGGAGAATAGATCCTGCACAATATTTTTTTGTAACCAGCAACAAGTTTTTCGTAATTCATTTTAGGTTTGATATTAGTTTCGAAGTCTGTGTTGTCACCGGTAAACTTATTACGTAATCGATTCTCTCTTTTTAAGCGTTTATAAAGATTGGTTCCTTTTGGAGCATTAAGCAGTCCAACCATAGCAGATACTATACCTGATCTCTGAATGAAATTCGTTAATCGATTAAAGATAGATGGCTTGTCATGATCGAAGCCGACTATAAAGCCTCCTTGAACCTGCATACCGTAGCTTTGTATCTTTCGAATACAAGCAAGAAGATTGCGGTTTACATTGTGATATTTGTTGCATTCTACGAGACTGTTCTTGTCAGGGGTTTCGATGCCTATAAAAACTTTGTTAAATCCTGCTTTTCCCATAAGTTCTAGTAAATTATCATCATCGGCCATGTTGATTGAGGCTTGCGTGAAAAAAGAAAAAGGGTAATGTCTTTTATCCATCCACTTGATTAGTTCTGGCAGTAAATCTTGTTTGAGAATGATTTTATTGCCTATAAAGTTATCGTCAACGAAAAATACCCCACCACGCCAACCCAAGTCATATATTCTTTGAAGCTCGGCCAATATCTGGTCGGTAGATTTTGTCCTAATTTTTCTACCAAAAAGAGATGTCACATTGCAGAATTCGCAGTTGAAAGGACATCCTCTAGAATACTGAACGCATAATGTTGCGTAATTATCTAAAGTAAGAAGCTCCCATTTCGGTATAGGTGTTCGGCTCAGGTCAGGTTTTCTTTGAGATGAGTAAATGTGTTTTGGTTTATCCTTCTCAAGATCCCGTAAGAATTCATTGAGCGTAATCTCACCTTCATTTAAGATCAGATGATCAACTGATGCGAATTCTTCTGGTTCGGTTGTAAATAGCGGTCCTCCTGCGATAATTTTCTTTCCGTATTTATGTGCTTTCTGGATTACCCTCTTTGTAGAATCTCTTTGTATAGACATAGCGCTTACAAGAACGTAGTCTGCCCATTCTAGGTCCGGGGCTTTCAGAGGCTCTACAGTAAGGTCGATTAACCTCGCATTCCAATGATCAGGTAACATTGCTGCAATAGTTAGGAGTCCGAGTGGTGGCAGACTTGATTTTTTCGAAATGAATTCTAAGGCATACTTGAAACTCCAGAAAGTTTCTTTATGTCGTGGATATACTAGCAGTATGTTTTTTGTTCCAGTGTCATTTTTCATAGCAGTCAATATTAACAAGAATAACCTTTTAAAGGAAGTTCAGGGAGCTATAGATCCGAGCATTGTACCTAAAATCTACAGCTTTTTACGCAATGTTGAGCGCAATGATAATCTGGGGGGCAATTTGAATCACATTCATTTACTGTGCCTCTGTAGTCTGTGCATTGACTATCACTTATTCCAAAACATCTATCGTTGTTAAACCAGTCGCCTGCAAAGTAGGTACAAACGACTTCAGGCTCGTATGAACCTATTCCGCTTATATTGATCTGCGCATCAGGAGTCCTGTAATCACTTGATAAAATCCGAACGCTTGAAGATATACTTCCCTCCTGGCTAGGATTGAAAATAACTGTGAAACTGCAGTTTTCTCCCGGTGCTACTGTTGGATTTATTTGACCGCAAGGCTGATCACTTCCTGCAGGATTGAGATCCAAGCTGAAATCTGTTGTGTTTAAGAGTGATATGCTGGAAACATATAGGTTTCCTGTGCCCTGGTTTCCAATTGTGATTTCTGTTACCTCAGAGCTTTGTCCAACCGGAATGGCATAAAAATTATGAGCACTATGGTTAAAGTAAATATCAGAGGGTAGATCCACACAATTAAATTCATCGTCTAAGGCTATTCTATCAGGATCGAAATCGTTGCAGTCCTTTTGATCTGGGATCCCCTCCGGGCAAGTTCCCGGTTTGTTTGCGGATAAACCCCAGTTATAGTAACCATCTCCATCGGCATCTATACATCTTATTGTTCTGCTACTTGTATCTGAGATTGGAAGTAATAGTGCATGAGTCCAGCCTATATTTGTGATCTCAGTTTTTAGATAAAGATACCCATGATCCCCCCAAGTTCTACCCCAGCTATTCTTAAATATCCAAACAGTATCACCATATCCATCAGTGTACCATCCGACTAAAGTCATAGCATGGCTCCAGGAGAATACTCCTCCGCTTATAGGGCCGTATTGGACTATCATCTCCTTAAGATTGTCTTCTGTCTTATCAGTGAAAGGGATTCGGCCACCGATCTTGACCAACTCTGTCGGATTCGAACATTTGTTGTTACAGGGCAAGTCAGAAGCCGAGTAGGGGAAACATCCTTCATTTACAACTCCATTGCTTGTATAGTAGTCTAGTGTGAGTCCCGGCCATCCCCCGCTGCAACTACCCGCTCCACTGCATGAAAGGGCGTCTTGTTCAGATAGATCAAGATCAACATGTCTATTGTAATAGAGATTTGCCAGCGCTTCAGTAGCTCCTGTTGCTGCAAATGCCCAGCAGGATCCGCAGCCTCCCTGGTTTTTAACAGATGTGATCCAGCCATTTCCAGTTTCATCAGGATCGTTATTACCGTCAAAATACGTGGATGATGGGTCATTTGCTCCGTGCTGTGTTCTCCAGTCCCAGGCATCTACATATGCGGATGCAGAATTTGAGCTTTTTGCTATTCCCAGAACCGAAGTGGCAGGAGATGGAATAGTAAGATTATTGCCAGTTACCAATTTATTTCCAATTGCTTTTGAAGTCTGATCTGAATTTACGAAGTCTTCAGTTGTTGACTGCAGGACAAAACTTGGATGTCTTCTCATAACAATCTCTTTCTCGGCTAAAGTTTCAAATACTCCGCCTTTATAAAATTCTAATCCTTGGAAATTTGGAAGCCTCCCGTCATACATTGCCTTCTTCTGTCCGTATGTAAGTTTTGCGAACTCTGTTTTTCCTGCCACCCAGTTGAGATTATTGTTTTTGATTTCATTGTTTAGTTTTTTGATTTTGGCGTTCAGAGTCTTAGTTCTTTCAGCTGTTATCTGCTCGGGAGTGGCAGTCGAGTTAAGTTCCTTTACGTAGTTGATATTGGTTAATTTAACCTTTGCTCCGCCTTCAGTTTCTATGCGCAATTTACCAGGGACAGTACCATCCAGCAAACAGGTTTCTTCGCATGCATCTTTGACTGCTACTGTAGAAGATCCTTCCAGGAGTAAGTAGGATTCATGAACAAGCAGTTCTTTTTCGTGATTGTCCACTAGTACGACTCTTGCGTAACTATCAGGATTGGGAAGTAAGATATCTGCATTTATTTTTAAGCCGTAAATCAGACTATCATATTTCAAATTTACAGTTTCTATTCTGTCATAATATTGTGGCAGTTTCTGGGCTACCTTGTATACCTCTCGTCCATAGGTAAAATCATAATCTTCAGAAGGGGTGTTCGTAGATTCATTTCTATCGGAATTCTCTAAAAAATCGGTTATTTTACTTATGTTTAGGAGTGTGAGGAATACAATTGATAGACCAATGTAGATGATTATCTTCAAAACTAGAATATTTTTCAGGGAGACCTTAGGATGTCCGGTCCTTTCTTGGTTTGATTCATTGGATTTTTTCATATGAATGAATGGTTATGTATTCTTGTATGGGTTACAATATACAGTGAACTGTGGACTAAGTAAATATTTATTGGTTCTATAACTGTTTTTTTCTCTGCTTTGCAGTAATGCAGAATGTAGTTGTATACAAAAGAGATTGACCTTCTGGTTGATATTCATTCAAACTAATAATTTTATTCCTACAAATACTTCTCCAAATCTGTTCCCTCAAATTCTTTAAGCATATCTCCAAGGTACCTTACATGGTCTTTATCAACAATTAAAAGGACATCTTTAGTATTTACAACAACTAAACTATTAACATACATAGTTGTTATGAGCTTTCCTGTTTCATAATTGTAGATAAGGCTGTCCTTCGTATGATAATTATAGGTACTCCCCTTCGTAACATTTCCCCCTTTTTTTTCTTCCAGAGCCTGCTTTAGTGCGAAAAGAGTTCCGGGGTCAGACCAGCCCATGTTCAATTTGAGAACTACGGCTTGAGACTGAGTGGCCTTTTCCCATAATTCATCTGAGTGTGCTTCTTCAAGTGTGGGATATACCTCTCTGATGATTTTAGCCTCGTCTTTGGTATCAAGAGCCTTTTCGATTTTGATTAATTTCATATAGGTTTTAGGGAAATGTTTTTTGTAAAGCTCAAGCACGAAATCGATTTTGAACATTTCATAATTCACGTTCCATACCCACTTCCCGGTATTGAACATTTCCTTACACTTTTTGATGTCAGGCCTGTAGATCCAGCCTTTAAATTCAGCAACCGGAATATTATTCACCTTTTCCTTTATCTCTCCCGTGTTGATCCAGCCGAGGTTATTGGTGGGGAATAGAGGTTTCTCTCCGAAATAGATAATACGTCTATCGTTTTTGGAGAGCAGTTTCTCTGCGACCCCTACTCCTTTTTCAAATACATCAAGCTTTTTGATAAGATGATCGCTCGCTAGGTAAATCACGGGTTCTCTGATATCATGCTTTCTTAGTGTTATCAATGCGAATCCGAGAGCTGCCAGGAGGTCCTTTCTTTCAGGTTCTGCGATAATATTTATAGTCGGAATCTCTGGAGTTTGTCGTTTAATTATTTCGACATATTTCTCGTTAGTTGAAACATATATATCTTCAGGCTTCACAAATCTTTTTGCTCTTTTAACCTGCATCTGAAAAGTAGAAGTATTATCAAAAAGTGGGATAAACATCTTTGGAAGTTTTTTGCGACTTATTGGCCAGAATCTTTTACCACTTCCTCCGGCTACAATTAATACTTTCATTTCAAGTTGATTAATGTCTAAAATACTAAGAAGAACTCTTTACTGATAGAGAACTCATCATATATAGAAGTTCTTTATTTTTTATATTAAAACTTCTTTTTCTATTTTACATGCTTTAGGCTTACGGCTCAATAGGTTCAAAAGGTCATTTTATAGGAAAGTTGTTGATATTTATTTGCTTATTCTTTTTCCTAATCAAAATCTGAAGCTTGTTCTCGGTTGCAGTTTGTAAGCATTTTTTCTCGGAAGCAAAAATAGCAGTGGCCCAGGCATCAGCTATTGTTGCTTTATCTGCTATTACGAAAACAGTTCTTGATTCTTCAGCAGGCTTCCCATTTGTAGGATCTATCAAGTGATGGAAGAATCTAACCTTCCTTGCCCAGCTTCCGGAGCAGCAAATCGCTTTATTGTTGATGAGTACAGTACCAGTTTGTTCATGCGGGGCAGCCTTTAATCCTACCCTCCAAGGAGCATCTTGATAGTTTCCTCTTGTTCTTATATCACCTCCGGCATTGATCACAAAGTTCTCTGCAGGCCTGAGCACTTTGTATGCTAAATCTATGGCATAGCCTTTACCGATACCGCCAAGATCCAATCTTTGATTTGGAGCCAACCTAATTTGTAATCTCTCCCTATCTATTTCTATCTCATTATAGGACGGCCTTCTTAATAATATTTTTTTTATCTCTTTTTCAATGGTTGTCTTATTTTGAAGCTTTTGGAAATTGTATCGAGCATCGTAGCCATATGTCTCGAGAAAGTCTATGACAGTAGGATCAAAAGCTCCAGATGTTTGACGGGCTGCTCTAATAGCGAGCTCGACTAAATCAAAAAGTTCATTTGTGACCTTGACCTTTTTCCCTTGGGATGAATTTAGGGTCGATAGTTCGCTGTCTGGATCAAATCTAGAAAATTTGGATACGACATCTTTAAATTTCCTGTACCCTTTTTCAAAAAGATTATAGACCTCGTACCGATCCAAGGATGTCCAGGCAGAAAATTCTACAAAGGTATTCATAAACAGCTTTTTATCTTGGATCAGTTGGTGCATCAATTCTGCATAATAGCTCCTAAAAGTATATATAAATCTTTATTCAGAAATCGGATTAGGAGTCAAAATCTTTGGGCTTTCTTTTCTCCGAAATAGTTTTGATACCAGTGAAAAGCATCAAAAGTCCTGCAAAAATACTTCCAAGTGCTGCTAAGGAATCAAAGATTCCGCTCTGTGGCAAATTTGCCGGACTTGATGTAGTAGTTGTGGGAAGCGTAGACGGATAAGAGCTTGTTTGCCCTGTGATAGTATAATTGGCACTTGTTGTTGATCCGATAACGTTTTCTCCATCGTCAGATAATACTGTGCTTTGGGATTTGGTTATACTTACTACACTAGTTCCTGTTCTTTTTGCCCTGAATTTTATCTGAGCTATTCGTCTATTGATAGTTTGGGCAGAGCCACTTATCGAAGCAGTAAGCGTGATGGTACCATTTAAATTATCGGCTGAGTTTACAGAAGTGACAGAGAATTGATCTAGAAAGTTTACCTGGGTTCCTGTCTGACTAGTAATAGAATCTACTACTTCAAGAGTATTCGGATCAAAAGTGATTTTGATACTGTAACTTTTCACCTCTCTTTCTGAGCTTTGAATATTGATATCACATGTAGTAGTGGCCCCGACTTGAAGTGTTGAAGTTCCGGCCGTAAGCTTGATATCTGCCTTATCTGTTGATGGATCTGGGTTTGGTATAGGTGGAGTAACCGGACCCTCATATGGAAAGGTCGGTTCAGATACTGCGATTACTTTACCTACTAATTTATCCATTGGACAGGATTTAAACTTCAAACTAATGATTGCATTTTTGCATGCTTTTGTAAAGCTGGAAGTGTTTGATATAGAAATGCTAAATTGAGGTTTTTAACTTTTACTTTTAAATGTTATAATAGCCCTCGATTAAGGAATTTGATAGGTCACTAGTGTTATGAAAAACAGAGTTTTTTTTGTAATAGTAAATTTACTGATCTTCTGGTTAGTTACGGATCTTTTTTCCGGAATTGTCATAAAGGAGGGTTTTGTTGGATATCTAGTGTGCGGAGGACTATATGGTATAGTAATGGTCAATGTTGTCCCACTGATCAAGTTCTTTACTTTTCCTATAAAATTTATAAGCATTCTTTTGATATCGCTAATGTTATCGATCATTGTCTTTTTTATCTTAAATTTTGGAATTCCCTTTATTGATTTTACTGATGGTGAGATAATAGGCTTTTCGAGTAGATATATTTCTATCGCAGATATTGAGCTTAGTATGATTGGAAATGTTATTGTCGGGGGATTGGTATCCGGGTTGTTTTCGGCCCTTATGAGGCTGCTCGAGAAGGATATTTAATTTTTATTATAAAGAATGTGGATACAAAAGGAATATTATTGATTATACAGACAATACTGAGTGTACTTCTAATGGTTACTATTCTTTTGCAGGTCCGTGGATCGGGCTTGGGAACAATGTTCGGGAATATAGGCGGGGAAATGTACAGATCTAAAAGAGGCATAGAAAAACTTTTGTATAGAGGAACAATTGTTGTTGCTATACTATTTGTAGCAAACTGCATTGCCCTTGCATACCTATATTCCAGTTAAGGATTATGATTATCCCGCACAAAGAGAACATCTTTACAAATGTACGTGAGAATATGTGGAATTATCCAAGCTATTTATTTGCAAGGGAGGGGTTCTTTTCGGCTATGTATACTATGTATAGGCTATTTCGCCCATTTAGCCATATTCTACTTCTATTTATAATTTTTCTTTTTTTGGGGCTGGCTAATTATACTGAGTCATTTCAGTTAATAGGGTATCAGGATAGAGTTATTGTTGAAGGTATTATTACCGGGGATAGCACAATAGCAAAAATCAATCCTTTGCTGCCAACCAATAAACAGATAGAGACAGATCTTGCTCGCATGATCTACCTTCCTCTGGTTCGTGTGAATCAAGTCGGGGAACCAAAAGGACTTTTAGCTCTGTCCTGGGAACAGGTAGACGAAGATGGCAAGGAGTACAAATTTTCTTTAAGAGAAGATGTCTATTGGCATGATGGGGAGAAGTTTACAGCAGATGACGTAATTGCTACGTTTGAGGTTTTGAAGGCTCTTGGCGGTGAGAACGGGATCGAGAGCAAAAGTGCAGAACTGGCAACAACATGTGAAGTAGTCAAGTTGGACAATTATACGATCATGTTTAAACTAGAGAAAATTGTACCTACATTCTTTGAAGATATAGATGTTGGGATACTTCCCAAACATGTGTTGGATGATGTCAGTCTGTCGACCTTCAGCTGGTCATCATTCAATTTAAAGCCGATTGGAACAGGTCCTTTCATTCTCGAATCTCTCAAGGAGAATGTCATAACGCTTACAGCACATTCTGATAGCTTCTTGGGGGTTCCTTATGTAGAGAAGATAGAGATAGTAATGTTTGAGAACGGTGATGCTGCTGTTGAGGCCCTTAAATCTGGTGAAATTCATATACTTGCGGACCCGTCTACGGCTATTCTAGATGAACTAGAAGGCTGGCCCAATCTCGATCTTGTCAAGAGTGCCACTTTGCATAGAAGGTACTTTGCTCTGTACTTTAATTTAAAAAACGGCGGATCTGATGTGCTAAGTGACCTGTCAGTTCGTCAGGCAATTTCATATGGTATTAATAAGCAGAAGATTGTGGACCGTATAAAAACTGCAGGAGAGAAAGCGAATGGCCCAATTCCAGTAACTTCCTGGGCTTATAACTCAGACATCAATTATCCCGATCATGATGTTGAGAAAGCAAAAAAGATACTTGAGAAAGGTGGATGGGAAGAAAAGGAGATAGAAGGGAGGCAGGTACGAATCAAAGATGATAAAATCTTGCGCTTTGAACTGTCTTTTCTAGATAAGTTCGAAAGAAACATAGTCGCTGATGAAATAAAGAAAGATCTTGAACAGATTGGGATAATCGTAAACTTGGATCCGCGAAATACTAGTGACCTTAATGAAGCACTGGTTGCTACTAGAAACTTTGAAGCAGTGCTATATGGAGTTGAGACTCCTGTAGATCCTGATCGTATTCGTCTGTGGCACAGTGAAGCAGTTGATTATCCGGGATTGAACATATCCTCGTATGTTTCTGAGCAGCAAGGTGCGATTATTTCGGATCAAAAACTTCAAAGAGTAAGCGTTATTGATGTTGCTCTGGAGAACGGAAGGAGCAGTCTTGATAAGAATACTCGTATTGGTTCAACGGGACTTGATATTGGTTACGCTAAATTCCAAGAGGTTCTTATAGATGATACTCCTGCAGTCTTTCTTTATCACCCAGTATATACATATGTAGTACATAAAAGGGTAAAAGGTGTCGATCTCTATGATATCACTGCACCTGAGGACCGATACCTCTACGTTGTAAATTGGAGAATAGAGTAAATTTAACAAAAAGCCGAGGTGGCGGAACTGGTAGACGCGCTACGTTCAGAACGTAGTTCCTTCACGGGAGTATGGGTTCAAATCCCTTCCTCGGCACCATACTTCGCAAGATTTCGCTTTGCTCACTCTTGCTTCGTATGGCAAGTCATGTTAGATTTTTTATGAGCAAAAGAAATCATTGCGAATATGAGTGCCCTACGAAGTCATACGAAGGTAAGTGTAGTATGACGAAGTAGGACATAACACCCCAGAGGCCCCCAATAGCTTTGTAATTTACTAATACTAAGTACTGCGTCTATATACTTGAAAGCATAAATCATCCGAACAGAATCTATGTTGGCTTTACAGGTAACTTGAGAAGAAGATTAAGGGAACACAACGAAGGATTATCAAACCACACGCACAAATTCAAACCCTGGAGGATAAAAACTTGCATTGTTTTTTCTGATAGAAGTTTAGCTCTTAAGTTTGAAAAGTATCTCAAAGTAGGCTCTGGGAATGCGTTTATGAAAAAGAGACTGATTAAAATATAATTAGAATATGGAGGAAGCAAAAATACAAAACAAGATAGCCTTATCGGTATTTTATATTGCTACATATGTAGGAGTAATAGCATTGTTTGAACAAATACTTCCCAAAGGCAGAATCATAATTATTTATAAATTGCTGATGTATGTCTTTGGTTTTTATCCCAATTGCTTTCTTTGCGATTTATATTGCACTCCTATCATTGAGATACAGAAAGAAAGAAAAGTACGTTTTAAGGACAATTAATCCATATAGTGAAATTGTTATAAATAGCAATTTCGTAGATTACTTTTTTGATATGGAATCAAATTGGATTTTTGTTTCATTTTTTAATTTTATTACTATTATTCCTTATTTCTACTTTTTATTTGTAGTTTTTCCCAAGATCCCAGATTTGCCTACAATAATACAATTAGTGTTGCTAATATTACCTTCTTTTATTGTTGGGATAGCATTTATACTTTTTATTAAAAAAATTAATAAGACATCTAAAAATTAGTGTTCATTCTACAGTTTTATTCGGTCTGTTGCTTAAGATTGCATTTCTCGAATTTGACAAACCTATCTTTCAGTCGAATTCTCCTGATCTTAATTGACATCAACACCCCTTTAAAGGTATATTGTCAGTAGATTATTTATTAAATCATAAAAATGGAAGTTCTTGGGCTATCTGGTGTGTTGGGAATATTAGTTATATGCTGTCCTCTTATAGCTATTGTTGCTATCGTTGGTTACCTTATCAGCGTTTACAATGGACTCGTCAAGCTGAGGGTATTAGTTGATGAAGCTTGGAGCGGAATAGATGTTCAGCTTAAAAGAAGATATGATTTGATTCCAAATCTCGTCGAAACTGTAAAAGGTTACGCTAAGCATGAAAAGAAATTATTCGAGAAGGTGACTGAGCTTAGAACAAGTGCTATGCAAGCTCAGAGTCCAGAGGAAAAAGGCAAACTTGAGAATGAACTTACTGGAACACTAAAAACTCTTTTTGCAGTAGCTGAGAATTATCCAGAGTTAAAAGCAAATGAAAACTTTATGAAGCTTCAGGATGAGTTGAGTGTGATCGAAGAAGAAGTGCAAAGCTCGAGAAGATACTACAATGGATCGGTCAGGGACTTCAACACCAAGATACAGGTTTTTCCAAACAACCTGATAGCTGGCATGCTAGGCTTCAAGTCAAGAGAATTCTTTGAGGCAGAAGAAGAGGCTAAGAAAGCGGTTAAGGTTGATTTTTCTGACGAAGATAAAACAGAGGAGAAAAAGTAAATATTGCCTGATAAGGAAAAATCCAAACATGACTAGAAAAATACTACTCAGTTCTGTATGTGTATTGATTCCCGCTATTTCTCTATTTGTTTTGAAAGGCGAAGTTCATGCTGAGAGTCTTTCGATTGAGAATTATGATGTAGACGTAACCATCAATCAAGATTCCACTTTTGATGTTTCTGAAACTATCACGTATCGTGCAACAGGTGAATACCACAGGATATGGAGGGAGATTACTCTCGAGGATTATGATGCCGCTCTAAGGTGTGAAGAACAGAGCAATCTGCAGTGCGGAGGATTCTCATACATAGCTGTTACTGGAGTCTATGACGGCCAAGGAAATAGGCTGCCGGACAGTGCTTACTCACTAGAGAAGGTAGCTTCTTCTTATGAGGATCGATTGAAGATTTTGTGGGAATATGCTCCTTCGGGACGAACCTTCAACAATGAACTTTTTACATGGACAGTTGAGTATAAGGTCTATGGAGGTCTGGGATACTTTGATGACTATGACCTCTTTTACTGGGATGTTTTTTATCCTGACAGAGACTACCAAGTAAAAAAAGGAAGTCTAGCAATTCATTTTACTGAAGACATAAACTTTGCTGATGAAGATCTGAAACTTTTCTACAATACATTTAGCTACAACTATGAATATGACTACGACGATTCAACAAATACGCTAGAAGTGTGGATAGAAAACCTTCCAAGCTATGAACAGGTTACAACTCTGCTGAAGTTTCCTAAAGGAATCGTAGATAAGTATGCTACTTTAAATTTAGAGTTGAATCCAAATAAGCAAAATTTGTGGGTTGACGGCATAGAGATAGAGGATGTATCAGAGAAGTTTGAAGGAGTTCCTCCAGGGTCGAGGGTTTTGAAATTTGTGAGCAAGGGATATGAACCTCAAGAATTTACTTTGTATTTAAAACCCGGCGAAGTTCGTAATCTTAGCGTTGAGTTGAATATGACTCTCGAGCAGAAGTTGATGTATGTAGGAGTTATTCTTGGCAATGTCTGCTCTTGTGTAGGCGGATTGGTATTGATAGGTTTGATAATTCTGAACTATGCCAGAAAGGGAAAAGATATAGGAGGAAAGAAAACAATTGTTCCATGGTTTCGACCTCCTTCAGGTGTTTCTCCAGTCATAGTAGGATCCATAAAAGATGAGCGTGTAAGTCTTACCGATGTTACATCAACCATTATCAATGCTGCAGTACGGGGTTATATAAAAATCAAGGAAATCGGGAAGAAAAAATACGAACTGATAAAACTAAGGGACTTTGTTGATTCTCCAGCAATTGCTGGTCGTAAGGTTGATTATCAGGCAATTGATAAGGTTGAGGTCAAGATCCTGAAGGATATTTTTGGAACAAAAGATATAGTCAAGACAGAAGATTTGAAAAATAAGTTCTATCTGAAAATTCCCGGAATTAACAAGGCTGTATATGAGGAAATGACATCCAGACAGTATTTCAGCAAAAATCCTGACAAGGTCAGGAAGGAGCACATGGGTCTTGGGATCGTTATGCTGGTACTTGGAGGTATATTGACTGCAGGACTTCCGGTTATCTTAATATTCACTTGTGGCCCCTCAATAATTGCTGCTGGAATAGTAAAATTGATATTCTCATTCTTTATGCCGGCCAAAACTGCAAAGGGCACAGAGATTTTTGAGAAAGCAAAGGGGTTTAGAATGTTTCTGCACACAGCTGAACGTTTCAGACTGCAGAAATTGACCCCAGAAAAATTTGAGCGCTTTCTGCCTTATGCGATGGTTTTTGGAGTAGAAAAAGAATGGGCAAAGAATTTTAAAGATATTTATAAACAACCTCCGGGCTGGTATGAAGGCAGAAATGCTTGGGATACTTTCAATACAATTTATCTTGTAAATGCTCTAAGCGGAATGAACACAAATGTAGGCAGAACATTGTCCTCAACACCGGCAAGATCAGGCGGCTGGAGCAGTTCTGGCTGGAGTGGAGGTGGCTGGAGTGGAGGAGGAGGATTTTCTGGTGGATTTAGTGGCGGCGGCGGTGGTGGTGGAGGGGGAGGAATGTCTTAGGCTCCTTGTTGAAAAGGGGAAGTGTCTGAGGGAGCCTTACACGTACCGCAGGGAAGTATCTTCTGGCTCCTAGTTGTTTTGATATTCTGTCAATTGTCGGTACACATAATTTACATCCCAGGCATTTTAAACATACTCTCATAAGTTCTAATTGAGCATTTTCTAACTCTTCAGTCCGACCGGGGAAAGCCCTTTCTCTTTCAACAAAAATGAGAGTATCGCCCGATGTATCTAAGGGGTATTGTTTGCGAGAATCCACAGCTTGTCCATTCGGAAGTCTAACGATAGGACACATTGCTCCGGGGGGAAAGGAGCCAGTTAAGCGTCCTCTTTCTCCCTACAGTTTTAAATATCCGACTCTTCCGCGGGTTAAAAGTTTCAACCTCGTACCGTCGGGAAGCTCGGCTTTGTTTTCATTATGGTAAAATACTCCGTTATATGATTCTGTAAATGCCTGCAATTGTTCGCGAGTTACCTTCCCTGCTGTTTCCATTTAGTTAGCCGGATTTGATTAAACAGCCGGAATTATAATGATTGATTAGATGAGAAGCAAATCCAATATGTTGACAATATAAACCTTATTTTTCTGTACCTTTTATGCTATATTATCTATAATAAATCCTTATGAATACTGCCCGAAAATTCATTTCAAAAAAGCTATTTAGGAGTACTGATGGAATCACTCTCATTGAGATAGTGATTGTCATTGGGTTGCTCGCCATTCTTGCTGGAGTCTCAATTCCTATTTACAGAACCTCTTTTACAAAAGGAGACCTCGATACAAGTGCAAGTCAAGTTCTTTCTACTATTCGATTGGCCCAGTCCAAGGCTATGGGAGGGGAAGATGCCAGCAAATTCGGCATTCATTTCGACACGACAACGACACCCGATCAATATATACTTTTCAAAGGAGATACTTACAATCCGTCAGATACCTATAACCAGGTGAATAATCTGTCTAGGCAAATAGAAATAAGTTCTGTAGGCTTAGGTGGTGGAGGGGTTGATCTTGTGTTCGAGAAATATAGCGGGGAGACAGTTAATGATGGGACAATAACTTTTAAAAATACAACTGGAGAATTCATTTATATCACAATTAACAGTATAGGGAAAACTGATGTCTCTAACTAGATACAAGAAACAAGAAGGACAAGCTTTGGTAGAAGTGCTGATAGGGATGTCTATGTTTGCACTTATATCATCTTCAATATCGTTTCTGGTTGTCGATTCATACAACATCGAGCAGCAAAGCAGTGATATTGAAACAGCCACGGCTTTTGCAAATGAAGGATTTGAAGCAGTTCGAGCAATCAAAGAAGATAATTGGTCTGAGATCCTGGGCAATGTTGACGGGGATACGCACGGTCTAGACGATTCTTCCGGCAATTGGATGATCAGCGGAACTGAAAACTCATATAGTAAATTTACCAGAACAATAAGGTTTTTTGATGTTTACAGAGATGCTGGAGGGATAGGAAGCATTGTGGCGCAGTCCGACCCGGCTGCAGTGATGGATATTCATACAAAGAGGATTGGAATAAATATAAGCTGGGAAAAGCCCCGTACAAATTCGCTGGAACTTTTCGAGTATATGTCAAACTGGAGCAGTTTCGACTGGACACAGACTGACTGGTCGGGGGGGGCAGGGCAGAATATCTGGTCTAATGCGACAAAGTATGAAAGTGATGAAGGAAATGTCGATGTCTCTGAATCTGGCGAGATCAAGCTTAAAGAAACAGTTGGTACCTGTGATGACTATATCTGGTCATTTAACGTACCGTCAAATTATAACTATGATTCGGAAAAGATAGAAGTCATAAGCGGATACGGGCAGCTTAAAGGAACAGTCTCTGGGCTGATAACTGATACGATTATTGATCTATTAGAATACGATACGAGTAACGGAACATATCCAAGTATAGTGCATGTAGGCGGAGAAGTTTATGCCATAGCATATACAGGATCTGGGAACGACGGGTTTGTGGCGACAGTAGGGATATCAAATGACGGGCAGATAGCAGATAGTGTGATAGATGTATTTGAGTATGATACAAGCGATGGGAGATATCCGAATATAGTACATGTAAGCGGTGATATTTATGCTATAGCGTATATGGGGCCAGGGTCTGATGGGTTTGTGACGACAATAGGGATATCAAGTAACGGACAGATAGCAGATAGTGTGGTAGATGCACTTGAGTATGATACAAATAACGGAACATATCCAAGTATAGTGCATATAGGCGGAGAAGTTTATGCCATAGCATATACAGGATCTGGGAACGACGGGTTTGTGGCGACAGTAGGGATATCAAATAACGGGCAGATAGCAGATAGTGTGATAGATGTATTTGAGTATGATACAAGCGATGGGAGATATCCGAATATAGTACATGTAGGCGGAGAAGTTTATGCTGTAGCATATACAGGATCTGGGAACAATGGGTTTGTAGCTACAATAGGGATATCAAATAACGGACAGATAGCAGATAGTGTGATAGATGCACTTGAATACGATACGAGTGATGGTGCATTTTCAAAGTTGATAAATATTAGCGGGGATGTTTATGCCATAGCATATACGGGATCGGGAGGGGATGGGTTTGTAACATCATTTGGAATATCAGGGTTGCTTTATCCTACTGATAAACCAGATATTATTCCTGCATCATCATATGAACCTGCTAGTATAGGTACTTGGACAACATTCGTTGAGACAGCGGAAAAAAATGGCGGAGAGATATATTATCAGGTTTCTGATGATGACGGGGCAACTTGGTATTATTGGAATGGGTTCGACTGGGTTCCAGCTACAGCAGGCAGCTATAACAATGCTAGTGTAGTAAATGCAAATTTAGCCTCTTTCGATGCGTCTGAACAGAAAATACGCTTCAAGGCTTTCCTTGAGAGTGATGGGAGCCAACTTGTAAAATTGGATGATATCACTGTTGGCTGTTTTGTCGGTGCAGTCACTGGTCTAAAGAAGGATGATACACAGTCAAAGTTTGACCAAGGCACATACCTAAATACTCATTACAGTGTGAACAGTGTTCAATTAACTCCGGCTGGTATCGCAAACGGATCAGGAACTTACACCTCAAGGATCTTTAATGCGGGGCAGTCTGTTGATTGGGGAACTATTAACTGGAAGCCATCCGCTCCTTATGGTAAACAACTACCATCTAATGGTGCTGTTGAAACTGAATATAACAGTTCAAATGTAGATATGTCTGATAACAGGGTTCTGATACATCTAAATGAATCAAGCGGGTCCGAGATTTTTGCTGACGACTCAGGGGATGGTTTAAATGGTAGCTGTTCCGGCAGTTTTTGTCCTACCTCCGGAGTTGCGGGGAAATATTATGACTCTATTACATTTGACGGATCTGATGACTATATAACAGTTTCTACAAATCTTAATCAATGGCTTGGCGGAACAGCGTCAGTTTCGTACTGGATCAAAACAACTCAGGTCGGAGGAAGTATATTTTGGTCTTCTCCGGGAGTTTTGGGTGTAGAAAGTAGTGGTAACGGCAACGATATCTTTTGGGGTTATATAGACGATACTGGCAGGATAGGCTTTCGTGTTGGTGACGGGAGCGAAGTAAAAAGTACAAATCCTATCAATAACAATGTCTGGCATCACATAGGCATGTCCAGAAATCATACATCTGGATTCATCAAGCTGTACGTTGACGGACAGCTGAATGGTCAAGTTGTATCTGATATCGGTGTTAAAACAACACCGTTTACAAGTATAGGCAGGATTGAGGATACCGGTGGTTCACCGGAATATTATCGAGGGTCTCTAGATGAGTTGGGGGTTTGGGATAGAATACTTTCTGATACAGAATTCCAAAATATTTTCCGAAGGGGATTTCTCAATATAAGGTTTCAGGTCAGAACCTGCGACGATCCTGTATGTGATAGTGAGATTTTTGCCGGTCCGGGAGGAGATTCTTCGGAATACTATTCAGAGAGAGATAATTATCTTGCGGGGCTCCCTAGTTTCGATTTGAGCGGATTAAATGAGAATAGATACTTTCAATACAAGGCCTTTTTCAGTACGGAGAGTCCATCTTTGACCCCTGAACTTAGTGAAATCTCATTTTCGTACAGCGGATCCAGTACTGGTGACTATGAGTTGGAAGGGACACTGACATCTTCTGCGTTTGATACCGGTAAATCAACTAACTTTCAAATCATAAACTGGAGCGGAAGTGTCCCATCTTGCAGTCCAGTGTGTGATATGAAGTTGCAGTTGCGGGTAGCTCCCAATCTGGGAGGGATTCCTGGTACCTGGACAGAGTGGTATGGTCCAGAAGGTATAGGAACATATTATGGCGGAGAGACATCAAGCCAAGCGATAAATTCTGCACTCAATGGAAATCAGTGGATACAGTATAAAGTAACTTTGATTGGTGATGGGGTGAGTACCCCAGTCTTTGACTTTATAAATATTAATTATGATACTTAGTCTAAAAAAAATAGATAACGAAAGGGCATTTAGCCTTATTGAAATAGTGATTTATGTTGGTATAGTAGCAACAGTTCTTACTACCGTGGTTTTATTTTTAGTAAATATTATAAAGGGGACTTCAATGTCAAATGCAATACAGGAAGTTCAACACAATATAAGCTTTACGTCTTCAAAGGTAGAACTTGATATCGAAGAAGCCTCATCTATCGATTTTGTAAATTCAGTATTAGATTCAGATAATGGGAAAATAGTCATTAATAAAGCCGAGGGCACAGTTACATATGAAGTGCAAGATGGAGTACTGACTAGGTTAATTGAAAGTGCAGCAATAGCCGATGTTACTTCAAGCAAAGTTTATGTCACACAGTTTAGGATAGAAAATAGAAGCTTTGAAGGAGAATCCGGTAATATTGAAATATATATTACGATCAATCATAAAAATCCGGCAAGTCAGAAGGCACTTGATGTCACAAGAACTTATAAAACAAGTTTAAGTGTAAGGTCAACATGAACAAAGTAAGATATCTAAACAAACAAAATGGCGCAGCACTATTAGTTTCACTTCTTGTTATTTCCGCGCTTGCTTTGGTGCTGGCAATTGCGGTAAATTTGAGTGCAGTTGATGAAGTATTGAGAAGCTCTCAAGGCAGAAGCTCTCTAAGAAGCCGGACAATAGCGGACAGCTGTCTGGAGGAAGCTATGCTTCGTCTCAAACGAAACAGCTCCTACATGGGTGAGACTCTCAACTTTGAATATGGGACTTGTAATGTTACCATTTTGGAAGCAGGAACAATCAGGACAGTAAATATTTATGCTAGCGAAGAGACTTCAGTGACAGAGCTTTCGGTAGAAGTAGAATTATCCGGAACAGTCCCAATTATTAATTCTTGGAAAAAAGGAGGATAAAAATGGACAAAAATTCAGAGAATCAGAAGGGTGCAATACTGGGAATTGATATCTCAGATGCAAGTATCGAAGGCTGTGTTATTTTGAAGGAAGGCCAGACATATAAGTTAGTTTCAAAGGGAAAGGTGAATTTAGATAATGGGGTCGTTGAAAGAGGTCTTCTAAAGCGGCCGAAACAGTTCCAAGTAGCTCTTCAGAAACTGATAAAGGTAGCTAAATTTGCGACTAAAGAAGTAGTAATATCTCTGCCTGAAAATGCTATGTATATGATAAGTGAAGATATCCCTTTGGATAGGAAGGTAGATATTTCGGGAGTTGTTAAAAGTAGGCTGGAAGGAGTTATTCCGGACTCGATCGAGAGCATGGCTATAATGCACGAAATGATTCCCGAAGTTGATAAGGGAAGGCTTGTAATAAGAGCAACGAATAAGAATAATCTGTTAGCGATAAAAAAAGAGATGGAAATGGCGGGGTTCAAAGTTGTCGCTATCGAATCAGAATCTGAAGCAAAGGCCAGAAGTATAGTGAAAGATACTGAAAAAGATAAGAATATTCTGATCCTTGATATTGGTGCAATGAGTACAGCAGTTTCAATTTTCGATTCCAGAGGAATCAGCTTGAGTACAACGATTCCCTACGCAGGGAGAGCTATTTCAGAGAATATAGCTGAGAAATTGAAAAAGCCCTTAGGTGAGGTTGACAAGTTGAAACATGAACTCGGCCTCAGCGCTTCTGGTGGTGATGTTGCTGTACGCGAAGCTATTCTTGAAATTTTGGGAAAAATAGTCAAGGAATTGGATGATTCTATCAATTTCTATAAAAGCTCACAGGGCAAAGGAATTGATGAGATAAGAATCTTAGGCGGAACAGGTAGAATGAAAGGTTTGAGAGAATATTTAGAGTCGGAGATAAAAGGAGTCAGAATAGCTTTTGCAAAAACCTGGGTTGATGCAGGCGGGGAGGATGTTTTTTCTTACTTCCAGACAGCGATAGGGTTAGCCTTGAAAGGTCTTAACTACAATAACAGTTTGGAGCGTGGAAACCTTCTGAATGCTCTTTCTGAGAGTAATGATAGTCAAGGTAGAAAAGATGGTCTTCTTGACAGACTAAAAGGAATATTTCACAGAGATAGACTGAGAGAGTCGCAGTTTTCTGAAAAGCGTCTATCGAAACAGGCTAAGCAGGATATTCCAGTTCAATTGACCGGGACAACAAAGAATGCGGAAGGAGAAAAAATATTAAAAAAAGTGCTCTCGGCTAGTACGAAACCACTGAAAAAAAGAAATCAATTGAATGTAAAATCATTGTTGATCCTGATCCCTTCGATAATACTGATTGTAGGATCGTTAAGTCTAGTTGTATATGAGCTTTTCTTCAGAGGTAGCGAGGAGGGTGAGGTTATGAATACAGGAAGATCATCTTTTCCGGTTGACTACGAAGTTGAGCTCGGGGAAGTATCAATAGATACTACGGATTCAAAATTTGTTTCCTTTACAGAGACTATCATAAAGAATTATTCTTTCAAGGCAACTGGAGTTGCAGAGCCTTCTGAGTATATAAAAGGAAGGATAAAAATCTATAATGAAACTGGGACTGGGTACAATCTTGTAGCAACAACTAGAGTCATTACTAAGGATGGAAAGCTCTATCGTCTGGACGAAGCTGTTTTGGTGCCGGCTGGTGGAGACATCATTTCAGAAGTTACAGCTGACGAAGCAGGAGCAGAATATTCTCTTGATAAAGGAGTGAAAATGACCTTTCCCGGACTTGCAAGTCAAGATATCGATGATCAGTTTTATGCTGAAGTATTCACGGGTTTCGAATCAACTTCCTCCGGAAAGTATGTAACCAAAGAAGATCTGGAGAAGGCGAAGGATGAGGTAGACAATAGCCTTGAAACTATAGATTTCAGCAAGGTTGTTTTCGAAATGGAGGATGAGGCAGTTATTTCGGATGAGGTATATCAATCAAAGGTCGAAGGCATAGAATTTAATGTAAAAAAAGGAGATAAGACTGATTCTTTCGAAGCGGTAGTAACTATTCTTGTCACAAAAATTGGAATTTTGAATAATGATCTGAATGCTCTCATGGATGATGCACTGAAAGCTAGTTTACAGTCTAGTGAGACCGTATCTGATTATTATCTAACTAAATGTTCCCTGGGTGTTAGTGAGTCTCAAGAGAAAACGGAGGTCCTGGATATCGCAATAAAATGTATAGCAATTAAAAATGATTAGGATAAATCTGGGAAATGCAAGAGAAAAGGGATTAAGCTTGATAGAAATTATTATAGCAATATCAATAATAGCTATTCTTGGGACGATAACCTTTGTTGCTTTGAAACCTTCCAAGTATGCTCTAGAGTCGAGAGATATCGAAAGAGAGAGCGAAACTCTTACGATATTGAACAAGCTATATCAGTATCTTGCAGATGATAACAGCATCGATGATCTGGAAACGGCAGTTGGTATCATTGGTGAGTGTGGGGTTAGTTATTCTAGCATCGGGACATCAGGGATAAATCTCGCGGCGGTTTTGGTGGATGACTATATGCAGGAGATTCCGATTGACCCGTCAAGAGATTGTAGCGAAACCGATACCTGTTATGATATTTGTAAGAATAGCGGGAATATGACAATCACAGTCAAAGCCCCAAATGCAGAAACCAAGACTATTGAAGTTTCACGGTAATTAACATTTTATAGTCCAAGACTGCAAATATGGAAAAAGACAAAAAAATGAACGCCGATGATTTGTATCTTAAAAAGTTGTTAGATCTGCAGCTAAATCTGTGTCATCTAAAGGATACAAGCAAAGATGTGAAATATACTCTAAGTCAAATACTTGAAATGATACTTGAGCTTGATGAGTTAGATGGAGGGGGAATTTATCTTTATGATGAGAAAGAAGATTCGTTTGATTTAAAAGTATCTAAAGGACTATCTAAGGAATTTACTAAAAAAGTATCTCGGTTCAAAAAGGGAACTCGGCAGTATGACCTTATAGTTAAGGGTGAAGCTGTCTTCATGGTGTATTCACATCTGGGGATTAAGGATGAAATAAGAGAATCTGAAGGTCTGAAAGCAGTCGGAATAATACCTATCAAAATTGGCGACCAGTACAGGGCTGTTTTCAATATTGCATCAAGGAAATGCAACGAGTTTTCGATCTATATCAAAAGAACAATTGAATTAGTATCCTGTCAAATAGATAGCATACTTGAGAAATACAATTTATATTCGAAGCTTGGAGCGACTCAGACTAAGTATGAAGAGATATTTGACCTTTCTCCTGAGGCGATAGTTATCCTAGACAAAAAGGGTGAAATTCTCGATGTAAACAAGAGACTGAATGATTGGCTCGGTTATACAAAGGAAGAGACGGTTGGTAGGGGACTGTTGAAATTACCCTTTCTGACTATGAAAAGTAAAACAATAGTCATGGCAAATTTTGCAAAGCGTATGTTAGGAAAAAAAATTCCTCCATATGAGCTGGAATTTATTTCCAAAAAGAGGGAATCCATGATAGGAAGAATTACAGCTACAGCTATCAGGGATGAGAGAGGGGACATTATCGCAGACCTGGTTATGATTTCAGATGTTACGAATATGAGAAAGATGGAAAGGGAGGTTCAAAAGACAAACGATGAGCTCCAGATGATCTTTGATAGTATTCCAGTCATGGTGTTCTATAAGGATAGGGAGCATATGATTCTCAAAGTAAATAAGGCCAGAGCTGATACTTTGGGTCTTGCGATAAAGGATATTGAGGGCAAAGGAACGGAGGAACTTTATCCGGAAGAGGCTAGTAAGTATATTGAGGACGACAATGAGGTCTTTAAAGCCGGAAAACCCAAAAGAGAAATAATTGAGCAGTTATCTACTCCTAAAGGAAAGATTTGGGTACAAACTGACAAGATTCCTATAAAAGATGAGAAGGGAGAAGTGGTTGGTCTTATAGGTGTTTCTGCGGATGTGACAAATCTAAAGAAGACGGAGCAGACTATGAGCCAAGAGAAAAATGAAGTCGAAAGGTTGAATAGGCTTATGGTTGGCAGAGAACTAAGAATCAAGGAGTTGAAAGACAAGATAAAGGAACTAAAACAAGATATCAATGGGGAGCGATTTACTCCGTGAAATAATTATATAAAAAAAAAGTATATGTTTAACAGTAAGGGAATATGTTAAAACGATCAATTGTTACAAGAATCATATCAATAATTGTTTTTGTATCAATGCTGGTTGGCTCTGTATTAGTTGGACTAGTAACGCTCTACGTAAATAAAGTTCTTCTTGATCTGGATAAGGAGGATTTGGTAAGGGAGTCCGAATATCAGGCGAAACAAATAGAACTGCGCACACAATACTCGCAATCAATAGCAGAACATATTGCTTCGCTGTCAGAAATAAAGAATTATCTTACGGTCGATAAGGTACCCCAACAAGAGGATGTATTGATGATTCTTCAGCACCATTATGTTGGTGGAGAAGTTTTTTCAGCTTTGTATCTTATGGATGATACAGGTATGACCTATGTGTCTACAAGTCCTGATTTTGTGGGGAAGGACTATAGTTTTAGGCCATACTTCCAAAAAGCTGTGAATGGAGAAAGATCTCTTTATATAGCTAAAGGGGTGACGAGCAATGAAGCAGGATTTTATGCTTCTTCAAGGGTGATGGATGATGATGGTACTCTGCTTGGTGTTGTAGTGGTGAAAATAAATCCAACTGCCATCATAGAAGCTATTTCTCAGGAACTTTCCCGAGGTTCTGGAAGAATAATGTTGATCGATAATTCGGGAGTGATCTTTTTTTCTACCGATGAAAGTATCCAGTACAAAACTTTATGGCCATTAAGCGAAGCGGAAAAAGAAAGCTTGAAAGTGGAGAATAGGTATCCTGGAGAAACACTGGATCCATTGGGGATAAATGTCCCAAAGGATAGGTGGTTTGTTGATGGTGATTTCACAGCAGTAGAATTTCTTGATGAGCAAGGAGTGGACAAATTATCATTACTTGGTAAAACCGGTGACGGGAGTATATACCTTTTTAGAAGTATACAAAAAAGAGATCTAACATATGCCTCTCTTCATCTAACAGAAATCCTGAGTATCATGATCTTTGCATCTATATTTGCAAATTCAGGGATCTTATTTTATGTTATCAAGAAACAATCAAACCCATTGAGAATTATAGAGTCCTACTCGAAAGAGGTTTCAAGCGGTAACTTTGCTTTCAAGGTAGATGAATCTCTTACGAGAAGAAATGATGAGATTGGGAGCTTATCAAAATCTTTTGAATATATGAGAGAACGTATACGTGATTTTTATAAGAATATGGAGATCAAAATTGAAGATAAAACAAAAGATCTAGGCAATAAAGTGAAAGAACTTGAAGATACTCGGGTTGCGATGATAAGTTTGCTTGAAGATGTAAAGGAGGAGAAAGATATTTCACAGAAACGTGCTGAAGAGCTAAATAAATTTATGTTAGCTGTAGAGAATGTTTCTGATCATATTGTCATAACGGATGCAGATGGGATGGTCAATTATGCAAACAAAGCAGTTGAAAAAATTACTGGTTTTGATATTAGGGAAATTATTGGTCAGAAAGCAGGGAGTAAACAGAACTGGGGAGGGCTTATGAAGAAAGAGGTATATGAAAAGATGTGGGATACTATAAAGAAAAAGAAAAAAGTATTCGAAGGGGAGGTGCAGAATAAAAGAAAAAATGGAGAAAAATATACTGCACTCGCGAGTATATGTCCTGTTGTAGACGATTCAGATGAAGTCGTGTTTTTTGTTGGAATAGAGAGAGATATTACCAAGGAGAAAGAGGTAGATCGAATGAAAACAGAGTTTGTTTCTATTGCTTCACATCAGCTGAGGACTCCGCTTTCTGCTATTCGTTGGACATTAGAGATGCTCATCGGAGGAGATGCTGGGAAGCTGAAAAATGAGCAAGACATGCTTGCAAGGAGAGCGTATGTTTCTACTCAAAGGATGGTCGATCTTGTGAACAGCTTACTGAATGTTTCAAGAATAGAGTCAGGCCAGCTTTCAGTTGATCCAAAGGCAACTGACATCAAAAAGCTTGCAAGTGATGTAGTCTATGAGTTTTCAAAGCTTATAGCGCAGAAGAAGCAGAAGTTTGATTTTGATGCCGGGAAAATGGACAAAATCAATACTGATCCTAAACTTTTGAGAGAAGTGGTTGCAAACCTGATCTCCAATGCTGTTAAGTATACTCCCGATGAAGGTGAGATAGAATTTCGGATAGAGAGGGGCAAGAAAGATATGAAGTTTACTGTAAAAGATTCTGGGATAGGAATACCAGAAGCTGAACAAAAGAAACTTTTTACGAAATTCTTTAGGGCAGAGAATGCAGCTGCGATAGAAAATGAAGGGAATGGCTTGGGTCTCTACTTAGTAAAATCTTTGGTTGAACTGCTAGGAGGAGAGGTAGGCATAAAGTCCGAGGAGGGGAAGGGAACAGAAGCTTGGTTTACAATCCCGTTGGCGGGCATAGAAAAGAAAGAAGGAACGAAAGAGATCTCGCCAATTTTTTGGAAGGAGGAATAATCTGGGCATTAATACAATAAATTGAAAAGGTTCTTGAATAGTATATAATGATACTAATATTTAATGTAAATTACCGATGGCAGTAAGAAAAATATTAATTGCAGAGGATGAAACGTTTCTTAGATCAATAATAAAATCGAAATTAGCGAAATCCGGCTATGAAGTCATAGAAGTTGAGGATGGCGAGGCAGCCTTGAGAAGTATCCAGAATGATAAGCCGGATCTAGTTTTGTTGGATCTTATGATGCCGAAAATGAATGGTTATGATGTGTTGAAAAAAATAAAAGAGGATCCGGAGCTTGCGAATATTCCGGTGATAGTTCTGTCTAATCTTGGACAAGACAGTGATATAGAAAAAGGTAAGGAGTTGGGAGCAGTTGATTATATAGTTAAGAGCAATGTTTCAATAAATGAAGTACTAAAAAAAGTTGAAGATACTATTAATAGTAGTAGCTAATCTATGAAATTTACAAATAGGGAATTAAAAGAATTAATTGAAGAAGGTGGTGTGTTGGAGACCAGTGTTTTGAGGTCTCTCTTAAAAGAAGCTGATAAAAAGTCTATTGATCTTCAGGATTATCTTGTAGAGAAGAACCTTCTTACCGATGAGCAGATTGGTCAGCTAATAGCTGCTAAACTTGATGTGCCTTTTGCGACCCTCCAGAAGAAGTCGGTTGACGAAAAAGTTCTTAACATTATTCCAAAAGTTCTGGCCCAGAAACAAAAAGCTATTGCATTCGAGGAGGATAAATATACACTAAAAGTTGCTTCGCCTAATCCCCTCAATATTCAGTTTTTTCACGTTTTGCAGAAGAAAACAGGAAAGGATGTTGTCCCTTACTATATTACTGAAAGAGATTTCAAGAACTCATTGAACAAATATAAACAAGGGCTTTATGCAGAATTTGATGATCTGATAAAGCAGACAATAAATAAAGCAAGCAGAGAGGAAAGTTCAGAGACTCCGATTGTTGAGATGCTGAACCTCATACTGGACTATGCACATGAGAATACTGCCTCAGATATACACATTGAGCCAACTGAAGAGGAGGTTTTGATCAGATTTCGAATAGACGGAATACTACATACTATTATCAAAATGCCTAAGCAAATAGAGGATAGGATTGTCAGCAGAGTCAAAGTTGTGGCAAAACTTCGTACAGACGAGCATAATAGTGCTCAGGACGGTAGATTTATGTACAAAAGTGAGGATGAAAAAGTTGATATACGTGTTTCTGTTCTCCCGATAGCATGGGGTGAGAAGGTTGTGATGAGGCTTCTATCTTCAAAAAATAAATTCTTCGCATTGAGTGAACTTGGATTGGCTGAGGAGGATCTTGTAAAGGTCAGGACAGCGATTACTCGTCCCCATGGTATGGTATTAGCAACCGGGCCTACGGGTTGCGGGAAGACGACTACTCTTTATGCTATCCTCAAACTTTTGAATAAGAAGGAAGTAAATATTTCTACTATTGAAGATCCCATAGAATATAGTGTACAAGGAGTCAACCAAGTTCAGGTAAATCCAAAGACAAATCTGACTTTCGCTGAAGGATTGAAATCTCTTTTAAGACAAGATCCTGATATTCTTATGGTGGGAGAGATACGAGATGAGGAAACCGCAAGGATAGCTGTAAACGCTGCAATGACTGGTCATTTGGTGCTTTCGACACTTCATACAAATGATTCTGCTACAACCTTACCAAGATTTACTGACATGGGGATAAAGGCCTATCTTATTGCTTCTACAGTAAACTTGGTAATAGCTCAAAGACTGGTCAGGAGAATATGTCCGCAGTGTATCCAGAGCCGTTCACTCACAAAGGAGGAGGTAGATTTATACGGAAAGATATTTAGTAAATTCTCAGGGAAAGAAGATATCGGCAGAATTCTTGTATATGAAGGGAAAGGATGCAACTCTTGTAATAAAACCGGTTACTCTGGAAGAACTGGTATATATGAGGTTCTGATTGTTGATGAAGGTATCCGAAAGGTCATAACAAAGAAAGAAGCTACGAGAGGAGATATTCAAAAAGAAGCTCTTTCCAAAGGGATGACAACTATGTTCGAGGATGGTATACGCAAGGTTCTTATGGGTGTTACCTCAATCGAGGAAGTAGTTCGTGTTTCAGAAATATAAAAGTATGCTCACAAAAAATGAAGGAAAAAGCAAGCTGCTTAGTTTCGGAGGGATCAAGCCTCTTGAGAAGATCATTCTGGCAAAACATCTTGCTATAGCATTGAAAGCGGGTCTTGATATAGTTGAGGCTCTGGATGCTTTAGCTATGCAGACTACATCAAAAAGACTAAGGGATATCCTCGGGGAGATAAGGAAAAATGTCGAAGGTGGCCAGCCTCTTGCGGAGAGTTTCATGAGATATCCCAAGGACTTTCCATCCATCTTTGTTGATATGATTTACTCTGGAGAAAGAGGAGGGACTTTGCCTGAAAATCTGGAGTATCTGTCAATTCAGCTAGAAAAGGATTATGAGTTGAAAAAGAAGATAAAAGGAGCTTTGATGTATCCGGGAATAATCTTTTTTGCTACTATCATTGTAACCCTATCTTTATCAATATTTGTTCTGCCAAAGATAACCGATCTGTATGATTCATTTGGAGATGAGCTTCCTCTTGTGACTTCGATTGTGCTTGGAGCGATGAGGATTCTTAGAAATTACTGGTATCTCATTATAGCTGGGCTAATTGGTGTTTCGGGTCTTTACACTATACTGGGAAAGATTCCTGTCGCAAGGAAGATCTTGGATAAAGTGAAGCTAGGGCTTCCGGTATTTGGTAATTTGTATGTTGTATCTCAGATATCAAGACTCAGTAGAACTCTGGGGACACTTGTCAAAAGCGGAGTACCAATTCAGGCAGCCTTGGAGTCACTTGAATCTACTGCAAACAACCTTATCTATAAAGATTTGATCAGGAAAACATCTGGACATGTCGGCTCGGGAGAAACCCTGTATTCAATTCTTAAAGAATACCCGAAGCTAATTCCACCGCTTGCGTCTAGAATGATCAGCCTTGGTGAAAAGACCGGGAACCTGGAAAGCAATCTTCTCTATCTTGGTGAGTTTTACGAAAAAGAACTGGACGGGGTAGTCAAAAATATGGCAACCATTCTTGAGCCTATTTTGCTTATATTTGTGGGTTTAATGGTAGGACTTGTTGCTGTTGCAATCATTATGCCTATCTATAGTTTGTCTGGCTCTATAAGCAGGTTCTCCTAAACTTTTTGTTATTTTTTCCATCTTTACATATATAGTAGTTAATGCTATGTTATATTGATTATATATAAAC